>REAP01000075.1 GCA_004294385.1 Oscillatoriales cyanobacterium | reverse complement strand
TAATAGAAGACAGTCCTCTCAAAGAGGACGGCAGGAGTTCTTCAGTCCTCTTTGAGAGGACTTGCGCTTTGAGGCAGGGGTTTCAACCCTTGCCGGACTGTGGAATGAACCTTAAGTTGACACCAATGGGCATTACCAATTCCCCATTCCCAATTCCCCATTCCCCATTCCCCATTCCCAATTCCCCATTCCCAATTTATGAATTTTTTAACTTAAATTCATCAAATTTTACGACATCGGACTCCGGCTTTCGGGTATCAAAATAGTAGCTACTCACAACACCATCATCGGTATCAAAAATGCTGAAAGCTGTAATATCATTACTGTCAATATATGGCAGTGGCTGACCATTTTCTAGTAGCGGTGTAATTGTTGGTATCGCAGGATTTAGACCATTGGGGTCTCCAATTGCAGTGTAATCTTCGCGATCGGCTGGTGGCACGAATCTGCGTTTTTTCCCTGAGAAAGCGCCATAACTGTTGCCAACATTAGAAGTCTCTAAAAAGTGCATTCCACTGGGACTAACAAACCGATTCCACAGGTGTGAATGTCCGTACAATACTAACTGTACTTTGGCTTTTTCTAACAGCGGAATTACATCTCTAATAATATAATCTTGTTTTTTTGGATACTCGTAACGCACCATCTTAATATTACCTTTTTCATCGCGATCGACTATTTGTACTGGGTCAGTATAAGCCGGTACTATATTGTCGCCCAGAGAATGGGGCGGATGGTGAAACATCACAACTTTATATTTTGCTTGCTGGAATTCCGGGCTATTTAACTCTTTTTGCAGCCAATTATATTGAGGGCTATCCTTGGCAATCGGCTCAAAAATATGCTGTCCATATCCCCATTTTTCAGAGTTGTTAAAATCTTTGTTAGATTCCCGATATCTGCCTTTTGCATCTGGATCTAGGTTGGGAGTTCGCCAGATATTCGTAATATATAGAGTCACTAACCGCACATCACCAAAAGTGACAGCATAGTATTTTTTGTTACCTGGAAGAGTGAAAATTTCGTTGTAAGTATCGCTATTAAAAGTATTGTTTTTCAGCCAAGTATCTTTGTCTGTTACGGCAGATTTTTGAGTTTTGGATTGGTAGATTTTCTCAGCAGCAGCGCGCGGAAACGGATCGTTGAATTGGTCGTTGAGTTTGCTAACTGTGGAAAATCTGCCCATAATTTCATGGTTGCCAATGGCGGGAAATAAAGGTGCGTGTTGAATCAGTTCGCCGCCGGTGTATACTGTTTGGGTGCCGTTTTTGTCGAGTTGAGAGAAGCCACGCCCTTGCAAGCAGGGAAAGAAAGCGCGGCCGCGGACGTCATCGAACCATTCAGAAGCGCGATCGGCTATATTGATTAAATCACCAGCCATGAAAACGGCATCAACTTTGCCAATTGTTTCAGCTACTTTCTGGAGATTTGCTGCTGTCATTGGCATCAATTGATGATCGGAAGTCAGGAGAATTTGGAGGGGAACTCCTGCTGTTGGTGTTGGTGAAAGAGTGAAAGTTTTGCTGCTGACAGATTCGTTGTCTTCTCTGTCACTGGTAACTAAATAAGGAATGGTAACACCAGGAATTAAATTGGCAACTTTTGCTTCGTGACGCCAGATATCGCGAACAATTGAATTGTTATCAACAATCCCATGTTTCCGCTGATCTGAAATGTACGAGTCTTTGTCTTCGCGAGTGCGACTTAGTTTCGTGGTAGTTGCAATGGCACTTTGACTCAACTCTTCGCCATAAATGACTTTGTTGCTAATACCTGCAAATTCGGTAAACCAGACAACTCGCACGGAGTTTGCTGTTGGGAGTTGCAGAAATGGATCGGTTAAAAGTTGTGGTTTATTTAGGTAGGATTTCATAATTAAGCCAATCAATAGAACAATCACAAGTAAAATACCAAAAAACCAAGGGTTGCGAGGGGATTTTCTAAGATTTTCTCTTGCTTCGGGGAGTGGTGTAAACATAAATTATAGCCTTTCTCAGTTAGGTGAGGTACAGGGTAATGGGGCATGGGGCATGGGGCATGGGGCATGGGGCATAGGGTATAGGGCATTACCTATTACCAATTACCTATTACCTATTACCTATTACCTATTACCAATTATCGATCGTACCTGATCTTTCTGAGAATAGTAGTGTGGCTACTTGTTGAATTTTGACTTCATCGTTAGCAAGTAAATCGAAAATTTGTACGTTCATGAATTTACATACTAATTTTGTAGGCTGTTAACATTTCCGAGAAAAAAGGTCACGGGATGCTGCTAGAATGTATTTTGATGGAGGTAAAATCACTGACTTGCAGTTGAGCTTGTATCCTAGCACATAATTGACTAACTGGAATTGATCGCGATCGCCCAAAATACACAAATTGATCAGTGCGATCGCGATCGGTCGATCGCAGCGATCATTCAGAGTTAAGATTAAGATACAATGGGCTGCTAACTAGGTGCAAATTCAAGTTTTTGAGAAACTGAAATATGAAAAACCAGACAGACAATGGTTTCCACAATGATTTAGTCGATCGGACCTTGGCTAGTTCAGCAATACCAGATCCGGCAGAATGGGTAAACGAACATCACTTTTTGGCTAATTTTGCCGATCGACTCTCGCATCTGCAACAACATTTCTCCGATGATTGCTTGGAAACTGGTGATAATTGCGATATGGCTGGCGATCAATTGGCGATCGACGCTAAGATTAGAGAGATATTGAAAGCTAGTCTTAGCGATGATTATTGGCAGTATGTCGAAGGTTTATTTTGATACTGGGAATAGGGAATTGGGAATAGGGAATTGGGAATAGGGAATTGGGAATAGGGATATTTTTGTAGGGGCGGTGCCCCCGTGCCCGCCCGCCCCCGTGCCCGCCCTCGTTAGGGCGAATCGAGAGGAATTATAGTCGATCGCAAAAACTCAGCACTTTCCTCCGGTAAAGCAGTGTTGATAAACATCCCGCTACCCAACTCAAACCCGGCTTGCTTAGACACTCTGGGAATAATCGCAATATACCAGTGAAAATATTTTGTTGCTTGTTCTGCGATCGGCACAGAACGAATAGTATAGTTGTAATCGGGATTGTTCAATCCATAATAAAGTTGAGCAAGTACAGTTTTCAAAGTATAAGCAAGGTCAGTAATCTCTGGATCAGTAATGTCATCAAAGGACGAAGAATGACGGCGGGGGAAAATCCAAATGTGAAACGGAGAAAGTGCAGCATAAGGGATAAAAGCCACAAAATGTTTACTCTCAAAAATAATTCTTTCAGCCGCCCTTAACTCATCTTCCAAAGTCAGGCAAAACAAACACTCTCCCGTATCATCAAAATATCTGACAGTTTCATCGATACGGTTGCGAAACAGGTGAGGTACAACGGGCGTAGCTGCTATCTGCGAGTGAGGATGTTCGAGGGAAGTCCCTGCACTTTCCCCGTGATTTTTGAAGATAATAATTGTTTCAATATGAGGATATTTTCTAATTTCCAAATAACGCTGGCGGTATACGAAAAGTATGTCTGTCACCTCTTCAATGGTCAACAAAGCAGTCGTCAAATCGTGCCTGGGATTTTCGACAATTACTTCATGAACTCCGATTCCCGACATCGTGCGGTGAATTCCTGACGATATCCTCATTGGTTCTGCTGTTGGGGAAAGGGCGGGATATTTGTTGCGAATTGCCCTGACTTTCCACGGGGTACGATCATCGCCCAAACGGAAGGTTTCTAAAGTTCCATCTTCCTCATTTCCCACGCAAAATGGACAATCGGGACAGTGAGATGGTATGATTTGCGTTGATTTTTTCTGGTTTTTGAATTGATCTGGTCTTTTGGCGCGATCGGTAGCGATGATTACCCAATCTCTAGTAATTAGATTTTGTCTAAGTTCAGACATTTTCTTACCTACATTTTTAGGGTTGAACCCTTCCTGATATTAAAATAAGAGTTGGCCTTCTGTCAAAGCCAATTGTAAATATTTAATAAATCTTGACTTCAATATGTCTATAAATCTGCCTATATCTGATCGCCAAATTCAAAAGAAATTCAAACACGCTACCGATTTTGGTGTTTCAGGCAATTATAACTTGCAAACAGCATCAGCATTTGCAGCAGCTATTCAAAGTCATGTCCAGAAACAGGGAGTGCAGGAAATTGTGGGTACTTATCGCCGGCAACCAGTAAAGCACTACTTTGACCCTGCAACTAATTTAAATGTTATAGTGGACGCAGGAGACAATTTTGTTAGCGCCTGGAAGCTGAATTCTGCCCAAATTGCTGAATTAAGTGCGACTGGAGATATTGGAGGTGGATAAACATGGAGAAGTATATCAAGTTATTACAAAGTTTTGCAGACAGTAAAATCAACGCCGATCAGTTTGAACAGCAATTTTTAGAAGTATTTAAAAGTGACAATAATCTCCAAGGAATAGAATTTCGTATTTTAGACAAGTTGTTTGCCGATGTTGATGCTTATTGCAGCGATCCAGATTTGATTGAAGACCCTCGATTTGATATTGGTGAGGTTCAATTGCAAGTATCGGCCAAGGAAACACTGGATAAGTTGTTGAAGTTAACACCAGTTTTAACAAGTAAAAAAATAGCAATCAATGAACAGGAAGAATCTAAAGAAGCAATTTTAGCAGACTTTAGTCAAGCTTGGCATGAGGCAATGACCGGAAAAACGATTCCTGTTGTCAAAATTTGGGAGGGAATTGATGATGTTTGAACAACCATTAATTCAAGTTGAAGCTGCACCAACATTTACAAAAAACTTACGCAGCCTCGCCAAAAAATATCTAAATTATTCATCTCTCTTTTCTCTTCCTCTGTGCCCTCTGCGGTCTCTGCGGTTAAATCATTCCTAAATAACCCGAAAGGTTATCTGTTCGTAATTCCTAAAAAATCTAACCCAGCCATTTTCTCGCCCTCACCAACAACTCATCCAAACTTTCCACAGGCCAAAACCGCACCATTCCATCCTCCGAACCCGCAATCAAAAACTTGCCATCCCGACTAAAACAAACACTATAAATCGGAGTTTTCAAATCCACAAAATTTGCCTCACCTAAGCTCAAATTCCCCTGATAGCCGCGATACTCCGCCAATAAATTGCCCCGCAAATCCCACAATTTAACACTGCGATCAATTGAAGCAGTAGCAAGTGTATCTCCCGTCGGGCTAAAACAAACACTCAACACCGGCCCATCATGTCCAGTGAATGTCACCAAACAGTTGCCATATAAATCCCACAATTTTGCAGTACCGTCATTAGAAGCAGTAGCAATGACATCTCGATGGGGATTAAAACAAACACTCCATACAGAGTCAAGATGTCCAATCAAAGTCGCTAAACATTTGCCTTGGAAGTTCCACAACTTTGCAGTATCATCTCTGGAAGCAGTGGCAATTGCATCTCCCTTTGGGCTAAAATTAACACTTGTTACCCAGTTTTGATGTCCGGTGAAAGTCATCAAACATTTGCCCCGGAGGTTCCACATTTTTGCAGTAGCGTCCCTTGAAGCAGTAGCAATTGTATCTCCCTTTGGACTAAAACAAACACTCCATACAGAGTCAAGATGTCCGATAAAAGTCGCCAAACATTTGCCTTGGAAGTTCCACAATTTGGCAGTTTCGTCTCTGGAAGTCGTGGCGATTCTAGGTTGATTGGGGCTACAACTAACACTTGTTACCCAGTCAGTATGTCCGGTGAATGTTACTAAACATTTGCCTTGGAAGTTCCACAATTTGGCGGTGCGGTCATTGGAAGCTGTGGCAATTCTATCTTGATAGGGACTACAACTAACGCTATTTACTGATTTTTGATGTCCGCTACAAGTCACTAAATCGTTGCCTTGTAAGTGCCACAATCTGGCAGTGCGATCGTTCGATGCTGTAGCAAGTGCATCTCCTGTGGGGCTGAAACTTAGGCTGGTGATCCAACTATCATGTCCGCTGAATGTTACCAAACAATTGCCTTGTAAGTCCCAAAGTTTGGCGGTGCGATCGTTAGAAGCGGTAGCAATTGCATCTCCACTAGGGCTAAAACTGAGGCTAGTAATCCAACTATCATGTCCGGTAAATGTTACTAAACAATTGCCTTCTAAGTCCCACAATTTTGCGGTACCGTCATAGGATGCTGTGGCGATCGCATTGACCGTCGGACTAAAACTCAAGCTAGTTACCCATCCATCATGTCCGCTGAAAGTCACCAAACAGTTGCCTCGGAAGTCCCACAATTTGGCGGTACCATCATAGGATGCGGTGGCCAGTGTGTCTCCTTTCGGGCTGAGACAGACACTTGTCACCGATTGCTGATGTCCGCTGAAAGTCACCAAACAGTTGCCTTGGAAGTCCCACAATTTGGCAGTACCGTCATAGGAAGCCGTCACCAGCGCGGCCACAGTGGGGCTAAGACAGACGCTAGTTACCCAGTCGTTATGGCCGGTGAATGTCATCAAACAATTGCCTTGTAAGTCCCACAATTTGGCGGTTTTGTCATCGGATGCAGTGGCGATCCTCTTCGAGGGCTTCGCTAACGCACTTTGATTCGCGCTAAAACTAACACTATTTACCCAGTCTTTGTGTCCGCTAAAAGTCACCAAACACTTACCCTGCAAGTTCCACAATTGGGCGCTACCGTCAATGGAGGCTGTGGCGATCGCATCTTGATTCGGGCTAAAACAGACACTCCTGACGGTGCTCCGATGTCCGACAAACTGATGGCGTTCGCGGATTTTGGAGAGAATCACCTGCAAGGCCAACAGGGGACTGGTACTGGGATAGGTGGCAACAGAGGGATTATTTAGCGTCCATTTTTGTAAACTTTCTGCCGCCCCAATAGCTACCCGCAAGGCTTCGATTTGGTTGCGATCAAACTTAAAAAGCTCTAACGCATGGTGTCCAGCTTTTTCAATTTCCATACTTTTTAATTTGACTGGCTGATCAGTTTCCAGTTTGGTAGGTTGGTTTTGGGTCACGACTTCGCGGTCAGCTAGTGCCAGTTATGGACTATTTTTTAGTTTCCCATAAATTTATCGCAATTCATTAAACTTTTTTTCAATCGGGCAAACAGCGGCCACTGGTCAGCAAGCTAAATTAAGCCCTGATGTAGAGCGATATAAGTTGCTGAAATTGCCTATTGAGCAAAATTTACACTCTTTAAAATAAAGATAATTGAGCTTCACTAATCTGCTTTTGTCTGAGAAAATCATCAATTCGGTTGGCAGCTAAATCGCAGTATTCCTCACAAATCTCAAATCCGATAATAGTGCGCTGCAAATCTAAAGCAACAACCGCTGTAGTTCCTGAACCCAGAAAAGGGTCTAAAATAATTTCATTTGGATTGGATGAAGCTTTGATTATTCGCTGTATGACAGCACTTGGAAATTGAGCGGGGTGAGACGTTCGCTCTTTTGATGCTCTATTTTTACCAGAAGTTACTTTGGGGAATTCCCAAACATCAGTCGGATTTTTGCCTTGGGGATTGACTTTAATTTTGCCATTCTTTTTTTGATTAGGATACTTGACATTTGGATCGCGCACATCATCTAGGTTAAAGGTATAGTCTTTATGGTTTTTAACATACCAAAGAAACTTTTCATTGCGTGGCGAAAAAAACTTACTACCAGCAACCCCAGCGCCATAGTGCCAGATAACTTCTTGGATTAGGTAAAAAGGAATTTTGTCCCAAAGTAGATAGGGAATCGGGATAGCTTTGGCTTGATTGGGAATTGATAGATACCCCAAGTTGATCCAGAAAGCGCCGTTAGGAAGGATGAGCCGATAATTTTCACTTATCCAGCTTTCACACCAGTTTAAATATTTATCAAGTGGTAGTGTTTTTTCGTATTCTTTGCCAATGTTATAGGGGGGACTGGTGACAGTAAGATTGACGCATTCATCAGGGAGCTTTGACATTGCTTCTAAGCAGTCCATTTGATAAATTAGGCAGTTGGGCGCTTGAAAGTAGGGTTTGCCTAAAAAATTTACTATGTCAGTTAAAAGCATGATAAATTTTATGATGGTATAAGTCTATATTGGCACGAGTTGGGCATTTTTAATCATAAAATCAGGAAGTAATTAAATCATGTGTACTTCCTTAATTCGTCTTCCTGAATCCCCAACCATTACGCCATCAGTAAAAGAGCCTTCTGTTTGTCTTTCCAGTTTGAGAAGGTGGCGAACGTCATTTAACGAAAGTTGGCTTGCTTCTAAATTTTGAGTCATGGCTTTTGTGCGATCGGCTGTTAATGTAAAAGATATTGCAGATTTGATATAATATTATCACTTTCACTAGCCTTTTACATCAGTCTAGATTACCAGGAGTAAGTATGAAAGCAATTAAAGTGATGGCAACGATCGACAAGCAAGGACAATTGTGCGTTGATGAGCCACTAAAGTTAGAGCAAAATAGCAGAGTAGAAGTAATTGTGCTAATTCCCGAAGTAACAGAAATTAATGAAGAGGAGCAATCTAAAAAAGCAATTTTAGCAGATTTCCGTCAAGCTTGGCATGAAGCAATGACTGGCAAAACAATTCCTGTTGCCCAAATTTGGGAGGGAATTGATGATGTCTGAGCAACCATTGATTCAAGTTGAAGCTGCACCAACATTTACCAAAAACTTACGAAACCTCGCCAAAAAATATCGCAGTATTCGTGATGACATACAACCAGTCATCGAACAACTTGAACGGGGAGAGTTACCAGGAGATCAAATATCTGGGATTGGTTACGATGTTTTTAAAGTGAGAGTCAGAAATAGCGATATTCAAAAAGGCAAAAGCGGCGGCTATCGTCTGATTTATTATGTCAAAACTGAAAACGGAATTATTTTACTGACTGTTTATACAAAATCTGCACAAGCTGATATTCCAGCAGATGAACTTACGGGTATCATTTTAGAATACGAACGGCGTGCAGGTGAAGATGAAGAAGATGCCTAAATTTTGGGTCATGGCTTTTGTGCGATCTTCTGTTGAGGTATTATAATATGATCAACCCTTACCTTAATCAACCAGCTATGCAACTAGAAGACTATTTCAACTTCCTAAGACCTGACGATATTCGACTCCAAGGTTCCCGCATTGGCATCGAAACCATTCTCTATGAATACCTATTTCGCGCTCGAACTCCTGAAGAAATCGCTAACATTTATACATCCCTCACTCTCGAACAAGTTTATGCGACAATTTTGTATTACCTGCATAACAAAGAAGCAGTCGGTAAATACATAACCGAAGGGCTGGAATGGGGCGAAAAAATGCGAGAAGAACAACGTTGCAATCCTCGTCCAGTGTATGAAAAAATCCGCAAACTAAGAGCAGCAAGAGATGTAATGAGAAAAGCTGATGGCAATCCAGTATCTGTTTGATGAAAATGTCGAGCCTGCGTATGTTACCCAAATTCGCAGACGTAATCCTGATGTGGTTGTTCTCGCAGTGGGAGAGCTCACTACACCTCCTAAAGGTACTCTTGACCCGGAAATTCTCATTTGGTGTGAAATTCAAAATTTCATTCTTGTTACCAATAACCGTCGCTCAATGCCCGTTCATTTAACAGATCATCTAGAACAAAATCGCCATATTCCTGGAATATTTATACTGAATACCAAGATGAGTATTGGTCAAAATATTGACGAACTGATTTTGATTTATCAAGGATCGTTTGATGATGAGTATCAAGATAAAATTGAGCATTTACCGCTACCATAATTTCTCACACATCCACAACAATTACAAAATTGCCCAAAGTCTTAAGGAAAATAAACATACTTTTGCCCCAACTTATGCAAACAATAGTTACAAAGACTAACCAAAATTAAAGTTAAGAACGATGTCACAAGATACCATCGAATCAATACTCCAAGAAAAACGCCTATTTCAGCCGCCCGCTGAATTCTCCCAAAAAGCTCACATCAAAAGCCTAGAAGAGTACCAAGCCCTCTACGATAAAGCCAAAGCTGACCCCCAAGCATTCTGGGCGGAACTCGCCACACAGGAATTAGACTGGTTCCAAAAATGGGATACCGTTCTCGACTGGCAGCCACCTTTTGCTAAATGGTTTGTCAATGGTAAAATTAACATTTCTTACAATTGTCTAGACAGACATTTGACAACTTGGCGAAAAAATAAAGCCGCCCTAATTTGGGAAGGTGAACCCGGAGACTCCCGCACTCTCACCTACGCGCAACTCCACCGCGAAGTCTGCCAAATGGCCAACGTAATCAAGGATTTGGGTGTCCAAAAGGGCGATCGCGTTGGTGTCTATATGCCGATGATTCCCGAAGCTGCGATCGCCATGTTAGCCTGTGCCAGAATCGGTGCAGTACACAGCGTGGTGTTTGGCGGATTTAGTGCTGAAGCTTTGCGCGATCGGCTCAACGACGGCCAAGCAAAACTCGTCATCACCGCCGATGGTGGCTTCCGCAAAGATACCGCCGTCGGCCTCAAAGCACAAGTAGACCAAGCATTAGCAAATAATGTCGTACCAACTGTTACCAATGTTCTCGTAGTTCAGCGCACCAAACAGCAAATTCACATGGAATCCGGCCGCGATCATTGGTGGCACGATTTGCAAAAAGGTGCATCGGCAAATTGTCCAGCCGAACCGATGGATAGCGAAGATTTGCTATTCATTCTTTACACTTCTGGAAGTACCGGAAAACCGAAAGGTGTCGTCCATACAACGGGGGGTTATAACCTTTATACCCACATGACAACCAAGTGGATATTCGACCTCCAAGATACCGATGTTTATTGGTGTACTGCTGATGTTGGCTGGATTACCGGACACAGTTATATTGTCTACGGGCCGCTGTCCAACGGTGCGACAACTTTAATGTATGAAGGTGCTCCTCGCCCTTCTAATCCCGGCTGTTTTTGGGATGTAATTGAGAAATATGGCGTGACTATTTTCTATACTGCACCCACCGCAATTCGCACCTTTATGAAAATGGGCGAACACTTGCCAAATGCCAGAGATTTATCATCTTTGCGATTATTAGGAACTGTCGGCGAACCGATTAATCCTGAAGCTTGGATGTGGTATCAGCGCATAATTGGTAACTCGAATTGTCCGATTGTTGATACTTGGTGGCAAACAGAAACTGGCGGAATTATGATAACCGCTTTACCCGGTGCAATTCCGACAAAACCAGGTTCTGCAACTCTTCCATTCCCCGGAATTGTTGCTGATATTGTTGACCAAGATGGCGAACCAGTAACTAATGAAAGCGGTGGTTATTTAGTTGTGAAACATCCTTGGCCGGGAATGATGCGGACTCTTTACAACGATGCCGATCGCTTCCGTCGTACTTATTGGGAGTATTTGCACCCGAAAGATGGCGAATTTGTGTACTTTGCAGGGGACGGCGCGCACAAGGATGAAGATGGTTATTTCTGGGTAATGGGCCGCGTTGATGATGTGATTAATGTCGCCGGACATCGACTAGGTACGATGGAAGTTGAATCGGCTTTGGTGTCTCATCCAGCAGTGGCGGAAGCTGCGGTTGTGGGGAAACCGGATGAGATTAAGGGTGAGGAAATTGTGGCGTTTGTGACGTTGCAAAATACTCAGCAACCTAGTGATGAATTAGCTAAGGAATTGAAACTGCACGTTGTGAAGGAAATTGGTGCGATCGCACGTCCGGGCGAAATTCGGTTTACTGATGCTTTACCGAAGACTCGCAGCGGGAAGATTATGCGGCGTTTGTTACGTTCTTTGGCTGCTGGAGAAGAGGTGACTGGGGATACTTCTACTTTGGAAGATCGGACTGTTTTGGATAGGTTGCGGGCTGATTCTTAGGGGTATTTTTGCAACCGCAGATGTAGGCAGATAAACGCGGATGAACGCAGATAAGATTAGATCTGTGTTCATCTGAGTTTAATTGTTTATTCGCTTATTTACCGCGCCACAGATGGACGGCATCGCTGTTGATTTGCGACCTTAATTGCAGCCAATCTTCTAGCAAGTAGTCATCATCTACTACTTCAGAATGCTGTTCGTCTTTGAGAATTGCCAAGACATGAACTCCAGATGGATACTTGACATGACGGATTTCTGGGTCATATCCTAGGTCTTGAATTGTGGCTAAAATGCGATCGACTGCACCAGCAACAGTCAAATCGACGGCGAGAATAATTTGACCGAGTTTAGCACCCGGTTTTACACATTCCAGAACAGCCATTATTCTTTCTCCTTGTAGTTGCAACGGTAAACTTGAGGGCGATTTTCGACTTTTCGGGGTTGAGTTACAGATTCTAATTCAACCTGGTAGCGATCGGCTCGTTTTTGGCACTCCTGTTTCGCTTGCTTGGGGTTATCCGCTAAAATCGGCTCATCCCAGCCTTCTGGTTCTTTTTCTGGATCTTGAATCATAATTAAATTACTCCTTTGTTGGACATTCAACTTCGGGGAAGTCGTCTTGGCATGGTGCGGCAACATTCTGCCAAGGCGCATTTCTCTGCTATAACCGATGTGATTCGTGAACAAATTAGGAGTTTAAAAGTTGAAGATAAGTTGCGGGATGGTTCGTAGGGGAATTTTTTAACCGCAGATATAAGCAGATAAACGCGGATGAACGCAGATCAGATTACATCTGCGTTCGTGTGCGGTTACAGAATATAAAAAGTAACACTATAGCCACAGCTAACTCATGTACAATATAGCCAATATGTGAATCAAATCTCAAGTCTAACAGGGTTCAAAATATGGCAACCAGAATTCAGAACCTCCAAATAACTAAAGTCGTTGATGGCGATACTGTGAAAGTTGATCTCCACGGCAAAAATGAGTCTCTGCGACTGATTTGTGTCGATACAGAAGAAAGTTATTCGGGAGGCTCAAAGCCTGTAACTGTGGCGGGCAAAGAAGCTTCGGAAATGGCTAAACAATACTTTGCGACGGAAGACGGTGGACTGGCTAAGGTTGACATTGAATTTGATACAGATGATCCGATCGCAGTTGCTGTAGAAAAACATCGCGATAATTACGGCCGTCTCCTCTGTTATGTACACAAAGGTGAGGAAAATTACAATCTCAAACTGATTCAAGAGGGCTGGAGTCCCTACTTCTTGAAATATGGGCGATCGCGATTATATCACCGGTCAATGACTGAGGCTGAAGTTATAGCCAAAGCATATAATCTGGTGATTTGGAATCCAAACACAAATGCCAAAGTTCCGTCTCGCAATTATGGTCATTTGTTACCTTGGTGGTCGATGCGAGGCTCAATCGTTGAAGAATTTCGGTTGTCTCAAGCAACGGGAGGAGCTTTTTCTTTGAGGTTGGATTATCCAAAAATATTGGCGGCTTCGGAGACTGCTCAATCTATTACTGTTTTCTGCGATTTGCAGGGAGGGATTAATAAATGGATTGGTAATAATGCTCTGATTCATGCGGGTTCAGTATATCACAAGTTAGATTTGTGGATACCGGATTTTGAATCTGATAAAATGACTCCTTTAAGGCAACTAATTGACAAGCATTATGCTGGCTTAGGACGTGGCTATGTGTATGTTAGTGGTAAGGTAGAAGAATATAAAGGGAAGCCTCAAATAGTTTTGAAGGATATCAAACAACTTTCAGATTTCCCCCCATGTTCACCCCATCTATAGAGACTCAAAAGTGGCGATGAAGCCGTCTAAGGTGGAGCATTCTTCCATGAAATCCTCTGCGTCATTGACGTTTTCAATCTGATATTCCATGATGCGTTGGCCGTCACCTTTCATCTTTTTGGAAGAGAGAGGTGTACCGGGATATTTTTCTGCGATCGCCTTGAACGTCTTAGAATAGAGATCCCAGCTTGCAGCAGGACAGTTAATGGTTACACGCCACATAATTAATTCCTCGTTGGATTTGATTTGTCAATATTCTTAAACTTATTGTGCCACGATTGGGTAAATGGCAGGCGCGATGCTCTAAGCTAAATTGAAATTAGTGGCACTAATCGCACTTGCAGACACCCCATTCAGAGAGGCTAAAATTTCACCTGTTGCTGACAAACGGATGAAAGTAGCACTGTTTTCTTGAGTAATTGACAATTGCGAGAAAGTGAGATTATTGCCCAGTATTAGCAAATCTTTGCCATCCTCAAAATCCAAGATAGTATCGATACCAGAATTGGTAGAAAGCAAGAATTTATCATTGCCAGCACCTCCAGTCAAAATATCACTTCCCAAACCGCCTGTGAGCAAATCATCACCCTTACCTCCCAGCAGAATATCGTTACCATCACCGCCATTCAAAATGTCGGCACCGCGACTGCCAAACAAGGCATCATTACCGCTACCTCCCAGCATAATATCGTTACCTTTGCCTCCAAAAAGAGAGTCATTGCCGATCGCACCATCGAGGTAATCATTGCCTCCCAGACCCATCAAAACATCATTTTCGCTGCTTCCAGTCAGGATATCGTCGCCGTTTGTACCGATAATTGCGTCGGGGGAATTGCTGCCCAAATCAGCATCGCCGGTGACAACAGGAGTCGCAAGCCCAGCAGGTGTTGTTATAGTTTCAATTTTGGTATCTAAAGCAGCAGCAGTATTCTCAGAAACTACCTGAGAAATTGTCTTAGTTCCCGCACCAACAGCTTTTAAATCTTGAGTAGTTTCGCCCAAAGTTACTTTTTGGACGCGGGCGACTGCTTCAGGAATTGAAGTTGTTGGGTTGGAGACAGCGGCATCAATGCGTTGATTGGCTGTTGCCATTACAGTCGCAGCTTGTGAGGAAATTTGGGTAAAGTTTTGAGTGTTAAAACTGGAGTCAACTTGCTTGATTCTACTGACAGCTTGCTGAATGATTGGTTCTAAATCGGCTGCATTGCTCAGATTTAAAACAGTACCAGATTGAACTCGACTCGTAATTGAACTGACAACAGCCTTGACAATATCCTTAGTTAATGCACTAGAAGCACCGTCAATCAAAGCGCTAGTTTGAGTGATGAAGTTTTGGACTTTCACCATTGCTGCTAAGACTTGGACGCCGCCTGGTTGGTTGTTGTTGGTAGCCTTGATGGGATCTAAGCTAATCAGGTCAACATTAGCGGGGATAGCAAGGGATTTTTTGACGGAAGATTCTGCTGATTCTGATGTCAACCCTTTGTCGATTAAGTCTGCGACCAAGCTGGTTAAAAGAGTGACAACAGTAGCATCTGGTGGTGCGGTGACTGGTGTTTCTAGAGGTAAACCCGTGGCGGTGTCAGTGCCTCCTATGGCCACTAGATTGCCTTCTTCTGGGTCAATTTCTCCGTTTTGATTTTTGTCGAAAATATCGGACGCGAGATTCAGATCGAATTCACCATTAGGGGTAGTTGTGGCAGACGGTTCATTAGCATCGATTATGCCGTTTTTGTTAGCATCAAAGAAGACAGTAGCACCAGCAATGTAATTGTCAATCACAAAACCGCCAAAATTGTAACTCTTGAACCGAACGAGTTCGCTAACACTGGCACCTGATGAATCCGTTCCCGTTACCTTCAGCCAATAGTTGAAAGATTTTGGGCGACTCGCATCTAAATTGATAGTACGGGTTTCGGGATTGAAAGTTAACCACGAGGGGAGAGGAATTTGAGGAAAACTTAACCCATCTACCGGCTTGCGATAGTAATCGCCGTTGAGAGATCTCTCCCTAGTGAATGCAGACGAATTTACAGCATTGTAATCTGCCAGAGAGATCGTATAACTAATACGATCGCCCGGATCGGGGTCGGTATCGGTGTTTGCAGCAAAGGTCAACTCATTGGTTTTAGAACCTCCTTGCGACAAGACAGGATAATTTACAACTGGCGGGTGGTTGTTAGGTATCGGCGTTGGTATTGGAGTTGCTATTGGTATTGGTATTGGAGTTGCTATTGGTATTGGCGTTGGTGTTGGAGTTGGTATTGGGGTTGGTGTTGGAGTTGGAGTTGGTGTTGGAGGTTCTGGAGTTGGAGTTGGAGTTGGAGTTGGAGTTGGAGTTGGTGTTGGCGTTGATATTGGTATTGGCGTCGGCGTCGGCGTCGGTGCCGGCGTCGGTGCAGTGTAATTAATAATAGTTGTGGTAGCGGTATCAGCGGTAATTGTCGGTGTTACCGCTGCGATACCTGTGGCCTCCGACAGGGTGACGGTAATAGTTTCATCGGGTTCAACGATGGTGTCGCCCAACACATCCAGAGTGATGGTTTTTGATGTTTCACCAGTCGCAAAATTAATCGTGCCAGTAGTATTCCTTGCCCCAGAAGTGCCGCCGATATTGTTATAATCGCTGCCGTTGGTAGCAGTTCCTCCTATTGCATATTTGACGCTACTTGCCCCATTAGTGACGTTGCTGCGAGTCACAGTGAAAGTTAGAGGTTTTTTGCCGCTATTGCCTTCCTCAATGCTGGCAGTACCGGCAGCAATGGCATAAGCAACAGAAACCCGATCGGAGATAGTTAGAGTTGTTTTTTTTGTAGATCCGGCAATCGCACCTGTAATTGTACCCAAGTTGAAAATTACAGTTTCGGGGTTTTCAGAGAGATTGTCAGGCTTGATAGTAACTGCAACATTCTTGGTGAGTGCGTCACCTGTTGCACCTGCGGGGAAGGTAATCGAAGTAGGGGAAAAGGTGTAGTCTGTATTTTGGGTGGCAGTGCTAGTGGAGTCGAGGAGAATTGGCACAACTACATCGTTTAAGGGAGTGCCGCCGGTGATGTTGACGGGAATATTAACTACTGTGTCTGTTGTTCCTTCCACGCTGCTGTAAGTTGCCGCACCGAAATTAACTGTATTCGATGTATTCAGCAGAACCGAGACATTTTGATCGAAAGCCGTAGCTATATCCAACTTGCCGTCAGCATTAAAATCTCTCGCAATCATAGAAACATATGCTGTCGTATACGGGATTGTAAATTGGCTGAGATTACCAAATTTACCCGTACCATCTCCTGACAAGACTGAAAGGGAAGCACCATAGTAGTTAGACGTGGCTAAATCGAGTTGGCCGTCGCCATTAAAATCCCCTGCAACCACAGATTCAGGATATCCTGAATTAGCAGTTATAACATTAAAGTTGTTAGCAGTATCAAAATTACCCGTACCATCTCCCAAGAAGACTGAGACAGATCGATCGTCAGTGTTATTAGTGGCGATATCGAGTTTGCTGTCGCCATTAAAGTCGCCTGTGACGACAATTCGCTCACTATTGAAAGTGTTAGAGGGGGAGTTAAGGTTAACGGGGGAGTTAAAGTTGCCTTTACCATCTCCTAAGAAAACGGAGATGTTATTAGTCTTTTCATTGTTCGACGTGACTAAATCGAGTTTGCCATCGCCGTTAAAGTCGGCTGTGGCAATAGTAGACTTGCGTGTTTGTGTATTAATCTTAACGGGAGTCCCAAAGCTACCAGTACCGTCTCCCAAAAGTATTGAAATGTAATTATCGTTCTCAGGAGTTGTGGCTAAATCTAACTTGCCATCTCCATTAAAGTCACCGGTTACGATCGAACTATGATCTATATTTACACCAAAGTTGGTAGGATCGCCAAAACTACCAGTACCTGTCCCCAGTCGGATGGAAAGGAAATTGCCGTTATCGAAGGAATAGTAAGAATTCGTTACAGCTAAATCGAGTTTGCCGTCTTTATTAAAGTCACCCACTGCAACGCCAGAGGGATTCTCCTTACCTCCTGGCTTCAATAAGCTGATAGGAGTACCAAAGCTGCCCGTAGTACCCGTCCCCAACAATATGAAAATATCTGATAAGTAGGTTGTCACTACTAAGTCGAGGAAACCGTCACCATTAAAATCGCCCGTACCAAGGTCAGAAATCCTTCCTTGGCCCACAGTATAGTTTCTGGCTTCACTGAAGGTGGCAAGGACGTGGTTGTATGTTGCTAGAACTTCGGGCCGAAATGCTAAAGGTGCTGCTATTTTCCCGGTTGTTGTTTCTAGTTTCCAGTCGCCACCTTTTGCTGCACTTCCGGTGAGGTTTTTGGAGGCGGCAACGTTGGTATTTGTGAGTTGGGCGATGCGCTGGATGAAGGTTCCGACGGGGGTTGAAACCCCCGTCTCATAGCGAAAGTCCTCTGAAGAGGACTGAATAGCCTCGTCTCATAGCGAAAGTCCTCTGAAGAGGACTGAATAGCCTCGCCCTCGCCCGCAGGTCCGCCGTTCGTTTCAACCCCCGTCTCATAGCGAAAGTCCTCTAAAGAGGACTGAATAGCCTCGCCCTCGCCCGCAGGTCCGCCGTTCGTTTCAACCCCCGTCTCATAGCGAAAGTCCTCTAAAGAGGACTGAATAGTGAGCTTGTTTTCAGTCGGTTTCAACCGACTTGCGCTATGAGACGGGGAATTAATTCCCCGGCGGACTTTGAGGGAAGCGCGAGGTGTTGATGCGACATTGCAACCGTAAATCAGAATGTCCGCACCGACAGTTAAAGCACTCCGCCACTGCTGCAACTTCTCGGCATAACTTTCCAGATTGTCAGAACCCAATCTGGTTTTGCCCAGTTGCAAGCTGCCCGGAGCACCGTGAGAAATGATGTGAATGCTGTCTATATTGCTGCGAAGAGCTAAAATTTGAGTGATTTGGTCGATCGCATCCCGGTTCCCATCCAAAACCACTACTTCGGTATTCGGTGTTGCCCCTGCAATCAAACTTTGATAATCTGTAACCAGGCGATCGATAAAGGCGATCGCATTTCCTGAAACCTGAGTGTTTAAGTTTGGCATCAGACACCTACTGCTGATTTAAAAAAGTATAAATTTGTTGTAATCATAATTGTTTATTGCATAAGACTCTATAAAGATTTGGTAAAGATGTATTGATACATAGTCCCTTGACCGAATCGATCGGTTTTTCCGCAGATCCTAGGAGTGATTTAAATCCCCGTCTCATAGCAAAAGTCGGTTGAAACTCACATCTTGCACCATTGTCAGCAACAGGCTCTCCGGCCTGTTCCACAAAGAGTGGATTTCTTGTGGAACAGGCCGGAGAGCCTGTTCACAAAAGGCTTGTTGAGAATGGTGCAAGATCTCAGTTGAAACCGACTGGAAAAAAACATTAAAAAAATTATAAAAAAATGTGTCTTTCAGTCCTATTTTAGAGGACTTATGCTATGAGACGGGGGTTTGCAACCCCCGGCGGATTAGTGGGTTGGTGTGGATATTGAGGATGGGGATTTAAAACCCTGAATTTTGATAATATAGTTTTAGACATTTTTCTAAACATTTGTACTGTCGGCTGTCAGACCGGCTGCCTCGATCGACTTTAATGAAATCAATTGCTGCGACAAATTTGACTCAGATCCAAGAACTAGAAAGCATTGTCCATGCTGCTGGCGTCTCTTGCTGGCAAGATGCAGGGGATTTTTGGCAAGAAAGGCTCAAAAGTGCGATCGACCCCGACACCGACATTGACTGCATTGTTTTTCCCGACACCCAAGAAAAACTCGCGGCAGTCGTCGCTTGTGCTTCCCGAAATTCTGCGGGTATATTAACTTGCGGCAACGGCAGCAAACTGAATTGGGGTGGCTTAGTTAAATTAAACCCCGCAAATATCGAAGTGTTTTCAGAACCCCCCTTAATCAGGGGGGCAGGGGGGATCGTGGCTGTGAGCACTTCGCGCCTAAATCGACTTGTAGAACACGCTGTGGGCGATTTAACCGTGACTGCGGAGGCGGGGATGAAGTTTGCGGATTTACAGCAAGTTTTAGCCACAGCAGGTCAATTTTTGCCGATCGACCCTGCATATCCACAACACGCAACCTTGGGCGGCATTATCGCTACTGCTGACACAGGTTCCCTGCGACACCGCTATCGGGGTGTTCGGGATTTGCTGTTAGGAATGACTTTTGTGCGATCGGACGGTAAAATTGCTACTGCGGGCGGTCGAGTAGTCAAAAATGTTGCCGGTTACGATTTGATGAAACTGTTTACCGGTGCTTACGGCACATTAGGTATTATTAGTCAAGTAACTTTCCGAGTTTATCCCCTTCCTGAATCTTCTGGAACTGTAATACTAACTGGGGAAGCAGCAGCTTTAACTCAAGCAACTCAAATCCTCTTATCTTCAGCTTTAACTCCCACAGCAGTTGACTTGCTATCACCTAATTTAGTCGCAAAATTAGGGTTAGGAAAAGGCACAGGATTAATCGTCAGATTTCAAAGTATCGCAGAGAGTATTGAACAACAATCAGCCCGCTTGCGGTCAGTGGGCGAAAAATTAGGTTTACAAGCAAATATCTGTCGCGAAAATGATGAGAATCAGCTATGGCAAACATTGCCAGAAACTATCTGGAATTCTCCCCAAAACTCCACAATTATTTGCAAAATAGGTATTAGACCCTCCGAATCTGTCAAACTAATTCACGAATTCCCAATCCAAGACGCTGTGATTCATGCAGGCTGTGGCTTAGGCATTTTGCGCTTTGATCAGACTGTGACTCCCGAAGTGATTAAGCAAATCCGCAAAACGTGCGAAGCCAAAGGTGGTTTTCTCACGATTTTGGTAGCACCGGCGGCTCTCAAGCAGCAGTTGGATGTTTGGGGTTATACTGGAAGTGCGATCGATGTCATGCGCGGGATAAAACAGCAGTTTGACTCGCAAAATATTTTGAGTCCCAATCGCTTTCTCAGCGGTGTTTAGTTTAAACTAAGATCTTGCACCATTCTCAATTAGTCTTTTATGAACAGGCAAGATGCCTGTTCCACAAGAAAATTCACTCTTTGTGGAACAGGCATCTTGCCTGTTACTGACATTAGTACAACATCTCAGTTTAAACCAAAATAAAACGTTCTTCCTTCTTCCTTCTTCCGACTTTCATCAGACTTCCATCCGTTACATCCGTTACAGAATCCGTTGCCGAACTTCCTTCTTCCTTCCTTCATATATGCAAACCTCAGAAAAATCCCAAATTCCCAGCGACAATTTAAAACCTGCTAAGGAAAGCAATTTTTTAGCACAAAATCCTCATTTGCAAATTCCAGAAATACAGGGTTTCGACACCAACAACCCGCCGAATCCAAAATTGATTGATACTTGCGTACACTGTGGTTTTTGCTTGTCAACTTGTCCGAGTTATCGGATACTCGGCAAGGAAATGGATTCACCCAGAGGCCGCATTTACTTGATGGATGCGATTAATGAAGGTGAAGCACCTTTGAATGAAGCAACATCACAGCATTTCGATACTTGTTTGGGCTGTCTTGCCTGCGTTACAACTTGTCCATCGGGAGTACAATACGACAAGTTAATTTCTGCAACTCGCCACCAAGTTGCCCGGAATCAGCAACGCACTTTTTCTGACAATGTAATTCGCACTCTAATCTTTAATCTCTTCCCTTATCCTCACCGATTACGGCCTTTACTTATTCCCCTATTTATTTATCAAAAATTAGGACTGCCAAAACTTATCCGCAAAACAGGTTTACTGAAAAAAGTATTTCCCCGTTTGGCCGCGATGGAATCAATTTTGCCACAAGTTACTGTCGATGCTTTCCGGGATAATTTACCAGAAGTCATTCCCGCCCAAGGCGAAAAACGCTATCGAGTCGGCGTGATTTTAGGCTGTGTACAACGACTGTTATTTTCGCCAGTTAATGAAGCTACGGTGCAAGTTTTAACGGCTAATGGTTGTGAAGTTGTGATTCCCAAAAGTCAGGGATGTTGTGCTGCTTTGCCGGAACACCAAGGACAAGCGGAACAGGCAAAAGCATTGGCTAGACAAATGATTGACAGCTTTGAAAATACTGGTGTCGATGTTGTGATTATCAACGCTGCTGGTTGTGGCCACACTTTGAAAGAATACGGTCACATTTTAGCAGATGACCCGGAATATCGCGAGAAAGCTGAAGCATTTGCAGCTAATGTGAAGGATATCCAAGAGTTTTTGGTAAGTGCAGGAATGACGGCAAAACTTCATCCTTTGGTTGACGGAGATTTAACGATAGTTTATCAGGATGCGTGTCATTTATTGCATGGACAAAAGATTAGTTTGCAGCCACGTCAGTTGCTACAAAAAATCCCTGGTGTGAAGTTGAAGGAACCGATTGATGCGGCTTTGTGCTGCGGGAGTGCGGGGGTTTATAATATGTTGCAGCCGGAGGTTGCTGATGAATTGGGAGTGCAAAAGGTGGAGAATTTGCTCAATACAGGGGCGGAGTTAATTGCTTCTTCTAATCCTGGTTGTTCGCTGCAAATTAAGAAGCATTTGGAGTTGCAGGGTAAGGAAGTTACTTTGATGCACCCAATCGAGCTTTTGGATTATTCAATTCGCGGAATTAAGCTACTCAGGAAGTAAGTTGTCAGTTGTCAGTTGTCAGTTGTCAGTTGGGTGAGGCACAGGGTAATCGGTAATCGGTAATGCCCATTAGTGTCAACTTAAGCTGTCAGAACTAACTCTTCAGTCCTCTTTGAGAGGACTTTCGCTTTGAGACGGGGGTTTCAACCCCCGGCGGACTATCGGTTGTACCTTAAGTTGACACCAATGGGTAATGCCCTATTCCCCATGCCCCATGCCCTATGCCCTATGCCCCATGCCCTATGCCCTATGCCCTATTCCCGATTAGCAATTTTCCAACCTTAAAAAGTGCATTTGTCCCGAAACTTCCGCCGTCACAATTGTCACCCCATCCGGTGCAAAAGCACAAGATTTCAACGCACTATCACCCCGAAAACTAGCAATTACTTCTCGACTTAACAAATCCCAAACTTTGAGAGTATTGTCATCCGAAACAGAAATTAGCCTGGTTCCAAAAGTCGCCAAAGCTGTTACCGCATCGGTATGACCTGCCAAAGTGAAAATTTCTTTTCTGCTTGACAAATCCCAAACTTTTATCATTTTCTTCCTGCCCCCAGAAATTGCCCATTTGCCATCGGTTGTAACCGCTACAGCATTGATCAAACTCTCATGGCCTTTGAGAGTGAAAAGTTGATTTTTTACTACTAAATTCCAGACATTCGCAAAAATATTTTTCTCTTTGCCTAAACTCCAAACTTTGAGAGTTTTGTCACCAGCAGCCGAAATTAACTGCTTGCCGTCAGGAGTAACTGCAACAGCTTTTATGCCGTCGGTATGACCGATAAATGTAAAAATTTCCTCTCCTGTTTCCAAATTCCAAAGTTTAATAGTTTTATCTCCTGAACCAGAAATCGCCATCGTTCCGTCCGCCGTCACTGCAACAGCATTTACCCAGTCTGTATGGCCTGTCAAAGTAAAAATTTCCTTTCCTGTTTCCAGATTCCAGACTTTCACACTTTGGTCGCCGGAACCAGAAATTATGCGGCGGCTATCTGGGGTGACAGCGATTGCTTTTACCCAGTCTTGATGACCGATTAATGTAAAAATCTCCTCTCCATTTTCCAGATTCCAGACTTTAATGCTGTTGTCTCCAGAACCCGAAATAACTTTAGTACCGTCTGTCGTCACTACTACAGCATTTACTGAGTCCTCGTGGCCTACAAAAGATAAATTTTCTTTTCCTGTTTCTAAGTACCAAACTTTGAGAGTTTTGTCAGAGGAACCAGAGACTATTCGCTTACCGTCGGGAGTCACTGCCACAGCATTCACCGGGGCGATGTGATTGGTAAAACTGAAAAGTTCTTCTCTTGCTTCCAAATCCCAAACTTTGATTGTTTTGTCGCCGGAAGCAGAAATTACCCGCTTGCCATCTGGAGTAACTGCTACAGCTTGAACGAAACTGTCGTGAGTTCCTAATGTAAAAACTCTCTTTCTTTCTGCTAAACTCCAGACTTTGACAGTGCCGTCATAACTGCCGGAAACAATGTTTTTTCCATCGGGAGTAAATACTACGGATTTGACCCAATCTGTGTGACCAGTGAGAGTAAAAAGTTCTTTTCCTGTTTCTAAATTCCAGACTTTGATGCTGTTGTCGCCAGACCCGGAAATCAACCGTTTGCTGTCGGGACTTACAGCTACAGATTGTACAAAACTTGTATGACCTTTGAGGTTAAAAATTACTTTTCTGCTTGTTAAATCCCAAACTTTAATACTGCCATCCCATGAACCAGAAATTACTGCTTTGCCATCGGGAGTAACTGCCACAGCTTCTACGGCAAAAGTATCTCCGGCAAAGGTAAATACTTCTTGCTCAGTTTCGAGGTTCCAAATCTTGATTGTATTGTCCCAAGAACCGGAAATTACTTGAGTACCATCGGGGGTGACTGCGACAGCATTGACGTAGGTAAGATGACCTGTGAGGGTGAAAAGTTCTTCTCCTGTTTCTAAATTCCACACTTTGAGATTATGGTCGGAGGAAGCAGAAATTGCCCGCTTGCCGTCGGGGGTTATCGCTACAGCTTGCACCCAATCTGTATGTCCGGTGAGGGTGCGCTGCAATCTTCCTCCCGGTGGGGTAAAACTGGAGGTTAGCGGTCGCAGCCAGGGCTGTTTCTGCTGTTTTGCTTGGGCTAGCAGGGCTTGAATTTCTGGGATTTCAAAGCGCATCAAGCGGGCGATTAGTTGTGTTGATAATTGGGTCTTGTCTTTGGCTATAATGTGGGCAGAAAGCCGAATTGTTTCTTGAATTAATTTTAGTGTTTCTGCTTTTTGATTTGAGGTTAAAATTTCGCTTTTTGTTGCTAAATCATACTCTTCTATTAGTGACTGTACTCCCGATGCTGAGAGTTTGGCTTCAATAAAATTGTAATCTGTTAGTAAGCTGTATAATCGATCGGCTTTCGCAGGAGTTTCTGACTGATTTGGCAGGATTTCCAGGGATTGCATCTGTTCTGCGGGCAGCATCCGATCTGAATCTTGTGTAAATTCGCTCATAAATTTATGATGTCTTTGTCAAATGTGTGCGATGGCTAGCTGCACCTTGCTAAAAACCCGATCGAGAAACTTGTCTCTTTTCTTAGGATGACATATTTGAATGGCTATTTGCTAAAATATCTAAAATAGAAAAGTATTAAGTTCAGAGACAAAATTCATGGATGTTATCGAGTTTTTCGAGTTAAGTGCAGGCAAATGGTTTTCCCAGCGCACCGTACACAATCTCAATTCTGGGGAATTGCAGGCAGGCAAATCTGACCTGAAAATAGAAATGCTGACGGCTACTGCGCCTGAAGTCGTGAAATTGTGTCAGCAGCACTCGATCGATCCGAGCTCCACTGGGTTAACCAGTATTCGGGTGAGTTGGGATGGCACTCCCGATCGCACTGAACAAAAACAAACCGGTTCTACAATATTAGCGGTCTTACCAAATCTCGACAACCCTAGCGAGGGCAAAGTGCTCCAAGACAAGGGCAATACCCGCTATGTGATGGGCAGTGATGACGTGCTGACGTTGATTACGGAATCTGAAACTATCCATGCTGAAGAACGCCTATGGTATCTGATTCCCAATCTACGACTGCGTACCAGTGTTGTCAAGCAAGCAAATGGTACAGAACAAGCTTCTTTTTGTTCGGAAATTCGGATGGGAGTAGGCCCAAAAAGTTAAGAGTTTTGTTATTGGTTATTGGTTATTGGTTATTTGTTATTGGTTATTTGTTATTGGTTACTGGTTATTGGTTATTGGTTATTGGTTATTGGTTATTGGTTACTGGTTATTTGTTCGTTCTAATAACCAATGCCCAATGCCCAATGCCCAATGCCCAATGCCCAATGCCCAATGCCCAATGCCCAATTCCCAATTCCCAATGCCCAATTCCCAATGCCCAATGCCCAATTCCCAATTCCCAATGCCCAATTCCCAATTCCCAATTCCCAATTCCCAATTCCCAATTCCCAATTCCCAATTCCCCATTCCCAATTCCCAATGCCCAATGCCCAATTCCCAATTCCCAATTCCCCATTCCCTATGCCCTATGCCCTATGCCCTATGCCCTATGCCCTATGCCCCATTAGACTTTTTTCCTTCTTTCTCCCTTTTTTCTGATACCTTCAGAGGCAACAGCTTTTAACTTGGAGTGGAAATCAGTGTGTTTGATCATCAGGGTTGATTTTTCAACCTGATCGACTTTAGTGCGATCGGCTTCGGCTCGATCGGCCACTTCAGTTACTGCCAAATCTTCATAAATTACTACTTCTGCATCTTCATTCGTGCGATCGATTGTCGAAAATTTTGCTATTTCCTCACTATCTACCTTGGGGAAATCGGTATCTTTCACGCGATCGACCTCAACCTCTGGGGACGGAAGCAAATCTAGTTCTGGACCAAGGAAATTCGATTCAGGACTAGGTGAAACTCTCTCATCTTGGGACTGTTGAAAATCACTTTCAAACGTTAAATCTTGATAAAAATTGTTGCAAACTAAGCGTTCAAACTCACCGTTAAAATGATAAAGAGGTTGGCTCAAGCGCTGCCACATATTCAATATTTGTCCCACAGAAACAGCTTTGTAGCGACCTTGATAAAGCGCTTCAATCACTGCCAAACGGAGCCAATGGCTGGGATACTTAGTCAGCCATTCGCCAGCCAATTTTTCTGCTTTTTTGCCACCTAGGTCAAAACCGTAGTGAACCAGCAGAGCCGCTACTTGTGCAGATATTGCCGCCACTTCTGTCATTTGTTGTCTGTTGACTGTTGACTGTTGTCTGTTGACTATTGACTGTTGACTGTTGGTTCCAATTACCAATTACCAATTCCCAATTACCAATTACCAATTCCCAATTCCCAATTCCCAATTCCCAATTCCCAATGCCCAATTCCCAATGCCCAATTCCCCAATTTAATCGGATAAGCGCACGCCTCCTTCTACACTTCGCACATCGCCGCCACCAAAAGGTTCTGGAGTGCCATTCCAATTGAAGTCACTAATCCTAAAAGTGAGGCTGCCAACTTGACGTTCTGGATTAAAACGTAAAATAATTGCGTAGCTACGGCGACTGTATTCTAAAGTGTAATTCGTACTAATTGTTTCCTTGGTATCTAAATTAATCCCAGTTTGAATTCCGACTCGAAATCCGCCATAAACTTGTTGGACAAGTCCAAAGGAAAGGATTCTGACATCTACCAGCCGATCGAACAAAAATGGCGATAGACCGTCCCGTCCTACCTGAGTGTAAGTGACGTTAAACCCAGTGTAGTCGAGGAAAGGGCGGGAAAAATGACCGAATTGCCCGATCATGCCGACACTACCGGCAAGGGAATTTTGTCGATCGTCACTACTGTAATAACTGCCAACACCTCGGAGGCCCAAAGCCAGTTTGACGTAAGGAACTACTGGTGTCCGCGTGTATTTCAAACCCTGCGTCGGAGTCCGGGGCAGGGCTTTACCTTGCCACAGAGTAAAGTCGCGGGTTAGGGCTGCGCTGAGTTGTAAGCGACTCAAATCGATGCGGTTATTGTCCCGCACAGGTTCGAGTAAGTCGAATCTGTCGGTGTCAGCATTGATAAATTGATAACCTGCTTGGTAGCTGAGATTAATCCCAGACTTTCCAAGGGGAACGATGGGAGAAGTCAGGACTGCCCCAAGGCTGCTGTTGACGGTTTGAAAGCCGAGAGAACCGTTAAAAAGCCGATCGCGGTAGCTATATTCTGCCGCTAAAGTGTGAGTACCAACAGACTGTCGCAGACGCAAATTACCCCGAAAAGCATTTTCAGCTAAATTCGGAAAATTATCAAAATTCACAAATATTGCCGAACCATCGATTCTGGTGCGCGGCCCCACAGCAGCCGTCAACTTCGCTTTCAACCCGTAACTATCAGGAAAAAACGGATTACCACCATGTTTTTCGATCGCCCGCTGAATGTAAACTTGGGGAGTCAAACTCAGCCGCAACGGCCCCGTCTCCAGTACCTGAAAAGCACACTCAGCATACAAACCACCCCGATCGCCCCCATCGAACCCAAAGGTCAAACACGGGCCATTCTGCTGCCTACTATCGAACACCTGTCGGCGCGGATACACAGGTATTTTCACCCGATTATCGAACACCAAACGAGGTTTAGTTGTGACCAATTCCTGCGCCGTGGGGGAAATGCTTTTAATCGTCGCCGTCTTGGCCCTGTATTCCAGTTCCGGTGGAGAAAACGGGTCATTAGTAATCCGAATATTGGTAGCTACCCTCACCCCGTCGGGTCGCAGTTCTAGGCGTTCTGCTTGAAAGCGGACGCGGTTGACAGCCCCAGTAATTTGAGGGGCGGCTAACTGTCCACCACCACCAATGGTAAATGTAGCAGCTCCGGGCGATCGAACTCCGCGCACTGGTTGTTGACTGGTAATCCGGTCACTCAGTGGCTGATTGAGAATTGTCCCGGCACTAATATCTGTCGGCAATGTGGGCGTTAACTCGCTACCAGCTTTGGGCAGAAAAAGTTCGCCTGTGGCCTGTTCGACTACGCCGGAATTCAGACCGAGATTGAAGTCCATCTTCTCCCCGCGAACTACTTGTTCGCCACGGGTATAGGCGACATTGCCGGATGCTACCACTTGGCGGGTGACTAAATTGACGATCGCGCGATCGGCATCAATCACCGTTTGTCGAAACCGCACCACAACATTACCAACCGCCGTCACAATTTGCTGTTTCTCGTCAAATTCTTGCCGGTCTGCCTTAATTTCGATGGTATCTGCCGGACTCACCGGAAAAGGCACCGTCCGCTGAGAAGGTGCTGTGCGGATGCCTGGGGCTGGGGCTGGGGCTGGTTTGGGCTTCGGTTTCGGGGCAGTCGGCGTTCCCTGCGTAGGGGCAGTGCCGGGTGTCGGAATCTCTAACTGCTGTTGTCCGCTGGGTGTGGTTTCCTGTACCGGTTCGGGAACGGGAATTTCCTGCGGTTCGGGAGGAGCCTTATCTTCTAGCTGCTGCTGCTGTCCCTTCGCCTGAACTCCGATGCCCTCAGAACTCGACCCCCCCTGGTTCAGCTTTTCCCCCTGCTCTCTCTGCGTTAATAGCGCCTCTGGGGATGGTTTCTGACTCCCACTGTCAAGGAGATTTTGTGGCGTGGCAAAATGATAAGTAGTAAATGAGGAATCTGGCTGAGTTCTGTTAGTTGCGGTTTCTTCAACTGGTTCCTGATATTGAAATCGCAATTCTGGGATGACGTTTCCGACTGTTGCTACGGGGGCGACAAATTCGGTCGGCTGACCGGCTTCTACGGTTGGGCCCACGAGTTCTGCTGAGGCTGCGGGTTCCGGGGCTGGTGTTGGTTCTGGCAGAACTATATCTGGACTGGGTTCCGGTATTTCTGTGGAGTTGCTGCGGGTGTCTCTATCACTGACGGCCACAATCAGGGCGGCTGTTTTGGGCTTTGTGATGTAGATGATGGCTGGGGGTTCTGGTGGCGGTACCGGATAGGGCATAGTTAAAATGGAAGGAAGAAGGAAGTTCGGCAACGGATTCTGTAACGGATTTAACGGATGTCAGGAAGTTCGGCAGCGGATTTTGTAACGGATTTAACGGATGTCAGGAAGTTCGGCAGCGGATTTTGTAACGGATTTA
>REAP01000074.1 GCA_004294385.1 Oscillatoriales cyanobacterium | reverse complement strand
AGAAGCTTTAGAACAATTGCAGATTATCGACCACGATTTCTATATGTTTCAGAATGCAGAAACAGGCGAAATCAATGTGCTTTACGAACGCAAGAGTCAGAGCGGCTATGGAGTGATCCAGCCTCGCAATGCCAACGGCCACGGTAATAGTAAGAATGGCAAAACTGCCCACAACGCTGCACATGAAAAATCAGTCGCTGCGAAAGGTTAGATAATTGCTAATAGCAAAGAGAGGACTAAATTCCTCTCTTTGTCTTACTCTTTCTCTGTGTCCTCTGCGCTCTCTGTGGTTAAATCATTCCGATCCAATCATATCTAACCTTTAATACCTTCCAAAGTTTTGAGTGATTCTGAAACGTGCGCCTTAAAATCCAACATTGAGTCAAAAATATGCTTGACAACGCCTTGTTTGTCGATCGCATAAGTCACTCTACCAGGCATAATCCATAGTGTAGCAGGAACACCATATAATTGCCTAACTTTATTACCAGTATCGCTCAAAAGAGTAAAAGGTAATTGATATTTGGTGGCAAATTTCTGGTGAGACTGCTGTGAATCATCGCTAATTCCTATGACTTCTGCACCTGCGTCTTTGAACACTTCATAACTATCACGAAAAGCGCAAGCTTCTGCTGTACATCCCGGTGTGTCGTCTTTTGGGTAAAAGTAGACGATGACATTTTTTTTGCCTTTAAAATCCTTGAGGCTGACTGATGAACCTGTTTGAGACGATAAAGTGAAATCCGGTGCGATGTCTCCTACTTTGACTGTCATATTTATTTAAGTGAGTTTTCGTTTATTGATTATACAATAGTTAGCGGAAGAGGATTTTTAACCGCAGATGAGGGCGGATGAACGGAGATGAACGCAGATGGGTTAATTGACATTTTTTGATAAAATCAAGTTGAGCACGTTCAACTCGTTGGAGCTCATCAGATATTTGTCTGTGAACATTTTGGATCGACTTTGCTCTAAACTGTAGCTTCTAAACACAATAAATGGGAAGTCTTTGTATTTGTGTCCGATCGGCATTACACTATCTACAGGATACATTGCTCGCATATAAGCCGACAAAATATCCCGAAACTGCCTGTCTTCCGGTTCTTCCAGCCCGCTGTCAGCAAAATACTCCTGCATTTCCTCCCCACTGACAAAAGCAAACAGCGGTATGGCATAATAGCGATCGAACTGTTGGCTGAGTTGTTCAAAATACTGAGTTTTCTCGACATCGCTGTTGAGAAATTGCAAAAGCTCGATCGCACCTCCTCTTATAGCCGATATTACATTTTCCGGGTACGACTTGCTATCCCTGATGCGATACATTTTTTGCAGCAACTGATTATCTACACATTTCTTAATTTCCCGATGTAGCCGCATCTGGTACTTTTCCAGCAAACTTTGATTAGCTAAAGGCACTACCAACAAACTACCACAAACATGACCAATCTCTAAATTATCATAACTCAGCAAACCTGCAAGAGGATTGCACTTTTCCAAAAACTTCTTATTAAAATCATCCCGCATTTCCAGGTAAGAATCGCCCTTGTGACGCGAGTTATCAGAATTTGTCAAAACAAACTCCCCACGCCCCAAAAGCTCTTCTAGACTCGTATAAACCTCCTTGAGCAAACTATTTCCTCTGATGCTTTCGCTCTTTAGCGTTTTAATCAGAGAAGCCATCTTGTTACTAAAAGTATCTCCCACTGCGGAAACCGACTTACCGCCAATGGGAATCATCAAAAACTTGTCCCTACCTAAATAACCGTATCCCGAAATTCGCGTCATCACCGCTGTCTTCAGAATTAGCAGTAAATTCAACAAACTCAACTTACTTTCTTGTAAGGAAAGTTCTGCATCTGCATCATCAGCGTAATAAACCGCTGTATAAGACACGTAAAAAAGCAATTCTTTGTCTTCACCATCAAGGGTTTTACCATATTTATCTTCGCCGCGCCCCCGATAAATCACCTGTATCACTTCCATCAGATTTTTCTCAATTTGGAAGTGAGCAATATCAACTAAAATGTGCTTAGTTTTCGGGAAAGATAAGCCACGACTTCCCGATGCTGTCATAAAGATTACTTTAGCTGTATCTTTGCACTCTTGTATTTTTGCTTTCTCCTCTTCCGAGATATTCGCATGAATTTCTAGATAATCAGTAAACTGATTAAATTCTCGTTCTTTTTGAATCTTCTCAATCAATTCTGCCAATCTTTGCTTGCTTTGAATATAGACTATAATTTGTTCGACACCAGCTTGGGCTAATCGCTGATTGATATCCTGAATGATTTCAGACTGTACTCTTTTTACTAAGTTATTATCCTGCTTTAAAGACGCATCTTCATTGTATTTAACAGCTTCTACAAATACTTTGTAAGTTATCTGCAAACTGCGGGCTGGATAAGAATTGGCATTGATTACCGTTGCGGCTAGATTATTAAATTTAAAAGGAGTGACTTGTAAAGGTTCAATTGCATCCGAATTTTTAGCTAACTTTTTAAAATAGATTTTATCCGGTTCATGCGAAGTATTTTCAAGGTGTTGTTTAATCACATCATGGTCAACAATCGAAGCATCTGCCACAATAATTTTAGTATTAAAACCGTGTTGTGGCTTATGCAACTCATGCTTTTTAACCATCTTGGCAATTCCGGCTAGAAACTCAACGCCACCGTCATCTCCTGTAATTTCATCTATCATAATGAAAATGTGTTTGATGCGGCTAGATATTTCTTGCATCTTGGCGGAGATGACTTGTTTATCCCGTTTGTTGTAAGTATCTTGAAATATCTGTTCTAAATAATCAAGGGTACTTTGTCGATTTTCTTTCATCCTCAAAGATTGGATAGAAACTGTAGCTACAATATTGTTAGAAGTTTGACAGTTGATTAGGCTATAAATCCCATTACAAATGCTATTTAGCACTCCCATAGTTTTGAGGCTAGCTGGTTCAATTACGGTTTCATTCTTTCTGGCAATTTCTCGCTGGTGGTATTCTTTTACCTGATTTTCTGGATTGTCTTTGAGAAAATTAACCGTTTTTTGTGCAAAGTTTTCGCTGCGGCTATTCGAGTTATACTTGACTGTGCGCTTTCCAGAATAGCTGGCAATAATGTCGGAGTTTGTGTTAATACAGAATAACCTATTATCGCACAGCAAATCAGTATTTTTGTGCTTGAATTTCTCGATAATATCTAAGTTTACTTGCTTGCGGGGACTGACGTATAAGAATAAGAAACCGTCGTCGATATGTGTTTTCAGGAAATTTGCGATCGCAGTTGTTTTACCTATTCCCGGATTCCCAGTCAAAAAGATATAAGTTTCATCAGATTGAAGCGCTTTCACAATCAATTGGGCGTGAGCATTTCTCAAATGCAAGCCGCGATCAATTTGCAATTCATCTGCCATTTTATCTGATATAATATCAATGGAATTAACAAAATTATCGATCCGTTCAGTATGACATATAGGTTTAGTAACATTTTTGTCTATTGCTAACACAGAATCGACAAACTTTCGCCCTTCTTGGAAACTGCGAGACGCATTGAGTTCGATTACATCTAAAACTTCGGTGCGAGAATCACTAATTTCTTTCTTGGTAGGTTCTTTTTTGTAAATTTCGGCGCAAGTTGTTAACAACTGAAGTTTGTCCTGGCGTAGGGAAATTGTGCTAATATTGCGATCGCCATAACCCACCACATTAAACAAAACCTCAGCATCACTTGAAATCATACCAGTTTGTTGCAGAAATTCATAGAAACTGTGAGCGTAGCTACCAGCCTGAATTAACTTAACGCTTTCCTTATCCTTGTACTTAAAAGCGGTGAAATAGCCTTTCAAATCCTCCGAAAAATCCACACCCAAAGTGCTGGTATCCATCCGCAGATTAGAAAACACACTTTTGGAGCGTAAATAGCTAATTTCTCTGAGCAAATATTTCCGCATCACCTCTATTTCGTTGATGTTTTGCGCTTTGGGATCTAGCATCGGAGAAAACACAGACAAATCAACGCAGAGAATTCTGAAATCATCCTCATGCTGTAACAGCATCAGAGTATCAGCTTGCAAAAACTCACCCGTTTTCGAGTACAAGTCAATATCATCATCGGATAAACTACGTTTGGCAGTTTTGAACTGAGATAATAGCTGTTTAAATACTTTTTTCTCATCCCTTTCATAGGTTCTGATACTGTTATCATTACTAAAATTGCACTGACAATAGACAATTTCCAACCTGTGCAAATTCCAGCCAGTAGATTTGACGTACTCCCGGAAAAAATTCAACCCACCAAGAAAGCCTTTTTGGACAAAAAACAAACTCCATTTCTCAGCAATTTCAGTATTTAAACTAGCCAGCAGATTAGCTTCTCTAATCATTTCCCCCATCATGTTTGGCAATTTGAGCTGCTGCAAATCCAAACGGTAGGAATCACCAAAATTATGAGCTAGCTTTTCCTTTTGAATATATGCCAAAATTCCGATATTAAATCCAACCTCAAACAGTCGTCCAAAATCTGCACTGATCATGATTGGGTACCTCCATCACCGACATTCAAGACTTCTCTTACCTTATTCAAAAAAGCCAGCGAGTTAAATTCTGCATTCCCACCCGCATGATTAAATATAGATAAAGCACCAACAGAATCATCGCCAATAATCCGCTCGTAAGGGTCAAGTTTCAAACTAATATTGTGGCGAGCTTCATACCTGGAAAAGTGGAAAAGTGTAAGATAATGCAGCAAAGTATCTTTGATTTCACCATCATAAATCAAACCTTGGTGCAAGTCTTGATCATCCAGAATCCCATCATATATATGCAATAGTGTTGAGTAGGAAATCACGCCATTGTAAAAGTTTTTTCCTCCCGGCTGCTTGACGTTAATCCCGTTAAACAAGTTAAAAAACATCACAGCTTGCTGATTACCTTTTGCAGACAAGCTTTCAAGCTCCATTGCATCTTGAATGTAAAAAGATTTGCTTTTATCACCCAGGAAACTGCGGACAAAGTATTTATCAAAAAACATCGGATAAATTTTGATATCTCGGCGCTCTCCCTTCAAAGTTCGGAGCAATTTTCTTGACATGAAAGACATTTCTTCATCTTCCTCAGTCTTGGTAATGTGCAGCTTACTCATGTAAGGTGCTTGGGAAATATATGCAAAATTACGATATCCTTGTTGATAAAGCTGACTCATCACATCTTCAAGAATTACAGGTTCAGTATAAAGGCGGCTGACACTGTAATTCTCGGAAAAAGTTTTCAGCATTTCGACTTGAATTGTGGTGTCGTCTAGCCGATTAATTCCGATAACTTCTCCGATTAAGCTGGCTTGTCTTTGGAAGCGGTTTTGATTACCTCTTTTTGCATCGCTATCCCGACTGGAGACGACAATAATTGCTAACTTATCCAACTCTGGAGATAGCTGCACATTGTCGAAGCAAAACTTTTTAGGAAGGATGGAATACATCGAACTCAAACCGTTACGGACACGGAAACCATCAACTCTTTCTCTAATCCGAAATCCTTGAGAAGTTGAGCGGTGTTTTTCACTCAAAATGTGAGATAATGTTTTAGAAACGTTAGCCATAAATTCTTCTGATGGCGAAGGGTGTTTATGGACGCCTTCATGGAGTCTCGCCATTGGAATAAATAAGTTTTCCGCCTTATTTTCTAGTAGTATTCTCATGCAGATATAAGACAGCAGCAACATGGTAAATTTATACACAAAAGCCGCCGCAGGTTGCAAACCTTTATCGCCGCTGTCTAGCCGTCTGTCGTCATAGGGAAACAAGACTAATTTAGTCTGAAAATGCTGTTTGCAAATTGCTCTAGAACGATCGGCTTTAGGTACAGAAAGTACAGGCAAAACATCGACACCTTCGATATTATACTCCATGCTGAAAGTTTGGCGTTCATCTGTGGGGAAATAACGCACATCTTCGATGGTAATATTAACTGGTAATTGACAGATTACTGTTTCGCTGACAGTCGGCGGTTCGATGGCAATATAATGGAGTGTTTGCTTATAATTTCGCTCCATAATCTCATTGAAAAATTTACCATTCGTCAAAATATTGTCAATGTTTTCTAACAGACCCATTTTGAGGGTTACGTGTCTTGTTTCTGTTCGACTTGGTAAAATTGTCTGCCGTTCCAGAAAGCCTTTCAGCATTTTCTTGAGATGGCTGATTTTGTGCTTAATATTAAACTGCTTAAACCCTTTGATCAAGTTACGAAACAGCTCTCTTTTCGCCTCGTCGTCAGAACCTTTTAGGATTGGTAATACTCTTTGTTCAAAAATTGCGATCGGGTGATAATCTAGTTCAGATTCAGCGTCGTATTTTTGTGCTAGCGGATCGTGGCGAGAAGCAAACACGAAATAGTACAGTAATGCGATTCTTAACACCTTACGGGCGAATGTTTCGGTAATGGAATCTATGGAATCTTCCCCAATTGCTGCTTGGTGTTCTTCACTGTCTGGATTTAGTAGATTCAGATAATATTCAAATGCTTCTTTTCCGCCGCGCGCTTGAACTGGGTTGTTAAATTTGATTTTGAGGCCAAAGATAAATTTACGTTCACTTTGAGGAGTGTCGGTGCTTTCTCCCAAGTAACCTGCTACAATTGGGATAATTGGTAGTGCATCTAAAGCTTCCGCTCTAGCAAAAATTTCTCTGTAATTAAATCGGAATCCTGCATAATTTACTTCGTATTCGCCATCGGCTTTACTGCTATCGTTGATATATTTTTCTAGCAATCTGAGCCGGCGAATCAAGTCTTCTAAATAGATGATGCCTACAGTATCTGTGCTGCTAGCGCGGATGTGTTCTAGCAGATACTCCAGATAAGTAATTTTTGCTTCTTTGTTAATTTTTCCGAGGGTTTCTTTGTCTACCAGTCGGATCAATTTGTAAAAATCTGAGTCTGGATTTTTGACCATCTCATCCAGACGATGGCTAAGTTCTTGCCTATCGTCGCTAGTATCGGCATTTTCCCTAATGTAGTTTTCCAAACCCTCTTTTAGCTGTTGTTCAAAAACATCAGTATTTCGCACCGCAATCGTCAATTTATGCAGCTTTAAAGTGGCGTGGCTACCAGAATCGACGCATTGCAAAGTTAGCTTTTCTTTTTCTAAAGAAGGGTGGCGTTTGCCAAAATCGTATTTAAAACCTAACTCTTGACCGTTTCCCCGAAAAGATGGTGAACTTAAAGGAGTCATTAAGCTATTGACAAACTTTTGTATAGAAGCATTTTGGGGCAATTTAGATTCTAAGTGTTGTCGTAAACACTCTTTGATCTGCTTGATTCTGTCGCCAAAATGCTCCTCAACTTCCTGGGGAAAATTGACTGTAGCACAATCTGCTTGGCGTTCAAAGGAACCCAAGGGTTTCCGCACTTCTATTTTGGCAACATCAGCAGCAATGGTATCAATATCGACAATTAGACGACGGGAATCGCCTGAAACGCTAAACGGATTTTTACCCTGCAAAACTTCTAAAATCTTGTCCAGCAAATCACCATAGTCTACGGGGACTAAATCGCTGTCATCCAATCTTAAGCTGTTTACCATTTGCACCCCTTCAAAAAGCTTGAATCCACTCTTTCACTTCGTACTCAGTCCAAATCCCATTTACCCAATAAGGATCGGCTTCAACTAATTGTCGCACAGCCGCCTCATCTTCTGCTTCGTAAATTGCAAAAACTTTGGTTAAATCTTTCGTTGGCCCGATCGCACTTAATATACCCGATTCCTTCTGCTTAGCCAACCCAGCCAAATGAGCGTCTCGAAACGGAGCGCGTTTTTCGAGGACATCTTCGCAGTAACTTCCCCACATCACATATTTAGTCACGGTTTTGAGCCTCAGACGAATAGATTCAAAAAACATTATACTATAATTTTACTAAATTCATAGAGGAGCAAGCTATGACTTTATTAGACCTTCGCCTGTTGACGGTTCAAGAATATCACCTAATGGCAGAAATTGGGATTCTTGATGAAGATGAACGAGTAGAGTTACTGGGAGGACAGATAGTTAAAATGGCCGCAAAAGGAACAGCACATGGTGCAGGAGTGAAACGGACTGTAGAGCTATTGCAGAACCTTTTAGGGAGGTTAGTATTGATAAGTGTACAAGATCCAGTTCGGTTAAATGATAACTCGGAACCGGAACCTGATATTGCTTTACTTGTGCGAGATCCACTTTACTATGAAGACCGTCATCCAACTCCGTCTGAAGTTTATCTGATTATTGAGGTTGCTGATACTACGCTGAGAACTGATTTGGGGATAAAAGCAAATCTTTATGCCCGATCGCAAATTGCAGATTATTGGGTATTAGATGTTTGCGATCGCCAACTTCACGTATTGCGAGAACCTAGTCAGGATGGTTATCAAAGTATAGCAGTTCTTGAGGATGATGCGAGTATTTCTCCTTTGCAGTTTCCTGATATTTCTTTTGCTGTGCGAGATATGTTGCGGCCTTTAAATTATTGATTTTTTTAGTCTAGCAATCGGTTGGTCGCAGAAACCGGGTTTCTCTGAATATATTAGTTGAGAGGGATAAATTTGGGAATAAACCCGGTTTCTCAGTCTTTGCAGCAAATTTAGCCGTAGGGTGCGTCGCTATGAGATTGTGGATCTTTTTAGGAATTTTTCGCAGGCGACACACCCTACAATTAGCTTCTCAAACTAACGCCGAATTTCTCGACTAAAACATCGCGGACTTTTTGTTGGGCTGGTTCGACATCGGTTTCGCTGAGTGTCCGATCGCCCGATCGATAAACTAAGCGAAATGCTAAACTACGTTGTCCCGCCGGCACGTTGTCACCCCGGTATTCGTCGAACAATTCCACGGAATCCAGCAAGCTACCGCCAGCCTGTTTCATCGCACTTTGCATCTGGGCCACCGCAACTTCAATCGGCGCGAAAAATGCAATGTCTCTGTCGGAAGCAGGGAAACTGGAATAAGCTGCAAATTTGCGAGTTGAATTTTGCGTTAGCCCTAATTCAGCCAACAGTACCGCCAAATCTAATTGAAACACGTAAACCTGTTCCGGTAAATCCTTTTCTTGCTGCAATTGTGGGTGCAATTGTCCAAAGATGCCTAAATGTTTCCCGTTTAAGGATAACGCAGCCGTGCGGCCGGGATGCAAGCGCGAATTAGAGGAATCACTCGCATATTCTACGGCTAAACCCAACTGTTGAAACACGCTTTCCAGAATACCTTTGGCCTCAAACCAAGTCAAAGGTCGATCGCGCCCGGATTGCTGCCATTTCCATACAGTCGGGTCGCCGCCAATAATCCCCGCAACTGCGTCTGCTTCCTTCATTGTGGGGCGGGCATCTTGCCCGCCATTAATTGTGGGGTGGGCATCTTGCCCGCCATCTTCTTTCCAGAAAATGCGGCCGACTTCAAAACCGTTGAGCGCGCCGTTTCCTTGCTCCAAATTGTAGCCGAAAGCATCGATCAAACCCGACAGCATTTCAGTCCGCAAAGCCGAATACTCGACAAACAGGGGATTCGCCAACACCACCTGATTTTCTCCCTCAGTTTTTACTAAGGAATAGTGCATCAATTCCGTCAAACCGGCTGCTCGAAAAGCCGATCGCACATTCCGAATTGCCGCATATTCTGGTGACAGATAACCGGGTTCGGTTTTGCTAGGTAAAGTCTCGCAGAAATTGTCATAACCGTGAAGTCTGGCTACTTCTTCAATTAAGTCAATTTCTCTTTCTAAATCCCGGTAGCGGTAAGGTGGAGTGGTTACTACCAAAACCCGTTCTTTTGCAGCAGAAACAACTTCGCATCCCAAAGCTGTGAGAATGTTTTTCACCTCTTCCGCTTCCAGATATTCAGAACCACCAGTTTCGCCTCTTTTCAATTTGCCTAAAACTAGATTTACGCGGTCTAAACGCAATTCGAGCGATCGCGAAAAAGTCAAATCATCCACACCAGAACTAGCCGTTTTCTGCACCGTCGCAGCGCCTCCAGCCAACTCCAAAATTAGGGCTACAGCGCGGTTGCAAGCCGTCGCCAAAGCCGCCTGATTCACCCCCCGTTCGTAGCGGATCGAAGACTCGCTCCGCAGACCTTGAGCGCGGGCAGAACGGCGAATCGTTGCCTGGTCAAAAATCGCTGCTTCTAAGACTAAATTTTGAGTACCTTCGTGAACTTCCGTTGATTCGCCGCCCATCACGCCAGCCAAAGCTACGGGTTTATCGCTAGCAGTAATCAACAGGTTTTGTGCTTGCAAATTGCGGTTTTGTCCGTCCAAGGTTTTGAAGGATTCACCAGGTGCGGCAAAGCGGACACCGATGTTGATATCCTGGGTTGCGGTGAAAGATTGTAAGCGATCGCGATCGAAAGCATGGAGCGGCTGACCCCATTCCAGTAAAATGTAATTAGTGACATCAACCACATTATTAATCGGCCGCACTCCCGCCGCCTGCAACCGCTGCTGTAACCAAGCCGGAGAAGCAGCAATTTTCACTCCTGAAATTGCTGTCCCCGTGTAAATTGGACATCCTCCAGACTCGGATATTTCTACTGTTAAATTAGGACTGTTTTCCCCTTCAATTACCACATCCGCTGGTTCGGGAATTCTCAAACTCCCCCCAGTCAGCGCCGCCACTTCCCGCGCCACACCAACCATACTCAAAGCATCAGCACGATTCGCCGTTGCTGTCAAGTCTAAGATGACATCATCTAAACCCAAAAGCGGGCGAATATCGCTGCCCAATTCGGGATTTTCCAACTCGAAAATGTGAATTCCTGCCGATTCTTTGGACAGTCCCAATTCTGCTAGAGAACAAATCATGCCTTCGGAAGGAACGCCCCGCAATTTCGCCGGTTTAATCTTTAAATCAATAGTTGATAAAAAGGTTCCGACAACAGCCACGGGCACGTAAATGTCGGCCCTAGCGTTGGGTGCGCCACAAACTATATTCAATGGTTCTGGTTTGCCTACATCGACTTGACAAACTCGCAACTTGTCTGCATTGGGATGTTGTTCGATCGCAACTATCTTACCCAAAAGTACACCATCAGCCCACGGGCGACGGTCTTCGATCTCTTCAACTTCAAACCCAGCCATTGTCAGAGTTTCGGCTAATTCTTCCGGGGTCTGAGCCACATCCACCAATTCCCGCAACCAGTTTAGAGAAATACGCATAGTTTAGTTATTAGTCATTAGTTATTGGTCATTGGTCATTAGGGGCGATCGAAAATTCTGACGCATACTTTCTGACGAATGCCTCCTGCATTCTACCTTCTGGCGAATACCATTTGATAACTGTCTCGCCCCAGAATCAATTTTGGAGATTTACTTACCATATTCGCTAATATTTGTCAATACAATTTCGTCAAACATCAGCAAAAATCATACTTTGTGCCAAAAACAGATGGGTCTTTCTGGATGAGTAACATTCTAACTTAGAGAATGAGGTATGCTAGAGACATCTAAGAGCGCAAAGAACATCTAAGTTTAGAAAAATTTCACACGAAAAAGGATAAATTTAGCAAGTTCTTAAACTATCTTCAAGGGTGATCAACAGTCCAGCGATGCTGGCTAGATGAGAAAAACATAGGCACACTCAATCAACATGAGCTACTGCGTAAATCCTGGCTGTCCACATCCTCAAAATCCACCTGACTCGATCGTCCAGTGTCAAGCTTGCGGGGCACGATTGCTGTTGCGCGATCGCTATCAAGTAATTCAACCATTAGGACAAGGAGGTTTTGGAGCAACATTTTTGGCAAAAGATATCTCTTTACCCGGTCAACCGAGTTGCGTGGTCAAGCAACTGCGACCCAGTAGTTCGTCGCCACGAATTTTAGAAATGGCGCGGGAATTATTTAAGCGAGAGGCGAAAACCCTCGGCCAACTTGGCGACCACCCCCAAGTACCCAGGCTGCTAGATTACTTTGAAATCGAACAGCAATTCTACCTAGTTCAAGAGTATGTTAAAGGCTCGACTTTGAAACAAGAAGTTAAACAACAGGGTCGTTTAAATGAATCGGACGTAAAAAATTTTCTATTAGAAATTTTACCTGTAGTGCAGTATATCCACAGCCAAGGTGTAATTCACCGGGACATCAAACCTGCAAATATTATTCGCCGAGTTCAAGACAATCACTTAGTTTTAATTGATTTCGGCGCTGTCAAAGATCAAGTCAGCCAAACAATATTATTAGATCCGGCTGACCAAAGCGCCAACACTAAATTTTCAGTAGGCACATTTAGTTTTGCCCCGCCAGAACAAATGGCAATGCGGCCGATATATGCCAGCGACATCTACGCCTTGGGCATGACTTGTCTCTACTTGCTGACGGCAAAATCGCCCAAAGATTTAGATTTTGATGGCATAACCGGCGAAATTGTTTGGCAACATCACGTTCAGCTAAGTCCCAGTTTCTCGCGGATTCTGGATAAAATGCTGAAGCCGATGGTTGGGTACCGTTTCCAGTCAGCAACGGATGTGATTAGAGCTCTGAAAGGTCAATTTGAAGACCCAAGTCTGGTTGACGGCTTGGCAACTCAATTCAATGGTGATAGTCCCATCGTTGAAGAACTAACCATATTTAATGATGAGGGTTCTTCCTGGCCCTCGCCCCAGAACAAAATCAATCAAGGATCGAAACCACCCCGCAGCGGTCGAACTTCCTTTACTCCTAATGGGAACACGGGGATAGGGCCTAGAGTTTCTCGGACTCTGGCTGAGTCGGGCAGAACTTTGGGAACTTTTGCATCTAGTAATAATTCAGCAGGGTCAAAACCACCGAAGTTTACTCCTAAGTGGGATGGGAATAGTGTGCGATCGGCATATTTTAAAGGTAAGCGCGATTTTGCTGACTGCGAATTGTCTGGTTTGCAATTGCAAAAAGCGCAGTTGGCGGGGGGGAATTTTTATCAGGCGAAGTTGGTGAAGACAAATTTGCAAGCAGCAGATTTGTCGGGGGCAAATTTGGGTCACGCGAGATTGATCGGGGCGAATTTACGTGATGCTAATTTGACTGAAGCTTATTGTAGTACGGCTAATTTTGAAGGTGCTGATTTTAGAGGTGCTGATTTGACGGGGGCTTATTTGAGTAAGGCGAATTTGCGTGGGGCAAATTTATCCGGGGCGAATCTGACTAACGCTACGGTAACTGAAGAACAATTGGCAATGGCAAAGACTAATTGGATGACAGTTAAGCCTGATGGTAAGCGAGGTTTTGGATTTTAGGAAGAAGGAAGCAAGTTCGGCAACGGATTGTTTAGCGGATTTAACGGATGTAACGGATGTCAGTTACTAACTTTAAGTCATTGCCGAAACCCGGTGGTTGAAAGTCGAAACCCGGTGGTTGAAAGTCGAAACCCGGTGGTTGAGCGAAGTCGAAACCCGGTGGTTGAGCCCTTAGACCCTTCGACTTCGCTCAGGGAGCGCTCGATTTCTTTGGTCGGAGTACCTAAGTTTTATCCCAATTCCCACTCTTGAGAACGTTATTATGCGATCAACCGCGCGCGATCGGTCTCCGATACTGCTAGCATCCAATTCCCGGAAGTAGTTGCCAAATATTATGCCGACTATCAAATTCGAGCCACGTTAAATGTACCGATTATGTTGGATAATCAGTTGTTTGGACTATTGGCGGTCAATCAGTGTTCTGGGTCTCGTCAGTGGCAAGAATTTGAAATTGATTTATTAGAAAAACTTGTTACCCAAGTGGCGATCGCAGGACTGAATTTGTGCGATCGATCGCCCAAAACGGCAGAATATCAGATTTTGAGTCTCAAATTTATCGCTCCGATGGCAGTATAGTCTGGATTTCGGAGAATGCGAGGGCGGTGTGCGATCGCAATGGTACAGATATCCTGTATTTAATGGTTTTTCAACAAATCGGCTAGTCTGAGATTAACTTTATCGGCATCTCTTGGAATATGAAAATCGCAAATCAGGTGGCGATGGCTAAGACAGTACGTTTGTCAAGTATTTTGAGAACAAGTATTGGCTCGATCGCGCTTGCAACTATTTTAGTCGGCGGTGGCGCTGTTTTTGCTTCTGAACCAAAGATACTATTCCTTGGACACTGGAAGAATCTGGAATTATTGAACCGCGAAGACGCGAAGGACACGAAGGAAGTGAAAGTAAGAGGTAAATCATCTTTTACTGGGAAGGGGGTAACAGTGTTGGTTCAGCAGCAGTCGGAACAACTGGAATTGAAAGAAGAAATTCGCGATCGGGTTCAAGAGGAAGTTGACATTGCTTTCGGCCGCACTGCGGTACTGTTAAATGGCATGGTAATTGCTTTAACTTTTTTGCCGACAGCGGCGGGAGTTGGGGTTTGGTTTTTGTGGAGTAAATTGTCCAAGCAGACCACAATTGCTCGACAAGAAATTGAAAGCCTTCGCTATGATACAATTTCTCAATTCAAACTTTTAATTTCTGATGCTGAAACTATCTTAGGGGAAATTCAACAGCAAAGTTACTTGCCAGATGCAGAAACAGACCTGCTATTACCCGATGCTCAAATTCAAGAATTTGCCCCGGTTAATTACGGTAACTACAAACAGTTATTGACTGCGGGTGATTATGCCAAACAGGGAGATGCTTGTTTCTTTGAAAATCGCTACGAAGATGCGATCGCAGCTTATAACCAAGCACTGCAAATTCAGCCCGATTTAGCGGATACTTGGAATAACCGAGGAGTAGTGTTGACGAGAATGCAGCGGTATCCAGAGGCGATCGCATCTTATGAACAAGCTACGACAATTCGACCTCATTATCCAGACGCTTGGAACAACCGAGGTGTGGTGTTGTTGGAATTACAGCAGTATCCAGATGCGATCGGCTGTTACGACCAAGCAATTCAAGCTAAACCCAACTACGCCGATGCTTGGAACAACCGAGGCGTGGCTTTCTCGAAAATGCAGGAATACGAACAAGCCGTGATTTCCTATAATCAAGCCCTACAAATCAAAAACGATTATACAGACGCTTGGAACAATCGAGGCGTGGCGCTGTCTAAATTGGAAAAATATGAAGCGGCGATAGATTCTTATGATAATGCTGCTAAAATCCGACCAGATTTTTACCGAATTTGGTATAACAAAGCTAGATGTTATGCACTACAAGGTCAAACTGATTTGGCAATGGAAAATTTGAAACGCGCCCTTAATCTCAATCCCAATCTATGTAAACAATTGGCAAAAACCGAACCGGATTTTGAAAAAATTCGCGAATATGAGGCATTTAAACATTTGATAAGTTAATTGGGAATTGGGAATTGGGAATTGGGCATTGGGCATTGGGCATTGGGCATTGGGCATTGGGCATTGGGAATTGGGCATTGGGAATTGGTGATTCGTTATGACTGAGATATTACACCATTTTCAGTAACAGGCAAGATGCCTGTTCCACAAGAAAGTAGAGTCTTTGTGGAACAGGCATCTTGCCTGTTCATAAAAGGCTAATTGAGAATGATGTAAGATATGAGTTTTGATCTACTTAAAGTTAACAGTCAACAGTCAACAGTCAACAGTCAACAGTTAACTGCCCGATGCCCGATGCCCAATGCCCAATTCCCCATTCCCAATTCCCTACAAATACTTCTGTAACAGTAAAGCCATTTTCTCCTTAGTAGCCGCCGGAACTTTGTCCAGCGGTGTCAGAATGGCATATTTCAAAGCTGAATGGGACTCCGAAACAGGAGGATTTTCAGTTAGTCTGCGGACTGTTTCTTGAATGACTTTTTGAGCATTTTCGGCATTCTTGTGCAAATTGGCGATTACCATTTCTACGGTTACACTTTCATGATCCGTATGCCAACAGTCATAATCTGTGACTAAGGCTAAAGTTGCATAGGCAATTTCAGCTTCTCTGGCTAATTTGGCTTCTGGTAAATTTGTCATCCCGATGACTGTTGCACCCCAACTGCGGTAAAGATGTGATTCTGCTTTAGTCGAAAATGCGGGGCCTTCCATGCAGACGTAGGTGCCGCCACGGTGGAGGGTGACGTCGGGGAGGTTCAAATCCGTGATCGCACTTGCTAATACTTTTGCTAATTCGCCACAAATCGGGTCTCCGAAGGTAATGTGGCCGACAATTCCTGATCCGAAAAATGTGGAAATGCGATTTTTTGTGCGATCGATAAACTGATCTGGCACTACCATATCCAAAGGTTTCGCTTCTGCTTTCAGGGAACCAACCGCCGATGCTGAGATTAAATACTCAACTCCCAGACTCTTCATGGCATAGATGTTAGCCCGGTAAGGCACTTCTGAGGGCAAAAAAGTGTGATTGCGGCCGTGTCTTGCCAGAAATGCTACTGGTGTACCATCCAAGGTTCCCACGATCGCAGCATCCGATGGTTCTCCAAATGGTGTATTAATTTTTACCTCTTGGACATCTTTGAGCGCATCCATTTTGTATAAACCGCTGCCACCAATGATGCCAATCTTTGCTTGAGCCATAATTTTTACTTGTTTTTCAGACTTTTACCTAGTGATTCTACCGGGCTGCCGTAAACTTTGCGTCTACATCAATAAAGATTTAACGACTAAAACCAATTTGGTCAAAAGTCTGGATTCATATCTTTTCCGGTTGGATCGGAATGATGTTGACTGGGAGTCACAAATTTTGACGGTATACAGTATAATATCACCAACTAAAAGTGATTTCAGTCACAAACATTCTTTACAGAATCTTTAAAAATAAAGATACTGAGTTGTGTATCATATTTTTAGGGTGTTAAGAAAATGACAGTCAGTTATGCAAATACCACCAAAGTCTCTGTGGAGGCGATCGCCCAGCGCATCTTTGCTTTCCGCCAAATAACTCCGCTCGATCGGCGACTGCTGAAGTCAGCGGTGCTTAACGGACTAGACCCCAACGATCACTTTCACATCAATCGATTGTGTCAGGCTATACAAAGCGGCTTGATTTTAGTTGTGGAATAAATGTGCGGTGCGATCGGACAAAAGCTAAAGAGACTTTTTTCAAATATACGCTTAAATCTGCTTGAATTGTGTTTGAGCAGAATGCATAATTTTGCGATCTTTTTTACCTTACCACTGATTAAGTCATTTACCTACACCGCCACATATCGGATCAGAAACTAACAGCCAAACAGGGAGGCTTTCGCCTCCCTTTTATGACTTAGCGTATGGTGTCTTCCAGCAATCTTACAAGAAAGAGCTACTATTAAGAGCCGTTGGATTCAGATTATAAACCACTCCCAAGTAATCATTCCCCGATTTAATCGCCGTTGAAACTACAGCATTTGCACCATCTAAGATGACATTAACCGACTCAAAGGTTAATTGACTGAAATTGACACCAATCAACTTGATTTTATCGTCCGATGTAAAGTCAGTAATCACATCAGCTTGAGAAGGGTTAGTAGCCGTATATTCTAAGACAAAGGAATCCTTTCCTGCGCCACCGGTGAGTACATCGAAACCTCGATCGCCCCACAATTCATCATCCCCATTTCCACCAATCAAAACATCATTTTCCTTACCACCGCGTAAGAGATCGTTACCCTCGCCACCAGTGACAGTATCATTGTCATTATTTCCACTCAAGAAGTCATTCCCATTACCACCAGACAATTGATCCGATTTTTTCCCTCCAAACAAGTTATCGTTACCATCACCGCCATCAATGGTATCAGCACCTTCGTTACCATAAATAGTGTCATTATCGGCACTTCCCGTCAACTTATCATTACCTGATAACCCGAATATAGGCTGACCAAAGGCTGATTGTGGGATACTGGTGTCATCTTCATCAGTCAGTAGATATTGGTTATCTACCACTTGATTTTGTGGTAAATTAGTTGGTTCACCGCGATCGATTTTACCGACTGGTGGTGTGTTAATTGCGATCGGCGTGGGTGTCGGTGTAGGTGTTACTGATGGTGTCGGTGTAGGTGTTACTGATGGTGTTGGTGCTACCAATGGAACTGGTATTACCAATGGAATTGGTGTCGGAGTCGGTGTTACCGTTGGAGTCGGCGTTACCGATGGTGTTGGTGTTCCCGATGGAGTCGGTGTTACCGTTGGAGTCGGCGTTACCGATGGTGTTGGAGTATTCACCGTTAAGACGAAGACATCACCCGTTGATGCTTTCCCAACTTTTACCTTGACATTACCTAAGTCTGATGTCGCAGGCGTACCATTAAAGCTACGAGTTGTGGCATCAAATTTCAGCCATGTCGGTAAGGGTTTTCCATCTTCTAAAGTGGCACTATAAGTGAGAGGATCTTTTTCAGCATCGATGAAGGTGGTATCAGGGAAACTGTAAGTAAATCGCAGAAGTATCGGTAATCGCGCTGGCTACAACTGGGGCGGTATTCAGTTTATCGGAAACTGTCAACAGGAAGGTATTGCTAGTAGCAGCTTTTCCATCGGATGCAGTGACTTTTACTTGTAAGTTTCCGATATTCGCTGTTGCAGGTGTTCCACTAAAGATGCGAGTTGTGGTATTAAATGTTAACCAAGTCGGTAAAGCGGTTCCGTCTTCTTTTGTTGCGGTGTAAGTTAATGGGTCATTTTCAGCATCGGTAAATGTACTCGTTGGTACCGTGTAAGTAAATGCTGTGTTGAGTGTAGCTGATTGATTGTTGATGGCGCTGGCTACAACTGGGGCGGTATTTTTAGTGAAGGTAACTTGGTTATCTGTACTGGTACTGGCTGCTGTGTTAGGATTCCCGGCTACATCTGTCACCGCATTGGCATTAATACTAGCAATCACAGTACCCGCTTTGGTCATACCACTGACTGCCACATTGTAAAATTTACCACTTCCTGTAACCTCGGCGGTAGTGGCTCCGGCGGTGCCACTGAGAGCCACTTTAGTAGCATCAAACCCAGTCACAGATTCACTAAATTGAACGGTGTAGTTAATCAGGTTATTAGTCGTCGGATCTTGTTGACTACTTGCTTGGTTAATTGTGGCAGTGGGTGCGGTGAAATCAGCAGTGCGAGTTAATTGAGTAGCAGCGGTATTATTATTACCCGCTGTATCAGTTGCTTCAGCCGCTGGAATATCAACTGTGACGTTTCCATCAGCAGTTGGTGTGACATTAAATGTGTAAGTTTTGTTATTAACTTTGAGGAAGTTGCTGATATTCGCATTACCAACGGTGATGTTGCTAGTATCAAACACTGTGACATCTTCGCTGAATGTGGCTGTGACAGCAAATAAACCGTTAACTGTTGTTGTTGAAGAGGATGCTAAAGTGACAGTGGGTGCAACGCCATCAACAACTATGGCTTTACTACCACCAAGAGAGTTAGCTGAGGCTAAGGTGGGAAGGGTTAAGATGGCATCCACAGCCAAATTATCTTTAATTGTGCCGCCATTGGGAGTAAGGGCATTTGTGGCGAGATACTCTAAGTCAGCAGCAGAATCCCCGGCTTGGACTACATAGTTGAAAGTGAGGACTGTGCCGCCACTACCACTAACATAAGTAGCAAATCGGTCAGTTGTGCCCGTTTCTAGTTGCAGTCGGGGCGTGCCAGTGACATCCACAGCAGCATCGAAGGTGACGGTGATGGCGATGGTAGAACCAACACCGTAGCTACCGTCAGCGGTGGTAGCGGTGACAGCAGTCACTTTGGCGGTGGTGTTGAGCAGGATGGAGGCGGTGTTGCTGCCGTTGTTCGCCAAAGCTAAGTCTGGGAGGCCGTCGCCGTTGATGTCGCCGATGCTGACGGATTGGGGGTTAGTGCCAGTTGTGAAGTCAACTTTGGTGGCGAAGGTGGGGGTGGTGGCGTTGGCGGCGGTGGTGTTGAGCAGGATGGAGGCGGTGTTGCTGTTCCGGTTCGCCACAGCTAAGTCTGGGAGGCCGTCGCCGTTGATGTCGCCGATGCGTGGTGGTGTTGAGCAGGATGGAGGCGCTGGCGCTGCCGCTGTTTGCCACAGCTAAGTCTGGTTTGCCGTCGCCGTTGATGTCGCCGATGCTGACGGAGAAGGGGCTAAAGCCAGTGGTGAAGTCTACTTTGGTGGCGAAGGTGGGGGTGGTGGCTCCGGTGGTGGTGGTGTTGAGGAAGATGGAGACTATGTTTCCAAGCCTCTGCACTAAAGCTAAGTCTGGTTTGTTGTCGCCGTTGAAGTCACCGATGCTGACGGAGGTGGCCTGTGAGGCAACTGTGAAGTCTACTTTGGTGGCGAAGGTGGGGGTGGTGGCTCCGGTGGTGGTGGTGTTCAGTAGGATGGAGACGTTGTTGGTGTTTTGGTTCGACACGGCTAAGTCGGGTTTGTTGTCGCCGTTGAAGTCGCCGATACTGACGGAGGTGGAGCCAGAGCCAGTTGTGAAATCAACTTTAGGGTTGAAGGTGGGGGTGGTGGCTCCGGTGGTGGTGTTGAGCAGGATGGAAGCGGTGTTGCTGAAGTTCGCCGTCGCTAAGTCTGGTTTACCGTCGCCGTTGATGTCGCCGATGCTGGTGGTGGTGTTGAGCAGGATGGAGGCGCTGGCGCTGCCGCTGTTTGCCACAGCTAAGTCTGGTTTGCCGTCGCCGTTGATGTCGCCGATGCTGACGGAGGCGAGGCCAGAGCCAGTAGGGAAGTCAACTTTGGGGGCCAAGCCTAGTACGCCGCTGTAGGTTTTAAGGCTGTTGGCGTTGAAGGGGATTGCTGCTGCTATGGGGCCTGTTTGGACTTCTAAGTTCCAGTCTCCCCCTAATTCGGCGCTGCCGGTGGGGGTGGCTGAGGCGGCGATGTTAGCACCTGTGATTTCACTCAGTCGTTTGAGGAAGTTTTGGCCGGCTTCTCCTGCGGCTACTTCGCATCCATATAATAGAATGTCGGCGTTTTCTCTTAAGCTGTTTCGCCATTGTCGCAACTGTTGGCTGTAGTTTTCTATGTTGCTGCTATTTAGTTCTGTTGTCCCTAAGTACAGGTTGCCGGGGCTGCCGTGGGAGATGATGTGTAGGGCACTGATGCCTGTATGCTGAGCGAGGATTGTGGTGATTTGCTCTAGGGCATTAGGCTGGCTTTCGAGGATGTAGGTGGCAGTGCCCGGTTTGATGCCGCTTGCTATGTGGTGGCTATCTGGTATTGTGGGGTCAATGATGACGATTGAATTGGGATTTTTGCTCTAGCAAAAATCCCAATTCAAAATTTTTTTTTTTGGGTGTGGTTAAGTTGAGGTAGAGTGATCATAGGTTTGTAGTTCCGGTATAGTGGGACAGTTGTTGAGCTTGTAGGGTGCGTCAGGAGCGGAGACTTACACTTAATGGGAAAAGCTGCGGTACTGACGCACCCTACTATCTATCTCTCTGGACAGATGAAAAACCAAAATTTTGCTGATATCCTAACAAGGTTATTTTCGATTGTCAATAGCATCTAGGGGCAACCACGGGGAGTAGGGGTCGGATTGCCCCTACAAGAATTACACAAATGATTTAGGATTGCTATATCGCGATCGATCGCAAATTCTGCAATTGATATCAACCATGAAAATTCAATAACCAAAACCCAGTATAAGTCATGCCAGTATCATCAGGTTGCACTAACAAAAAATGTAATCCTTTACTTAGTTGTTTGCGCTGTTCATAAATTTTAGCCGCCTCTTTCACCTCATCATCGGCAAAAGTCGCAACCACAAATCTATCTGCCAATCCAGCTTCCAAAATCAATCCGTCGGGAGCCCCAGTCATATAATTTAAACTCACAGATTTAGCATCCTGAAGCCACCTCGCCAAACGCATTGACTGTCGCCCGCCGTCAATTACCACTCCCGGTATAGGTACTGTGGAAGCTATGGCTAAATTCAGTGGTAGCAGGGATTCTGGCATTTCCAAAATTGGTATGGGACGACTTTGGAAAGCATCTTCAATATCGCCAGCCGGTAGGGAAGCAAAACGCCAGCTATCACCCCACAAGTTTTCTGGTAAAGGTATGGGTGCCGGTGACTCTAGGGCGATCGCACTATAACTTTCCCCAGTATAATTCGGCATACTCGAATATTCCTGAACCCGTGATTGTAGCAGCAATTTGAGGGCCGGGGTGCGCCGAGTTGCTTCTACTTCGATGCCCAAAACCTTGCCCGCAGCCTGAATCAAGCTCAGAGACTGGGGTCGAAATACTTGAATGTGATCGGGCTGTTTGTGAATTTGAATTTGTTGCTGCAATTGTGATGCCAGCCAATTAGAATTAGCTTGGGATTGGCTACAAAAAGCACTGAATTCAAAACTTCGCGCCGAGTCACAAATCAAAAGTTCCCACAGTGGTTTTCCTGCTGTATCTCGGAGAGGGCGACGGTAAAAATCGGCTTGCCAAATTTGCATAGAAAATTAAACATATCAAATCAACACCTCCATTATTTTAATCTAAGTCTGCAACAATATTGTCTCAATTCCCAGTAGGGTTTGAGCTTAGTGCTGACTTTTGATAGAAGGTGGCTTTGGCGATCGTCTATGTTTCAATTTTTAATTAATAGGATCGAGTTTGCCGCATCAAATTTGCAGGCGATCGGGAAAAAGGCTATCTGCTTGTTTCGAGATTTTTAGAGTAGATGCCAGAGAGATGGGAATTTCTGACGGTCGATCGATCAACTTAACTTCGGAGTAGGTTTCAATCCAAACGCGAGCGCCACAGTTTTTCGGACTGTCATGCCGATAAACGATGCGACAGCCACCCAAAACTTCTACATCCCAAGCATACACATTGCTTGAACCTTTTTTGACGGAGATTACTGGCACTCGGTCTTCAGGTTTTTTGTGGTTGTTTTGAGCGATCGAATTTTTGTTGATATGGATGTAAGTTATGGAACGTGGTGGAGGCTTGTGCCATCGAGGACGGGGGCCTGCACGACCAGGACTAATTACTGGCATTCCGTTAACCAGCGGAATTATCCAAACGTTGCTAATTTTATAAGCTCCTTGAATTCTGCCTTGAATTAGGAGAGTCCGAACTCTTGCGGAAGAGACTCCTAACAGGCAACCTGCTTCTGTCGTTCCAACTAGCATAAGCAAAAAGAGGGGGGTAGATATTTTTTTGTCTTGGTTCTTAGAGAACCTAAAAACTATTACGATCTAACTATAAATATGATCGCACATGATCTTGTGGTTTGGCAAGGGGTATCGCCAAAAAAAATCCTAATGCCTCCGACTGCGGTTATCATGGGTAAACTTCTATTTTTGTCGCTGCATTTGCCCATGAAACCTGCCCTAACTCAATTTGGTACTCAGATGTCCCAACTCACCGGAGTTCGGGCAATTATGAAAGACATTATTGAAACCCTGAGAGCCGGTAGCGGGCAGGAGTTTATTAATTTGAGTGCTGGAAATCCGGTGATTTTGCCGGAAGTCGAACAATTATGGCGCGATTGCACTGCGGAACTTTTGGCGAGTGCGGAATATGGCGAGGTGGTTTGTCGCTACGGTTCGAGTCAAGGCTATCAGCCGTTGATTGATGCGGTGCGGACGGATTTTAATCGGCGCTATGGACTGAATTTGACCGATCGCAATATCCTCATTACTCCCGGTAGTCAATCGATCTATTTCTACGCAGCCAATGCCTTCGGCGGCTACACTGCACCCCCCCCATCCCCCCCTTACCAAGGGGGGGCAAAAGCTAATCCATCCCCCCCTTACCAAGGGGGGGCGAGGGGGGGTAGCCTTAAAAATATTGTTTTGCCCTTAAGCCCAGACTACACGGGTTATGGCGGCGTGAGCTTGATTCCCGAAGCCGTAGTTGCTTGCAAACCAACTCTCGATATCGACGAAGCTGCTCACAGATTCAAATATCGCCCGGATTTCAGTCAATTGTCGATCGACCAAACTACCGGTTGTGTCATATTTTCCCGTCCCTGCAACCCCACGGGAAACGTCCTCACCGACGACGAAGTGAAGAAAATTGCAGCAATGGCTAGTGCTTTTGATGTGCCAGTTTTCATTGATTCTGCCTACGGGCCTCCATTTCCAGCCTTGAATTTTACCGAGATGACGCCGATTTTTGGTGGCAATATTATCCACTGTATGAGTTTGTCCAAAGCCGGATTACCGGGAGAAAGAATCGGAATTGCGATCGGGGATGAACAGATTATTCAAGTTTTAGAATCATTTCAGACCAATATGTGCATTCACTCGCCAAGATACGGACAGGCGATCGCGGCGCGGGCGATTAATTCTGGAGCCTTGGCTGACATTGGTCTGAATGTAATTCGGCCTTATTATCAAAGTAAATTTGATGTAGTTGAAACAACTTTAGAACAAGCAATGCCGAAAGATTTGCCGTGGTTTTTGCACCGGGGCGAAGGAGCAATCTTTGCGTGGTTGTGGCTGAAGGATTTGCCAATGACAGATTGGGAGTTTTATCAACAATTGAAGCAAGTCGGCGTGATTCTCGTGCCGGGAAGTTCTTTCTTCCCTGGTTTGCGGGAAGATTGGCGGCACAAGCAGGAGTGTTTGCGGATTAGTTTGACTGCGACTAATCAGGAGATTGAAACTGCGATGAAACGTTTGGCTCAAATGGTGGAAAAAGTCTATCAAAATTGATAACAGGGCATAGGGCATAGGGCATATCTTCCTCTGTGTTCTCTGCGTTCTCTGTGGTTAAATCATATCTTTCTCTTTATCTGCGTGAATTTGCGTCAATCCATTGTCATCTGCGGTTACAAAATTCTCTTTTTTAACCGCAGATACGGGCAGATAAACACAGATTAACGCAGATGAGTTAGATATTCTGAATTGCTTGCAAAGCTTCTGTTGCTGACTGGTAACGCTGGGGGAAAGCGTACAGCACCATTTGGTCTAAAACCTTAGCAAATTCCGGGCTAACTTGTGCATATTGTTTCCAGATGAGATTTCCCACATTATCAACTCTGAATTTTTTTGGCTTCATCCCTGTCAAAGCTTGAATCCCGATGATACCGATCGCATAGATGTCGCTGCACAATTTCGGGGAACCGATCGCTTGTTCGGGCGGAATATAGTCCTGTTGAGTTCCACCACGGGATTTTGTTTGGCAGGTACTATTCTGCCAATTACTAATTTCTTTAACTGACCCAAAATCAATTAAGACTATTTTGTTGTCAGATGTGCGTCTGATTAAATTTTGAGGGTGAAGGTCACGATGGATTATATCTTTTTTGTGAACGAAAACCAGCACTTCCAAGATGTCCTGCAATAAAGCAATAACTTGATGTTCTTCCCAAGGTTGACCTTCGATGAGTTCTTCGGACAGAGGTTGTCCTTCGATGAATTGATAGACTAAATAAAAATATCCATCTTCTTCAAAGCGAGCTAACAATTCCGGGATGCGATCATGCTGACCTAAACTATATAAAATCCGTGTTTCTCGATCGAATAAGTAGCTGGTTCTCTCCGATTGGCTTTTCAGGCGCTTGACGAGACACAAAGGGCGATCGGGTAACTGTTCATCTTCAGCGAGGTAGGTATCGCTGTACTCGGTACTGACAAAGTGTTCGGTAATTCGGTAACGCATCCGCATCAGTTTTTCTAACATCGGATCGGGTCGTGTGGCTGTTTGTTTACCTTGTTGTGAAGCTCTCATAATACAGTCCCAAAGCCTTGCTGCAACTACTTTTTCTTCTTGTCCAATAATTCCTTCTTGTCTCAGTACCTCTGTGAGTTGTTGCCACAACTTGTAGCCCACACCGCGGCCGAGGAAGTGCACTGAGTACCCGCGCGCGCGCGGATCATTTTGTTCAATTTCTTTGTACGTCCAAGACTGTAAAACACCATTAATTATCGCTTGCTGCAACCGACTCAACGGTTTGCCAGTTTGTTTTGTTACCAAATTGTCCAGAAGATTGATAGCTTCTTCTATTGTCATAAAAAACACTCCGTAAGTGGAAAACTCAGAGTCTTTAGACCTGAGATGGAAACTCTAAGGGGAAATTCAGTCCCTATCAGTCTTAAAATGCGTAACTATAACCATCTTATCGATGAGCAGATTATCAACAGGCTTTGAAACAGATGGAAACTGGAGATTTACCAGGAGCGCTGCAAACTCTCGATCGCATAATCAAAAAAAATCCCAAGTTAACAGAGGCTTACCACAAAAGAGCACAAGTTCGCCAAAAACTCCAGGATTTTGAAGAGGCGATCGCTCCTAGGTCAACCGAAGGGCTTTTAGGACAAGATTTTCTGGCTCATTATAATGTGCGAATTCTCGAAAATGAAGTAGAGCTTCATCGATAATTCATAGCAACAGGCAAGATGCCTGTTCCACAAATATAGAAGAAGGAATGATCCATACAATATTATTTTGGGTAGGGACACGGCACTGCCGTCTCCTAATTTCTATCAACGGTCAACAGTCAACAGTCAACAGTCAACAGTCAACTACTTAATCTTATTAACATAGCCCCACAAACTATAATCCCGACTCAGCCAACCCCGGAAAAAAGCCATCTGACTCGGATCTTCTTGCACCCGTTTATAGCGATAAATAATCCGTTCATTAATCATTTGCAAAGCCGTATTTCTATTATTAGCACTTTTCAGCGCTTCCTTGGTGCGCGCATCAAAAATCCCCGTTTGTGGCAATCCTAACGCTTGCTGAAGAAACGTAATCGAGTTATTAATTCCAAAGTTAACCGCCGTGTCAAACATGACGATCGCCAAAGTTGGGTGCATTGTCCCCGAAAGACTCGAATCCCAGTAATATTTATAAATTTCTAGGAGCTCTGTTTCCGACATCTGCGTCACATCTAGGGGGGGAAGCCCGCGACTATATCGGTAAGCATTATATTCCGTTTGCAGAATCCCTTTATAAGTTCTACCACCCTTATCTGCCGGGTGATTGCTGAATCCACCCTCAAAATATAGGGTAAAATAAAGCGCTGTTTGAAATAATTTCTGCCGAAAGTTCCCTGTCTGCTGTTGTGCTAAAGTATTTTGGGCAAATGGCAAGGGGATTGCTAAGCTTAACAAAAGTAAGCCCAGTAACAGGTTTGGTTTCCACTTAATCTTAAGTTGACGCTGTACTCGTTGGTTGTCGCTCATAAATTCCTTGTCCGATCGCCCGTGGTTCCGCTAAAACTGTTACTCTTCACACTAATATATACTCAACCTTTAACTTGATAGCACAGATAGGCCGCCCAATGAATCCCGATTTCCACAACCAGTCTGAAACACCCAAATCAGAAAATGCTGCATCCCTGACAGTCGTTGCAGAAAAGTATTACTCTGTTGGCAATTTAGTAGCAGCGATCGCCACTTGCCGTCAAGCACTGGAATTGCAACCGGATTGGGCACCCGCTTATGTGACAATGGGCAACGTCCACCAAGCAAATGGGCAACTGGATGAGGCGATGCGGCTGTATTCTGAGGCGATCGCCCTGAATCCCGACTTTGCTGAGGCTTATGCTAATTTGGGCAGTATGCTCTACAAACAAGGGCTGTTGGTGGAGGCGATTGTAAATTACGAAAAGGCGATCGTCCTCAAACCAGATTTAGCCGCAGCTTACTGGAATTTGGCCCTAGCACTGAAGCAACAAGGGCAATTTGAGGCCGCCGTCTCCTATGAGCAAAAAGCTCTCGAACTCAATCCCTATCTGGCTGAGGTGGATTTTAACCTAGATTTGGGAGACAAATTAGCACGGCTGGGTAAGCTCGATGAGGCTGTGATTGCTTGGCAACGGGCGATCGACCTCAAGCCAGATTTACCAGAAGCACATTGTCAAATAGGCATCGTTTTGCGCTATCAAGGCAAATTTAAACAAGCCATTCCCCACCTAGAAAAAGCCCTCGAAATTAAACCGGATTTTATTCCCGCCCACCAACATTTGTGCGGCATTCTCAGAGATACCAGCGATTTAGTTCTAGCCCGCCAAGCTGTTCACAAATACAGCCAAATGTGCGGCGAAACCGATCCAATTATGACCGCAATTTACTTCATCAGCACCTATCAAGTGTCTGGATTGAATCAAATTGCTAAAGATAGATTTTTAGAGCTAGAATCTTACTTACAAAAAAACTTAGACACAGTTCAATCCGTTGAAATTAGATCGCTCTATGCAAACTTTTTATTTAGTACACCATATTTGCGAGATGACTTAACTGCCAACTCTCAACTGTACAGAACAATTTCTCGCAAATATATCGACCAATGTATCAAACCTAATTTTCCGCAAGTCGCTCATTACAGTTTAAAACCAAATGCCACAGCAGGCAAATTAAAAATTGGCTTTTTGTCCAATCATTTCAGCCGCCATTCTGTAGGTTGGTGCAGTGGTGACATCATTCGCGAATTATCCGAAATCACACCCAATTTGTACTTATATGCCTCCGAAAGAATTGCTAATGATGACCTGACTCAGAAATTTGCAACTTTTGGCAAACTAAACTTACCCAAAACCTTTCCGAACGGACTGCCAAACTCCCCTGAAATCATCGCTCAAATTCAAAGCGATGAATTAGACGTTTTAGTTGATTTAGATTCTATCAGCGTACCAGTTCACGCTGACATTCTCTATTGTAAACCCGCGCGAGTTTGTGTTTCATGGTTGGGCTTTGACGCTGCTTACATATCCCCAGAAAATTACTTTATTTCTGATTGGCACTCCCATCCCGCAGGTAGGGAAAAATATTATGATGAGCAGTTAATTAGGATGCCTGACTCCTTTGTCGCAGTGTCAGGTTTTCAAAGGTATGGAGTCGATCCGGTTGCTTTGAGAAAGTCGAATCGGATTGGTTTAGATCAGATAGTTTACCTGTGTGTTGCACCCGGTAGAAAGTTTAATTACGATTTGGTCAAAGCACAGGTGGCTATTCTCAAGCAAGTGCCAAATAGTGTGTTAATTCACAAAGCTTTGGGTGATACTGCGGTTTTTCAAGCTGCTTATCACCAGGTTTGCGAAGTTGAGGGAGTCGGCCGACATCGGATTAAGTTTTTGCCCAGAGTTGCTACCGAAGAAGAACACAGAACTGTGTATTTATTGGCTGATGTTTTGTTGGATTCTTATCCTTATAATGGTGGTACTCACACCCTAGAGGCTTTGTGGTTTAATTTGCCTGTGGTGACGAGAATTGGAGAGCAATTTTTGTCGAGAATGGGTTATTCGCTGTTGCAGACTTTGGGGATTACAACTGGCATGGCTTGGTCTTGGGAAGAATATGTAGAATTTGGTGTAAAATTGGGTAAAGATAGTGCATTGCGAAACGGCATTAAAGCACAGTTGGCTGATTCTAAAAAAGCTGGGAATTTATCGCCATTGTGGAATCCGAAAAAGTTTGCTGGAGATATGTATGCGGTGTTTGAAAAACTGTGTAGAATAGAAAACAGTTAGTGGTAAGATGATCCAAAAATATGATCTATAACAACCAATGAGAACTCAATATCAGGATTTTTTAATTCGTTCCTGGGAAACACGCGATCGGGCTGATGCTTTTCATGTAATTCGGGATGTTTTATTAGAGTACGGTTTGAAGTCTGAGCCTTTTGGTGCCGATCGCGATGTGTATGATGTAGAAATATATTACCATGCCAAGGATGGAGAATTTTGGGTAGTGGAACAGGAAGGAGAAATAGTGGGCACGGCGGCTTACTGTCCCATCGAACGCGGGAACAATGCTGTGGAAATCCGCAAAATGTATATTTTGCCAAAGGCAAGGAAACAAGGTTTGGGTAAATTTTTACTCCAAGAATTGGAAAGTAAAATTGCCAGCCGTGGCTTTGATGAAATCTGGATCGAAACTGCTAGCGTGCTCAAGGAAGCGGTGAGGATGTACGAAAATAGCGGATATCAACCGACAACTGGTGTTGAGACGCAAAGGTGCGATCGCGTTTACCTGAAAGTTTTAAATTGTGAGTGTTAACTTCGTTTTTTACCAACTATAATGGAACTAAAATTATCAATCAATTTTTGCCATGCAGTTTATCAACCCCAAAACTGATTTTGCGTTCAAAAAGATTTTCGGTTCAGAGCAAAGTAAAGACATTCTGATCAGTTTTTTGAATGCTTTGCTCTATAATGGCGATCGGACCATCAAGCACCTAGAAATCCTCAATCCCTATCTAGCACCCCGCATTCGAGGAATTAAAGACACCTACCTGGATGTCAAAGCCACCCTGGACAATGACAAAACTGTCATTATTGAAATGCAGGTATTAAATGTAGAAAGCTTTGAAAAGCGCATTTTATACAACGCTGCTAAAGCCTACTCGATTCAACTCGAAGCAGGGGAAGACTATACAATGCTCAATCCTGTAATTGCGTTGACAATTACGGATTTTGAAATGTTTCCAGATTTGGATAAGATTATATCGAGCTTTATTCTGAAAGAAAGAGATTTTCTAATTGACTATCCCATTTGTGATATCGAGTTAGTATTTGCCGAATTACCGAAATTCAAGAAAGAATTACATCAATTAGAAACCATAGCAGATAAATGGCTTTATTTCCTGAAAACTGCTAGAAGTTTGCAGGAGATTCCCGAAAACATGGGTGATGTCCCTGAAATCAAACAAGCTTTTGAAATAGCCAATCGCTCTAGTTTAAATCGAGAAGAATTGGAGGATTTAGATAATAGAGAAATCTACATCCATGACCAACGTAATGTCATTAAAAAAGCTTTAAATCAGGGGATAGAACAAGGACTAGAACAAGGGATCAAGCAAGGGTTAGAACAAGGGTTGGAACAAGGGCTAGAACAAGGCAAAATTGAGGCTAAAATCGAAATGGTCAAACAAATGTTGCTTCTGTTTGATGACTCAACCATCAGTCAAATCACGCAACTTAGTCTGGAGGAAATACAAAGATTGAGGAAAGAGAACCAAGCTTAACTAAAGCAATTTTAGAAACTAGCTTTTAGAAATCAGGACACGGCATTGCCCTTGGACTACCCTGATTCATTGTAGGGACACGGCATTGCCCATAGGTGTCAACTTAAGGTACAACCAATAGTCCGACAGGGGTTGAAACCCCTGTCTCAAAGCGCAAGTCCTCTCAAAGAGGACTGAAGAGTTAC
>REAP01000073.1:5790-28528 GCA_004294385.1 Oscillatoriales cyanobacterium | reverse complement strand
ACCAGTAGAAGCAGACAGCAATGCTGTGGAAATGGATGGTGTTCGCTTTGAAATTTTAGTACCAGAGCGAGTTTTAAGCATACCCAAAAACAATTTAATCCATAAACTTCTGTACCTAATGAAATCTTTATCACCTTCATTTATACCAATTTACTACTCTTCCTTTATAATCCCCGTGCAGATTGGTATTCGGATTACCAATAATACATCTACTCCCCTTAGATTTAGCTTTTATTTCACCTTGTTTCTAGAAATTATGGGAGTAGATGGACTAATTCCATTCGGAGATGGTGGGTGGATTCGCCCTAGCTGCCTCTCTAATTCTGATATTCTTTCCGTTATGCCCGGAGAGGATATTACATTCTTTCCAGAAACAGAAATTATTGGGATTTGGGAAGATAAATTTGGACTTAGGATTACTGCCGGAAATGGTGACACATTGATTTTTGAACCTCTAACTCTAGAAACATACCAAGTATTGATTTTTGAACCTCTAACTCTAGAAACATACCAAGTTAGGTTTACATATAGCAGCCAGCAATCAATGGTTAAAATATACGATTCTGTAGAAACATACACGACTTTAGATGTCTGGAGCGGTCAAATATCAACTCCCTTTGTAGACTTTCGCTTATCCCAACCCTAAATTGTCAATTAGTATTGCCGAACTATTACGATAAAAAAACAAGGAGAAAAAGCATCATGAACATAGAAGAATCAAGTGATAACAATGCCGTTGAAGTAGATGGCATTCGGTTTGAAACATTTATGTCAAACCGTATGTTGACTGTCCCGATAAAAAAAACTAGCCAAGATGATTATACCTCTGTACAGTTAGGTTTTTCCATTACTAACAATACTTCAACTCCCTATTATTTTAGTTGTTTCCAATTTATTCCAGAAATTATAACATCAGATGGTCAAAATATTAATCCTGGTTATCAGGCAGATGGAGTAGGAGTACCTGACGAATCCGATCTTCACTTAACTATGCCGGGAAAGTCTGTAACTTTTTCTCAAATCGCTCAGTGTTATTGGGAGCGAAGATATCCAAAAATAAAAAGAAAGCAGGATAGAGATTTAAGGCTTTTTATGCCTTTTACCAACCGTGAATATTGGAAATTTCATCTACCATCTACGGGAGATTATTCGATTAGATTCAAATATGAAGTAACGAATGGGGTAGTGAAAAAATATGACAATTTAATAGATAAACAGTGCTTAAAAATGGTATGGACGGGGCAAGTATTTACCCCTTTCATAGAGTTTTGTATAGTGTAACCAGTAACCACAAAGTAAAAATGAATCTAATTAAGGATTTACGCCTAATAATTAGAACTTCGTATAAACACAACTAATTGAGGACACATAATGGCGACCACACAAACAATCGTAATATTTTTAGCAACACCCTTTTTAGTTGCATTCATGAGTCAAGAGGCTATGGGTTTCAGCCTGAGCTTTGCAGCAAAAGGAGCGCGAGATTTATACCTTCCAAACCAATCTTACACTTATATGCAGGGGGATGAAGAAATAACTATCAACACCAGGCTGGAGCCATATAAAATAACAGAAATGCCACGTGGCGGGACGATAACTTTGCAAAATTTGTTAGAGGCTTATAGGATATCAGCTTATAATAATTCCAGTCGTACACAGATTTGGAATTTTACTAAAGCGGATAAAGACTTAAGAGGAAATGTAGAAGTATTAAACTATTATGCTTGTACTTTCAATATTCCCTGTAAATATCCAAATCTACCAAATGTAACAACACCTAATCCACCTGTTTTAATCGGAGTGGGAGCTGGGATTGAGTTAAATTACCTGCGAGGCAGAGGTGATACAAAACGAGACCTTCGTTGGATTCAGTGGGTAAATACTAACCACCCGGCTCATGTAAAGCAACATGATAATAAAGTGTCAAAATACCTTGATAATGTAGGCCGTGAAAACAGCCCTTTCTATCCAGGAAGTACGGAAAGATTGACAGATAGAAGCTATAGAGATGATCCCTTAAACGAGCATTATTGGTTTGCTGAAGCTTACTTAGCCGACATAGAGACATTCAAGAGAAAAGATAAAAACGGACTACCAACTATTACGGAAACGAACGTTAAGATTTGCAACGGCATAAAATGGGGCTGGAAAAACAAAGTAACTCGTCGTCGCAAACAACCAATACCAGTTCCCGTTCCCGTTCCAGCTCCAACTCCAAACCCAATCCCGTTTATCATTCCCGAGTGGCTCATACCCAAAGGTGAACCTGTCGCTAGTAGTGCTAGCGGCGGCGGTGGCATAGGCTATATAGCATCATCACCATCACCCAGACCAATACCATCGCCAATACCCAGACCAATACCATCGCCAACACCTCGACCAAGCCCGTCACCAACACCTTGGACTTCGACACCGTGGACTTCGACACCTTGGACTTCAACACCTTGGACTTCAACACCTTGGACTTCGACACCTTGGACTTCGACACCTTGGACCTCATCTCCACTAGGGTCAACATCATCAACTGTCGTTGTCTCAACATCAACAACTATTACATCACCCTCACCCTTTCCCAAGCCCAGTTCGCCAGCACCGAGTCCACGCCCAGCACCAGTACCAGCAACCCGTCCGGGCGGGCGTCCGATTCAGGCGGCTCCCCTTTCTGCGATATCAAAAGGTAATGCGAGCGACTTACTCGAAGACCCAGAATTATCATCAACTTCCAGCAATTTGAACAATGCGAAGGTAGCTGGCGTCAGTCGTGATTTGCTGGAAAATCCAGAACTATCATCAACACACAGCAACGAAAACCAAGTAAATTTAGCCGACATCAGCAGCGACTTACTTGAAGACTCAGAATTATCATTAACAGACAACAATCAAAACCAAGTAAATTTAGCCGGCATCAGCAGCGACTTACTTGAAGACCCAGAATTATCTTCAACAGAAAACGATGAAAATAATGCAGATATAGGAAGCATCAGTGCTGATTTACTTCAAGACCCAGAACTATCTTCAGAGGATAACAATTATGATCAAGTAGATTTAGCAGGAATCAGCGCCGACTTACTGGAAGACCCAGAACAATTAAAAGACTCACAAACCGGAAAAGCCAAGAATAGCCAAGTCAGGGTTTAGGTTGTTGTCTGTCTGTCAACTCATTAATCAGGGAAATCAAAGGCATCGTTATGAACTACTCGCAAACACATCACCACGAAAAACATTACTGCGACAAATCTCACTGTCCCCACCCAAAAAAGCTGCATTGCAATCAGTTTTGTATTACTTGTTCGAGAACCATTGGCCCGCATCCAATTTTGGATCAAAGATGGGAGTTTGTCGCGGCGACGAAGAAGGAAATTGCCTATCACTCTCAATCACCCTTACCAGAGCGTGGGCGACCCCATTTATCCTGCGGCTATCTACCCGATAAGCCACGAGATACGCCGGAAAATTATCAAGGTCGTTCCTTGTATCGTTGTCAGAGTGGATCGGATTATTGGTCAAATTCTCAACCACTTCAAAACGAATCCGGGCAAGTTTTGGGATATTACAGGTATGTTTTGGTCAAACAGCCTGGAGAGTCGAGTGGGAGTTGGGGAAAGTTATTTTGGCTGATGATAATTGGTGTGGTAGTGTGGTTCTGGTTTTTTCGCTGATTGTTTGAGGATAATCCAAAGGGTGAAGTTATGAAGTATTTTTTCCTGTTTATATTGGCTTTAATTCTTTGTGCAGCAATGGCACTTAGCTCTGTTTTACCTGGAGTTACTGCTTATAAGCAGGGAGAAATCGAGAAGATAGCTGACAGAAAAGAGCATACTGTATCAAACGATCGCTACTCTGTCAGTGGCGATCGGTGGGGTCGAGTTACAGTCAAGAATGCTACGACTGGACAGGTGATTCATAGCTTTCAAATGGATTATGGGGTGGTTGTTAGGGAGACTTTTTTCTTGGATGGTGGCAATACTCTTGTTGCTTCACAGAAAGACCATAGTGTGTTCTGGGATTTGACAACAGGCAAAGAAATTCGCCGTTTTCCTCAGAGAATTTATGGTTTTACTCACGATGAAACCAAGTTCTTTACTTTAAAAGATCCAGATCTGATTCTTTCGCTATATGCCCATCCTAATCTGACTTCAATCTGTGAGTTGAGACCCGAAGCAAGCGGAGGTGGCATTATGGATTTTTCATTATCTCCCAACGATAAGTTCCTTGTCGTTATGTTTGCCTCTAATTACCCAGAAAGTGATGAAAATTATCCTGGGGGAGACTCCAGTTACCGAACGACCATTAGCGTAAACCTTTTTAATCTTGAAACTTGTCAGGAGATTAAGGAGTTTGCACAAGCATTCAATCCGGGATTTGACACTGGTACTTTTTCACAAGATTCAAATTTTATTGAGGTAAAAACGTTTTTTTCTGGAAAGGCGTTTTCTCAGGGAAAAGAATTATCAATAAGACAAGAATGGGGGACTTGGAGATTTAACTTGAAAAATAATCAAATTGATCTAATCAATTGATCTAATCAAACTCACCTCACACAACTACCAAATATCATGAATAAACTGACTCAGTTCGCAAGTTTCATAAATCTAGCCGGAGCAACTGTCTTGATTAATTCTTTGTTAAGTATGCCAGCTTGGGGAGCTAATCTTAATGTTGGTGACTCTATCAATTTTGATGTTATTATCAGAAACCAACAAATTGGAAATGTCAAAATTGGTGTTGGTGAATATAGTCAAGGTCCAGATAAAGGCAGACGCGGTCTTGCAGGAGAATTTGCAGTTACTAAGCAGCCAACACTAGGTAAACTTGTGAGTGACCTTAATAGTCAGTATAACCTGGGATTGGATCATTTCAACTGGTTTCAAATAGCAGAATTTTATCCGCCTATTCCTTTACCTAATACTATTAATCCTTTCATCGATCCTCCAAAAGGAGGTTTGGGCAAACAATGGGCAGATGACAGACCCTGGTATTTGGATGAATATACACCTACTTCTGTGCCACCTTCAAAGCTTGTCAATTCCGACAATCAACTAAGTGTAAAAGGCCCTAATACAAGTCAAAAACTTAGTTATTTTGATTCTCCGATTGATCGAGTAGTACCAAACGCAACATTTAAGTTTAAAACATTTCTCATCGGTGACTTTGGAAATAAAACTTACGACACACTAGGCGGTTTTGAGTGGTCAGCAGGGATGCAAAATAAACTTACTCAAATCACTTCTCTCAAGGCAGGAACAACATTTACCAACCAGTATGCCAGCCTGATAGAACAACAGTTTGGCTACAAAAAGGTTGACACACTTCCCACTTATTTGTATTCCAGTACCTTGTCCCCTGGCAAGGTAGACAACTTTACAAAATCAGGACTTCAAGCATCAGCACCTTTTGTAGCCTGGACTAATAACTTTCCCGGTGTCAACCCACCCAAAAAACCCGACACAATTTTAGGAGCATTTGACCAGTTTGGCAAGCTGAAGACAGTTAATGATGACGGCGGGCCTTTTGGCAGCAATTGGGGTTCAGGAATTAGAAGTGCTGTCAACAGTGACGGTTCTGTCAAACTCAAAGTAACAGGCTACAAAGACTTCAATTTCGATGGACTTAATGACTCCAGCGGTGGGCCTTGTAATGGCGGTAGCGGTGGCGGTGGCTGCGTATCTAATTCACCGCACCCTCAAGCAGGAAAATACGATTTGGCTGTCAAATTGTATCAAGACTATCTTCCTCTTTCCCCAAATAGCGTTGTGGCATCTACTAACACTGTTAGCAGGAATGCTAGGACGTTTGCTGCTAACAGTGTTAGCGGGGATGAGTCATCTCTTGTCAGCGATGCTGTCTATGCAGCAACTCTTTTAAGTGATGTACAACCAGCCAAAAAAGAGTCTTCGATAAATGGTAATAACCCTAATGACGATGCCCTCCCCGCCGAAGCCGTTCCCGAACCCACAACCGGATTAGGTGCTTTCTTAGCACTCGGTGGATTAGGTCTACTCAAAAAAATCAAGAATCGGAAAACCAAAGAGTAATGAAAACCCTCTACACCCTGTTATACGCCCTCAGCATCATCTTTATCAACCCTTGGGGAAGCAGCCGGGGCCTCATCTGGACTTCCCCCAAGGTATTAATTATCTGGCTAATAGTAGGAGTCAATCTCACTCTATTATGGGAACAAAGAAAAGCCATAACTATTTCCAGACAATGGAAAATCTCACTAATACTTTGGACAATATTTCTCTCAATCGGAGCTATCTCCACTCTACAAAGTCCTTTTCCCTTAACCTCTTTCTTCGGTCAAGACCAAATGGGAGATGGTTGGCTCTACTGGCTGTTAATTACTGCTTTTACCCTCAGCAACAGCCTGCTGTTAATCGTACACCCGCAACTCATTAATTCCCAATTCCAAGGATTGCTAATTGGCGGCATCATTCTTTCTCTTAGTATCTTTCCCCAAATCATCGACTGGCGCGTCGATTACACCGCTAGAATGGGGCAACAAATTCGAGGCGATGTATTAGCCAGCAGCATTTTTCAAGGACAGCAACCCATCGGATTGTACTCCCACCGCGGCCACGCAGCCATAGTTTTAGCATTGACAGCAGTGACTGCGATTGTGGGCTGGTTTTGGAGATTTACTTCTACTAAATTAACTGTTATTACTTTAATTCTGACTGTTCCTGCATTGCTGCTAGCATTTACCCGCAGTGCAATTTTAGCTTTGATAGTAGCTAGTGCTTATTTATTGGGACGCCAATATTATAAAATCTTGATTGGGATTGTTCTCATTAGTTTAATTGCTGTTGGCATCATGACTGTCAATAGACCGCTAGATTGGAGTAAACCTTCAGTTTCACAAGTCATGTCTAGTCGTTCACCTATGTGGACGCTCTCAGCCCGTGGCATCAAAAAACGCCCGCTATTTGGATGGGGATTTGACGGCTTTGGCATTGCCTATCCCTACATCAGAAATCCTCAAGTAACTCCGATTGTTGTAAATTTAAATGAGTTTACTTACGATTATATTAACATCAAAGGTGAAATCAGCACCAGAGAAATTTCTACTTATAAAGCTCACAATTGGATTCTGGATACTACTTTGTCAGTTGGGATTTTGGGGTTGTTGGCTAGCACTGCGCTGTGGGGATATTATCTGTATTTAGCGGTGAAATCCTCTATGCCCGGTATTGAAGTTGTTGCTATTGCTTATCTCATTTTCACTTTCACTTGGTTCGACTGCGCTCAATACGCACATATTGCCTGGTGGACTCTCTGTGTCGCCGCAGTTAGATATCCCTGTTTACTTGCTACCGAGGATGAGAACAGAAGATTGATTTCACGCGAATTTCAGACTTATTTATTATCGGCTTTATTTATTATCTTATTTAGCGCTACTTTTTATTTAACTAACTTCAATAATATTAATAACTCGATCGCACGCTCTAAATCCTCTTTATTTCCAGGACAATTGTTAGGCTGTGGTAGTCCTAGCAGCGGTCCAACAGATAATCCTGTAGCGTCTAAATATGGACAACAATCTTATCCCTGGACATCGGAAATTAAATGGCAATGCGTATACAATATCCAAGATTTTCAAGGCGGGACGCTGATCGATCGATTTAACTTTCTCAGAGATGTTGCTGCTGCTAACGGAGGTGGAGTTATCTATTTCCCCGCCGGGACTTATGACTTTCCAGATAGTATCTATTTGAAATCGGGAGTAGTCATCCGAGGAGAAACTCCGGCAATAACAGATGCAAAACAAAGTTTATATAATCCTCCGACAAAGTTGGTATTTCCCAAATACGAACCGAAACTTTCAGGTAGCGGAACTCCGAACGACACGGCTTTTAAAAGGATTTTTACTGAAGATCCAAATAATGATAGTAATATCGGTGTTGTCAATCTAGATATTAACCGATCGCCCGTTTATTTCATGAGCAATCTCGACTACAGTAAAAATAGAAATATTGTCGTTTACGGCCTTCGCAGCAATAACGTTGCCGAACCCAGCCCTTTGGTACCGAACCTCAATTTTCAATCAGCATGGCAGCGATATTCTAACCCCTACATTGCCAACATTAAAATTAATGCTCTGGCTAACGTTTTAATTGCTAACAATCGCCTGAATGATCATATTACCGATAATTACCAACAACCTGAATATCAAGTAAAGTCTGGGGAAACTGATGCTATTGAAGAATATAACGTTACTTTCGATTTTGGAAACCATTTCGGTATTTTAGTCAATCGTTCCAAAGCTGGTATATCTGAAGAAAGCTTTGTCGAGGCGGCGGAACCTATTACAGAACCGGGGCTTTTTCGCAAGGGGATTGCGATTCGAGATAATTGGGTATATCATACTATGAGGGCGGGAATTAGAGCATCAGGTAATGGTTTAATTGTGCGGGATAATACGATTAGAGATGATGCTGGGAAACGGTGGTGGACGGAGGATACAGGTACGGGAGTTGCTGGGGAAAATACGAGTTTTAACAGTCGGGCGATTGAGTGGGCTGGGTGGAATGTTTTAATCCGAGATAATGACTTTGAAGTGTATCGACATCGACTTGTTGATTCCGAGCTTTTGAGCAACGATGGAGGTGGAATTGTGATTCATGCTTGCTGTGGCGGAACTTCGGTAAATCAAGCAGAGATTGTTGGTAATTCTGGTAATTCTTACATTGGTATTGTGGAAGTTCCGGCGATTCGAGATGTGAGGATTGTTGACAATAAGTTGCTATCAAATGTTAAACCCGATCGACCTTTGATCTATGTGAATGCCGGTATGGGTAGGAAAGTTAGCCTGGTGGAGAATGTGAGAATAGAAAATAACGTTATTGCTGGGAGCGTTTTGCTGGCTGCGAGTGAGGGAGGAAGTGGAAATGTTATTAAAAATAATCAGAGTTTAAATATGGGTTTGATTAAATCTTCTTGTGATGTTAGGGTGGGGGAAAATATGGGTTTTGTGCGATCGCACTTCCCCTTGGCAATAAGGAGACAGTTGGTTAGGCGATATTTTGGATTTTAGTCGAACAATCATGACACGGCAGTGCCATTTCCCTACAATGTTATTTTTGGGTAGGGACACGGCATTGCCGTGTCCTCCATTCCCTAAGCCGTGTCCTCCATTCCCTAAGCCGTGTCCTCCCCCTACCAAGGACTAACTTGAACAGCGCCACCCGGTGCAAAAACTACCCGGAAATCAGCCAGCGCCTCCGCAGGTGGCCTCGTACCCACAGGCTTATAAAGCAAATCAGAGAAAAGCGTTTCCCCAATGCGATCGACTGTTTGAGTATTCTGTGACTTGTAACCCACAATCGCACCATCTTTACCCACACTCACCCGATAAACCAACTCTCCTTCCACAGGCGCTTTACCCTTCAAAACTCCCTCTATTTCCTTGCTAAGCTTTCCCTTCAACTGCTCAATTTCCGCCGGATCAGTAATCGCCACTGCTACCCCCGAACTCTGCAAACCTTCAGAAACAGGTGTGGGAGTAACCGACGGCGAAGCATCAGCAGCCGGAGTTGGACTCGTAGTTGGACTCGTAGTTGGACTCGTAGTTGGACTCGGAGTTGGGCTTGAAGTTGGACTTGTCGTTTCACCCGGAGTTGGACTCGAAGTTTCACTGGGAGTTGGACTCGAAGTGGGTAGAGGCGATTGAGTGCGATCGTCTGGTAGTAAACCCGAAGCCGCCGGTGTTAGATTGGGATTCGGTGTTCCCGCACCCGGATTCGGCGTACCGGTATTCTGGCCGGTAGTATTGGATTGTCGCACCGGATCTCTGGGGCGCTGGACTCCTGGCACCGGTACCAAGAAAAACGCCATCGCAGCTATTACCAAACTCGAAACCCCCACCGCCGCAGGTAAAACCCGCTGCGCCACAGGTTCTGCTGACTTGATATAACGTTTGGAAACAGGCGTTAATTGCAGTGAAAACTCTGGTAATGTCTGCGAGTCGGCAAAAAATTGGTCGATCGCCTCTACCAAATCAAATAGCTGTATCGTAGTTAAATCGATTTCTGCCGACTGTTGTGTTTTTTCACCGATTTGGATTCCGCTACCCGATGCCGCCGTTAGAACGGTCAATCTGTGCCAATTCCCATCGATTCTGTGCAACTTTACTAAGGCTGAATCAGGGTCGTGGCGATCGGGATAATGGACTCCACTCATAAATTCTTGAGCGTAACTGCTGACAACCCTTACCAAGCTTTCAAAAAAATCTCGTCCCCCAGTTAAGGGCTCAGCGAGACCACTCACATAGCATTCAGCACTCATTAGTATAGAAAGCACCGGCCGCATATCTAACTGGCTTGCCACCGATCCATCGCTCAACCCTTCTAGAACCAGGGTGCAATTTGGCAGACTGTACTGACGTCTAATAGCCATTATTCAACTTCTCCATCAAACAGACTCACCCAAAACCTCTGCATTCCGGCTGTACCAGTACAAAATAGCAGTTTGCCCAACAAGTTCAAAGCTAGTTCGTCCAGCTTTTCGTCCGAGTCGTAAGCTACGACTACCGATCGCTTAGGATTCATGCGCGATCGAAAGTGAGCTCGAAACCGTTCTAAATACTCCGCCAGCGGTAAGTGCTGATTGAAGGGGATATTTCTCGATCGCAACTGTTGAGAGTCTTGCAGCAACTGACGAATTGTCGCCGTTAGCTTGCGGGCCAAATTACACGCGATCGCCACCAACGCTTTTGCCTCCATCGCGGTGAGGGGGCGGCGCTGAGTATAGCGACGCAGCGGGTTAGTATTACGCAGCAGCCAAAGGGCAACCCGATTTTTGATGATTCCTACCAATTCTAGTTCCCTTGACACTGCCAGCATTTCTTCAGCGCCTCCGAGATACAAGGCTTCGATCGCCAACAGCATCAAGTCAATTTGCAATCTGGCGCGGCGGGGACATCCGCCACCTGTGGGCGACAAATCTGGCAAACTGTCTAAAATCAACGGGTTTGACTCGGCAAGCGAAGTTTCTGACGGCATTACGATCACGGCAACATCTATTCCAAACAAACTATACGGGGATGCGGAGTCTCTGACATGAGAATTTCTCAATCCAGGACTTCTTTGAGATACTTGATTTTATTATTCACTTTAATTTATGTTTTCAATCTACCAGATACTGGTCATGGCGATCGGGACAATTATTTCACAATACATCTAAATAAATTCCTAAAATAGTCGAACCAACTAGCACACACTGTGATAAGCTAGAAAAGTTGTTTAAATTCGCACATCCGGGTTTTCGGGTGTTTCTAAGGCGCAAACCTTCAGAAATACAACCGGGTGGAGGATTAACCCGAATTAGGAGTTAAAAAATCATGCCAGTAGTCAGTTTGGCTCAAATGCTAGAGTCAGGAGTTCACTTCGGACACCAAACCCGCCGGTGGAACCCGAAAATGGCTCCCTACATTTTTACAGAGCGCAACGGGGTTCACATCATCGACCTCGTGCAAACCGCTCAGCTCATGGAAGACGCTTACGAGTACATGAGAGTAGCCTCCGAAAAAGGCAAAAAGTTTCTGTTCGTCGGTACAAAGCGCCAAGCTGCCGGGATTGTAGCACAAGAAGCCCAGCGCTGTGGTGCTTACTACGTCAACCAACGCTGGTTGGGTGGAATGCTCACCAACTGGACAACGATTAAGTCCCGCGTCGAACGCCTCAAGGATTTGGAACGCCGCGAAGAAACAGGTGCTCTCGATTTGTTACCGAAAAAAGAAGCTTCGGTGTTGCGTCGTGAAATGGTCAAACTCCAGAAATATCTGGGCGGGATTAAGTCCATGCGGAAGATTCCCGACGGAGTGGTACTGGTAGACCAACGCCGGGAGTATAATGCGGTGTTGGAATGCCAAAAATTGGGAATTCCGATCGTGTCTTTACTCGATACTAACTGTGACCCCGATTTAGTGGACATTGCAATTCCGGCCAATGACGATGCCATTCGATCGATTAAGCTGATTGTTGGCAAGTTGGCTGATGCTATCTACGAAGGTCGTCACGGTCAGCTCGAAGGTAGCGATATCGATGAAGACTACGACTACGAAGGTGCTTATGAAGGCGCGGAATATGATGTCGAAATCGAAGAATTGGATGACCCCAATTATGTAGACCCAGACGACGAAACCGACGGCGACACCGAAGCAGCCGAGTAGTAGTATTCCTTCGGGAATCTGACACTAGGTCACTAAAGATTAAAGATTAAAGATTGAAAATTAAAAATAATTATTTTTAATTGGACATCTTTAATTTTTAATTGTAACTAGCACTGGTCTCGGTCATTAAAATTAGTGACTAACGACTAATGACTAATGACTAATGACTAACGACTAATGACTAATAACTAATTTTGATTGGGAAATTAAAGAAGATGGCGGACATATCTGCAAAACTTGTTAAAGAACTGCGCGACAAAACTGGCGCCGGGATGATGGACTGCAAAAAAGCCCTCGTTGAAAACGAAGGTAATATAGAAACATCCATCGAGTGGTTGCGTAAAAAAGGTCTCGCTTCTGCTGGCAAAAAAGGCGGACGAGTTGCCTCAGAAGGTATCGTAGGTAGCTACATTCACACAGGTGGCCGCGTTGGCGTATTGGTGGAAGTAAACTGCGAAACCGATTTTGTCGCCCGTCGCGATGATTTCCAAGCTTTGGTACGCAATATTGCCATGCAAATTGCAGCTTGTCCAAACGTAGAATACGTGAAAGTTGAAGACATCCCCGCCGAAATTGTCGCAAGAGAAAAGGCAATTGAAATGGGCAAGGATGACTTGGGTAACAAGCCAGAAAATATCAAGGAAAAGATTGTTCAAGGACGCATTGACAAGCGTTTGAAAGAGTTGTGTTTGATGGATCAGCCTTTTATTCGCGACCAAAATATCTCGGTAGAAGAGTTGGTCAAACAAACGATCGCCCAAATTGGCGAAAATGTCCAAGTGCGTCGCTTCGTGCGCTTTGTGTTGGGCGAAGGTATTGAGAAGGTTGAAGCTAACTTTGCTGATGAAGTGGCGGCCCAAATAGGTGCTCAGTAATTAACCATTAAGATTGAGAATTGAAAGCCAAAAATGCGATCGCCCTGTTTACATTTTTAGTCTTTAATTCTCAATTTTTTTAAAGTTTATCCGGGAGATATGGTGGGATCTAGAGAGCGAATAGAGCAAGATTTGGCAGGACTAGAAGAATCTTTAACAGCTTTTAATTTGGAGTTTCGCAGTACCTACGAAAGTTATCTAACTGCTTTGGGACAAGCTGTGCGACAGCAGTTGGTTTTGGCTTCCTATCACCTTTGCACTCAAGTGATGCCCGATGCGTTTCTGAAGTTGTCCTTCAATGAGCGTCAGAAAATGCAGCATTCTGTGCGACTTTTGGCTGCGATATCTCAAGAAAAATTGCGATCGCTAGGAACTCAAGAAGAAGACTTAGAAGAAGACTTAGAAGAAGACTTAGAAGAAGATGATGATGATGAAATAGAAGAATATGATGAAATGGCAGAATATGAAAACAGACAAGAAGATGACAACATAGATGACAATAGGGATATAGAAGAACAAGAAGATTCGATTATTAACTATCAATTCCCAGCCAAAAATCACGAGTTGCCGTTGCCTACCAATTCACCGGAAACTTTGGCGCGCTGGCAACGGAATCTTGAAAAGGCAATATTTAATATTATCAAGTTGCTTTCTCGCGATACAAACCGTTTATTGCAACAATCTGGAATCTTACCCAATCAATTGCCAGAACAGATTTTAGAAGCTGCTTATCAAGCTGAATCGTCTGGGGAGAGTGTTGCAGGGCCTCCTAATTTATTAAACATCATCATTGAAACTGGTACTTCCTCAAAATCAGGAAAATTGGGAGAAACTAGAGGTAATACTGCTATTCAGATTACAGCCATTAAACTCCGTTTGTCGGAAATAGAGTTCGCCGATGCAGCAACTTCGGCTGCGCGTCAGCAAATTCGCAACCTATCTGCGCGCTTAAATGCTCTTGGGCGCGATTATCAGAAGAAGCAGCGCGAATTAGCTGTGGTGCAAGCTGAGTCGGCTTGGCGATCGAGTTGGCTTGAAAATTAGGTAGTTGATTGTTGTCAGTTGACTGTTGTTTTGAATTCTTGAGCTATGATTAGTAACTAATAGACATCTCCCAAAAAGCTTGTCAAGAACAGGCAGGATGCCTGTTCCACAAGAAATATGGTCGATGACTAATAACTAATGACTGATGACTGATGACTGATGACTAATAACCAACCAGAATGGCAGCGATGGCAGAAAGCTCTTTCAGTAGAAGCCGATCGCGGATTTAACGACTTACAAGGCAGTCAATACCGTTTCAGCGAGTTTCTCAGTGTCAGTTTGAGACAACTCGCTGCTGTCGTGTCTGCCAATTTACGCGATCGCACCCGCCAATTAGCCGCCGAATTTGACATCTACCCTGAGAAGGATATCGAACAACGTCAACATTTACTCGCCATCACCAGCAGTTTTTTGACGCAAACGCAGCGAGTTTGGGAAGAACAAAGCAGCCAACAAGCTGAACCAGAAACCCCAGAAACACTAGAAAGACAGGAAACACAAAATCCACCAATTTCCACTCGAACCGCACCTCTAAATTCAGCATCCGCACCTTTAAGTCTGACTCTGACACAAGAATTGACTCGCGTCACGGGAATCGGCCCTGGGAACGGCAACCGCTTGGCAAAATTGGGTTTAGACACCGTATACGACTTACTTTACTACTATCCCCGCAACCACATTGACTATGCCAAACAAGTACAAATTCGCGACTTAGTAGCGGGAGAAACTGTAACTTTGATTGCAGAAGTCAAACGCTGCAATTGCTTTTCTAGTCCGAAGAATAAGAAATTAACGATATTAGAATTAATTTTAAAAGACCGTAGTGGCGAACTTAAAATTAGTCGCTTTTTTGCCGGCCCACGCTACAGTAATCGCGGTTGGCAAGAACACAAAAAACGTGAGTATTGTACGGGTGCGGTTCTCGCTGCTTCAGGGTTGGTGAAGTTGGGAAAATATGGAATTACTTTAGAAAATCCTGAATTAGAAGTGTTAGATGACTCAGGAAGTGCGATCGAATCCATGAAAGTCGGCCGGCTAATACCCGTTTATCCACTAACAGATGGGGTGGATGCGGGTGTGGTGAGACGGGGAATTTTGGCTGTGATGCCGGCGGCGAAACAGTTGTCAGAGTCGTTGCCTGTTGATTTGCGCGATCGCTATGGTTTAATGGGTTTAGCTGATGCTGTGACTAATATTCACTTTCCGCTCGATCGCGATTGTTTAGCAGCAGCCCGCCGTCGCTTAGTGTTTGACGAATTTTTCTATCTGCAACTAGGACTCTTAAACCGTCGTCAAACCCAAAGAAAAGCTCAAGCTAGTGCCATCATTCTGCCTAGCGGCAAGTTAATCGAACATTTTTACGAAATATTACCTTTCGCGTTAACCAACGCTCAACAAAGAGTAATTAATGACATTCTCAACGATTTAGCCTCGCCTTCACCGATGAACAGATTAGTCCAAGGCGATGTCGGCGCCGGCAAAACAGTAGTAGCCGTGGTAGCAATGTTAGCCGCCATTCAATCCGGCTATCAAGCAGCTTTAATGGCACCAACGGAAGTTTTGGCAGAACAGCATTACCGCAAATTAGTAGGCTGGTTTAACTTGATGCACTTGTCTGTGGAATTGTTAACTGGTTCCACAAAAATAGCCAAGCGCCGGGAAATTCACAGTCAATTAGAAACCGGACAATTGCCTGTTTTAGTCGGAACTCATGCTCTAATTCAAGATACTGTAAATTTTCATAAATTAGGCTTGGCAGTTATTGACGAACAGCACCGATTTGGTGTACAGCAGCGGGCAAAGTTGCAGCAAAAAGGTGAATCTCCTCATGTTTTGACGATGACTGCAACTCCCATTCCTCGGACATTGGCGTTGACGCTACACGGAGATTTGGATGTGAGTCAAATTGATGAGTTGCCACCGGGAAGGCAGGCGATTCAAACGACTGTTTTGTCTTCAAAGGAACGTAGTCAAGCTTACGATTTGATTCGGCGGGAAGTGGCGAGTGGACGTCAAGTTTATGTTGTGTTACCGTTGGTGGAGGAGTCGGAAAAGCTGGATGTGCGATCGGCTATTGAGGAAAAAGAAAAACTTCAAACAAGTATTTTTCCTGATTTTAAGGTTGGTTTGCTCCACGGTAGGATGAGTAGTGCTGACAAGGATGCGGCAATTACTAAGTTTAGAGACAAAGAAACTGATATTTTAGTATCTACTACTGTAGTAGAAGTTGGCGTCGATGTCCCCAATGCCACGGTAATGTTAATCGAAAATTCCGAGCGTTTTGGACTGTCACAATTGCACCAGTTGCGAGGTCGAGTTGGTCGGGGTACTAGCCGTTCCTATTGTTTGTTAATGCCCGGTTCTAAGGCGACGGAGGCGATGCAGAGAATGAAGGTTTTAGAACAGTCTCAAGATGGCTTTTTCATTGCCGAAATGGATATGAGATTGCGCGGGCCTGGTCAAGTTTTGGGAACTCGTCAATCGGGTTTACCAGATTTTGCCTTGGCGAGTTTGGTGGAGGATCAGGAGGTTTTGGAGTTGGCGCGCCAAGCTGCTCAAATGGTAATTGAGGATGATGAAAGTTTGAACAATTGGCCGGTGGTGCGCGATGAGTTGGAACGCAGATATCAGCGCATGATGAGTGGGTCGATTTTGACTTAGCTGGAGATAATAAAAATATTTTTTTGATGCAAATAAAAAAAATCGCCTTTTTTTTCAGGGTTAAATGCTTGACTTTCCCCGCCTGATGACCTATAATCTAATAATGGGAGTGGTGACAAAAATAATTATTTTTGTCACCACTCCCATTATCTAAAATATACCACGGAAAGTCCACCCCTGTCAATAGGTAATCCTTCTTTTTTAGGGCCGCGAAATTATCAACAATCATTGATATCAAATCCACTCTTCATCGAAATTATTCATCTCTCTGATCTCCCTCTGTGTTCTCTGCGTTCTCTGTGGTTAAATAAATCCAAAATCTAAAATTGAGTAATGGTTCCTAACGCCGATAAGCTAAAGCAAATCGCTCGATTCCCGCTAAATCGGCAAATATCTGAACTTGGCAATAACTCCCCTGACTTTCGAGTATTTCAGCTACCGCCTCAGCTTGTCCCGCCATCATCTCCACCAACCAAACTCCCCCAGATTCTAAATAATCGGGAGCTGTTTCTGCTAAATGCCGGATGCAATCTAATCCATCTAAACCGCCATCTAAGGCTAGATGAGGTTCGTGTTTGGTAACTTCTGGTTGCAGAGTCAACACTGTGCTGCTGGGTATGTAAGGCGGGTTAGATACCATGCCGCTAACTCGACCTTTCAGGAATTCTAGGGGTTCCCACCACGAACCCCGATCGAATTTAATGCGATCGCCCAAACCGCAATTGTCGGCATTTTGTTGAGCAACTGCCAAGGCTTCCGCAGAAAAATCTACTGCATAAATTGTGGAATTTGTCAATGCCGAAGCTAGTCCGATCGCGATCGCCCCACTGCCAGTTCCCAAATCCACCCAATTAGATTTGGAATTAAGGCGATCGCCCCTAAGCGCTTCCACAGCCAAATCAATCAGCAATTCTGTCTCAGGACGAGGAATTAGTACCGCCGGCGTTACTTTGAGGGCAAAATCTCGCCAATGTGTAATTCCAGTTAAATACTGCACTGGCACTCGTTCCTGCAAGCGTCGCTTCCACAATTGGTCAAGTTCAGCTAAGGATAAATTCGATTGAATTTGGGGTAAATCTTTAAATGACTCCAAACGCAAAGCCAACTTATCCAAACCGGTCAACTCTTGCAGCAGCCACTCTAGTTCGGTTAAGGAAACATCAGAATCGATCGCCTCTACCTTAGCTCGATCGATCCACTGCCAAAGCTCTAAACCAGAAATAAACATGGGAATTGGGAATGGGGAATGGGGAATGGGGAATGGGGAATGGGGAATGGGTAATGGGTAATGGGCATCGCGCATCGGGCATCGCGCATCGGGAATTGGTAACTAATGACAACTGTCAACAGTCAACTGTCAACAGTCAACAGTCAACAGTCAACGAATTAACGAGCTGGTCGGGGTTGACTTGGGGCGGGTGCAGTCGCCGGAGAGCGAGGCGCTGGTTGAGTTGGGCTGGCGGCTGGGGGTTTATTTTGGTTGCCTGCACCTGCTGGTTGGAGCGATCGGACAAAATCCAGCGACTCCCGCGACGGAACCAACATCATTTGAGTTAAAAACGGATCATTCTTAGTTCGCAAAGCTTCCAGAACGCCCTCCAAATTCACCACTTCAATCTTAATTGGGAGAGTTACAGTCGGCTGCTGCTGCTTAAAGCGCTCGACCTCTGCTTGTAATTCCTCTTTATTGAAAAAGAACGGAATCACCTCTTTCTGACCCTGTTGAAAGGTCAAAACACCATTGTCAGTACCAACTTTCGCATAAAAAAGAGGCACTCCATTGAACTCAGGAACTTGTTGTCCTGCCTGCTTTAACAACGTTTTAGCAGACTCAACTTGTTGCGGAGCTGGGATATAGTCAAATTGCAGCTCATTGGGCTTGTCTTTATTCGCTTGAGATAGCTGATAAATCTTGCCCAGGGACAACGGGATCACCCGCGCGGTTGATGCCAATTGAGGATTGTTAGCTTTCAGTTCTTTATTAATAAAGCTTTGAGCATCCCGCTGGCTGATAAAAATTAGCCCCACAGAAATAGGAGTGGTTTGACCCTGCTTGGTTCCAGAAGTTACCAGAGGAAGACCTTGTGCATCGGCGATCGTAAACACTGGCACAAACTCCAACTTTTCTAAAATCTGCGGTTCTGGCAGTGCGAGTGCAGACATATTGCCTATTGGTGATGGGCTAAGCAGAGTGCTGCCCATAATCCCCAAAATTGCACCTAAACGAACTAATGATTTCATGTTTTTTCCATCAGGAGCGATACATCCTGACATACACTAACTCAAAGACTCGCGCCTTTGCACGATCGACAGTCCCTGCATCCGTTGGTTGGTTTTCATTCTCACCAAGCATGAGCATCGAGGACTGACTGCATTCGTTATGTAAATTCTTGAATCGGGATGACAGGATTTGAACCTGCGACATCCTGCTCCCAAAGCAGGCGCGCTACCAAGCTGCGCTACATCCCGGTGTGGAACTTATCCACTCCATAACCATTTACACACAAAACCGCGAACTTGTCAACCTATTTTTGAATTTAATTTCAACTCAAGCTCGATCGGTGATAGCAGCGTCAATATTGCCTTGCTTGGAGAAATCATCAACGCTGGCTTTTCACCTAAAACAGCAGGATGCCCCCACCAGAACGGTACTCCGTTTGGTGGCGGGAGGAATACGAGCGAATCGACGATTCCGGCTGCAACCAAAACCGACTCTTCGTCGCTCTCGGACGGGAGGAGCCGGATGTTGTCGCCCGCAAATTCCTTGTCAATACATTGCCACCTTTATCTTCAGCAGTTATAATAAACTCAGAGTTTGTTGAAGAAATGACCCAAGTAATTACCGCTAAACTGAAGCTGAATTTAGATGCCGAGCAAAAAACTTTGGTATCTCGCACCGCTTTAGCCTACCGAGATGCCTTGAATCATGCTTCAGTCGTCGCTTTTGATAATGGCAAGATTAGCAACGGGGCTAAGTTGCAGAAGGTTGTCTATGGCGATCTACGCAGTTTGTTTGGGCTTGGAGCGCAAATGGCTTGTAGCGTGACCAGACAAGTAACTGCAACATATAAAGGTCTTTGGACGAAGGTAAAACAAAATGTCGCAGCTATTAAGGCTGAGCAGACTAAGAAGCGATACAAAGGACTAGATAAAGCACCTTCGTATGCTTCTCGGACTGTCACCCTAAATTACCCTCGTGACTATTCATTTAAGCCAGAGCGAACAGTTAGCATCAATACATTAGATGGTCGAATCAAAGTCTCTTATGATGGCTATGATAAACACCTATTACTAATTGCCAACTGCAAGAAGATAGGAGAAGCTGAGATCGTATATCAACGATCCTCAAAGACCTATTATTTAATGGTTAGCATAGAGCTAGAAACTCCTGATATCGATCCACTGACAATAACCAGAGTCTCTGGTGTTGACGTTGGAATGCGTTATCTGGCAGTAGAGACAGACCTAAATAATGAGTCTGCCTTTTATTCTGGCAAGCAAGCTAGACACAAAGCTAATCGTTATTTTAAAGCACGTAAAACTCTTCAGCGTAAAGGCACTCGTTCGGCAAAGCGTAGATTAATAGCTTTGTCAGGTCGAGAAAGACGGTTTATCGCTGACGTAAACCATCAAATCAGCAAAGAAATCGCTAAACCCAACAGCCTAATTGGACTAGAAAACTTGACCGGAATACGGGATAGAACTAAGTCTAAATCTGGCAAAATGGCAAGCAAAAAACAGCGTAGAGCTAATCGAAATAAGGCTAAGTGGTCATTCGCCGAATTGCATGGCTATATCGATTACAAGGCTAATTTAAATGGCTCTCTGGCTACTAAAGTTCCAGCGCATTATACTTCGCAAAGCTGCCCCAAATGTGGACATACATCGAAGGCTAATCGACCGAACAAAGGGCTATTATTCCGCTGCGAATGCTGCAACCACGAGTTGCATTCTGATTTGGTTGGTGCGCGAAATATTGCAATGAGAACGTTGCTTGTTCGGCAAGACTGGACGAGTACGGGTACTTTGTCAATGTGCCCTGATGTATCGGGTAATGAAGCCAAAGCTGAAATCCTGCAAAGGTTTTCAGAGTTGCGGTGGAGCCTAGATACAAGCCCCCACGCTCTGCGGTACTCCGCGAGCGTGGTGGGTAATTGACCGATCGACTAATCCGGATACCAAAACATACCTTTAATCCCCTCTGGATCCGACAGAAAGCCCAAATTTTCGTAAAAATTCACCACTTGAGGGTCAGCAAATAAGGTAATGTTGCTGATGTCTTCACTGCGGAGTTTTTTAATGATGTATTTCATCAGTGCCTTGCCCATCCCCTTACCTTGGTAATCAGGATGGACTACCACATCCCACAGCGTGGCATTAAAAGCGTGGTCTGAAGTCGCTCTGGCGAAACCTACCAGCCGTCGCTGGGTGCCTCGCATCTCCCACATAGACGCAGGGGACGGCGGGACCAACCCACTGCATTACAAAGTTCTTCGAGTTCGTAGAGGTCAATGTCCCGATCGCAACTAAAAAAGATGCGAGCGTTGCCGAGGGAAGTGGGTTTGCGAAAAGTTGGGGACAGCGGATCGCCAGACCCAACAGTCACAGCTTCCTCAAATTCGGCTGTTTGGGGTACAGAGGCAGACTCAGAACTACTAAATAAGTTTTTCCAAAAACCCATGCAGGCGCGGTTAAGGTAGTAGAAGTTGGACGACGTTACAGAGAACCCGAAAACTCGACCCACTCCGATCGGGATGGGATGAATTACGGGTAATCTTTTAAGCAACAGCTTACGGTACACTCATCTTACGCCGAAAAGAGGAATTTGTCGTCCAACATTGAGTCAGGGCTATTATGTTCCTTGTCAAGTTCGGTACAAATGCTCAACCTGGTTATACATTCCCAGGCAAATTTAACTTCTGTTTTTAGCTAGGCAGACGGGCACAACTAAAATCGGATAGTCGAACCGAGAATCTCTTTGTCACAAGGCATGGGGAAAGTCAATACCTAATATGTCTCCCGCACCTTCCCCTCAATTATGGCTTCGGGCTTAAAACCATCTACACTAGAACTCCTCAAGCGCTTTAACCGAGCGTTTCCGCAGTTTTACGAGCAATTTGTCAGCAGCGAAATCCAACTGCAAAACCTCAAATTAGCTTATCAGCTCTATAAAACTAGGCAAGCAGTCATCGAAGTCAGACAGGAAGGTAATAAAAGTGCCCTGCATTTTGCTTACCGCAACCAGTCTTTTTTACTGAGTGATATTTTCGGAGTCCTCGCCGCCTACGGACTAACGATTCACAGTCTGAGTCTATATGGTCAAATTTACCCGCCGATGCTGGTATTTATCAAATTGGTAGTATCTCGCGGTGGCAAGGTACTGGCAGATAAAACCGCCGAAAACGTCTGTAGGGCGGTTCGAGAGGCCTTGGCAGGGCATTTTGAAGTTGAAGAGATGTTGGCGGTGGAATTCAATCTAGACGCGGGTTTAGAGGACGTGGCAACGGAATTCTACGTCGATCCGGTGTTCCACCTGCCAGCTTTGCTGATCGAAGCAGACAACCAGCCTGGACTTTTTTACAAGGTTATGTATGCCATTTGGCAAGAGGATTTGTTGGTGGTGAATGCAAATTTGCTGGTTTGGCGGGGACGAACTCGCTTAATTCTCTACTTGTTGGGCCCGAATGAAAGTTTAATTCCTGAGTATTTGGGGCAGAAAATTGCTGAGGGGGTGCGCCAAAGATTGCTGGGCGATCGATTTTAGGCGGGCATGGGGCATGGGGCATGGGGTATGGGGCATGGGGCATGGGGCATGGGGCATCGGGCATGGGGCATCGGGCATGGGGCATGGGGCATTGCGGGGACAACCGTGAACCGTGAACCGTGAACCGTCAACAGTCAACCCAACGACTGCGTTTATCCTGAGCGGAGCCGAAGGGCTCAGGGCGGCGCAGTCAACAGTCAACAGTCAACCCAACGACTGCGTTTA
>REAP01000073.1:0-5736 GCA_004294385.1 Oscillatoriales cyanobacterium | reverse complement strand
GGCGGCGCAGTCAACAGTCAACAGTCAACCCAACGACTGCGTTTATCCTGAGCGGAGCCGAAGGGCTCAGGGCGGCGCAGTCAACAGTCAACAGTCAACAGACTTCTTCCTTAACCTAAAATCTGTTATATTTAGTCTATGGCTCTGTCCGATCGCCATTGAAGACAGAGCGATTAATTTATCACGGTTGGCTAAACCGTGAAAGCTTACTGAGGGATAGCCGCTCCCATGCTCCCGATGAAGTAAGAAGCAAATGTCTAGACTTGTCTAGTATTTGTATAGCAGACTCTAAGTGAATAGTGGCAAATTGATTGAATTCTAATTCTGCTTAAATATCTGTGCGCGTTAACCTCACCGATCGGCAAGAACACATCCTTTGGGCAACGGTTCGCCACTATATTGCTACAGCGGAACCGGTGGGCTCAAAAGCTTTGGTTGATGAGTACAAACTCAGTGTCAGCCCAGCTACAATTCGCAATGCGATGGGGGTTCTCGAAAAAGCTGGACTGCTTTATCAACCCCACACTTCTGCTGGACGAATACCCTCTGACTCTGGCTACAGAATTTATGTCGATCGACTGATTCAGCCTTCAGATAGACTCGCCGGCAAGGTAGAACAAGTATTAGACCAGCTTAATTGGTCCGATGGTCGAATGGAAGCGGTACTTCGAGGTGCCGCTCAAATTCTGGCGACGATCAGTGGTTACATCGCCTTGATTACCATACCGCAAACAAATATGGCTCGTTTGCGACACTTGCAACTCGTCCAGCTAGAACCGGGAAAGGTGATGCTGATTGTGGTGACGGATGCTTCGGAAACCCAGTCGGTGTTGGTGAAATTGCCTCAATCGACAGAAGGGAAACAGCAGGATGTAGAAATAGTCGATCGAGAATTGCAGATTTTATCGAATTTTTTGAACAGCAAGTTACAGGGACGATCGATCTCTGAACTCAGTACGATCGACTGGAGCGAGTTAGACCGAGACTTTGAAGTATATGCTGAGTTGATGGAAACCATGCTTGCTGCTTTGAGTAGCCGTGCTCAAAATCCAACCTACACCCGGATTCTGATCGGCGGTTTGTCTGAAGCATTGCGTTTGCCGGACTTTTCACGGTTACAGCAAGTTCAAACCCTCGTCCAACTGCTGGAACAAGAACAGGAACTGCTTTGGCCTTTGATTTTTGAATCTGCCCAGTTGGAAACGCCCGGAAAGCGGGTGACAGTCAGAATTGGCTCAGAAAACCCCTTAGAACCAATTCGTGGCTGTACTCTCATTTCTGCGACTTACCGACGGGGATCAGTTGCCGTTGGTAGTGTTGGAGTTTTGGGGCCGACGAGAATGGTTTACGAAAATGCGATCGCGGTGGTAGAAGCTGCGGCGGATTATCTGTCGGAAGCTATCGGCGGAAATCGAGCCAATTTTCCTGAAGCCGATCGAGAGAACCCGCATAGTACGTTCAAAGATGCACCCTGATTTGATACCGCTTCTAAAAACCTATGTAAATCTTTTATTGAAGAACAAGATGTGACCGAAGTCTAAGTCCACGGTATAACTTCCTCAAGGTAAAAATTAGATCTTCTAATCCTTGGGTTTACCTAGATATTCCGGCTACTGCTTTCAACCCCCAAGCTTCAATGGCTTGGGTTTTTTTTGTGCCTATTAAGACAAGAAGGGCGATCGGGCAAATGTAAAAATAAAAGTCCAAATATTAAGACATTTTTTAGAGTTGGTCAAAAATATGTAAAAAAGCTTAACCTGGTTGTTAAACCCATGTGTCTGTTGGGAGTAACCACGGTTGGCCAATTGCAAATAGCTTCCAGCAAATTTAGCAAAATTGCCACAAAGCGAAGGTTCAACTCTTAAGTTAAGATCGAAGGCGAGATTTAGGCAATTTTTTTTAGGATTAAATGAAATCGACCGATAAAAGTAAAAATACCTTTGCGATTACAACGCCTCTGTATTATGTAAACGATTTACCTCACCTTGGCAGTGCTTACACGACTATGGCTGCTGATGCTATAGCCAGATTTGAGAGGCTGCGGGGTAAATCAGTTCTGCTAGTTACAGGGACAGATGAGCACGGGCAGAAAATTCAACGCACAGCCGAGAGTTTGGGGCGATCGCCCCAAGCTCACTGCGATCTAGTTGTTCCGGGGTTTGAGGCACTTTGGGAGCAATTTAACATCCAGTACGATCGCTTTATCCGCACGACATCAAGACGCCACGAGTACATTGTCAAAGAATTTTTCCAGCGCGTCTGGAACTCCGGCGACATCTACTTGAATCAGCAACAAGGCTGGTATTGCGTTTCCTGCGAAGAATTTAAAGAAGAACGGGACTTGCTACCGGGACACCGGTGTTCCATCCACACCAGCAAAGAAGTTGAGTGGCGCGATGAGGAAAACTATTTTTTCCGCCTGTCGCGGTATCAAGACCAACTGCTAGCCCTCTATCAAGAACGTCCCGACTTCATCGCGCCGGAAAGCCGACGCAACGAAGTGCTTAGTTTCGTCAAATCTGGATTGCAAGACTTTTCGATTTCTAGGGTGAATCTGGAATGGGGCCAGCCGGTGCCGGTTGATCCTAGTCACACCATCTATGTCTGGTTTGACGCCTTACTAGGATATGTCACCGCCCTCCTTGATCCGGATAGCGACCCCACTCTAGAGAATGCTTTATCTAAATGGTGGCCCGTTGACATCCACTTGATCGGCAAAGATATTCTCCGTTTTCACGCAGTTTATTGGCCCGCAATGCTGATGTCAGCAGGTTTGTCGATGCCGGGACGTATCTTCGCCCACGGTTTTTTGACCAAAGACGGCAAAAAAATGGGTAAAACTGAGGGTAATACTTTAAACCCAGTAGAATTGGTCAATAAATACGGCCCTGATGCAGTGCGTTACTATTTCCTAAAAGAAATTGAATTCGGACAGGACGGCGATTTTAACGAAACTCGGTTTATCAATACATTGAATGCTGAGTTAGCAAATGATTTGGGGAATTTGCTTAACCGTACCTTAAACATGGTCAGTAAATATTGCGGTGGTCAGGTTCCTAATGTATTGGGCGAAAATATTTCCAGCGACAACCTTCTCAAGGGTATGAGCCTGAATTTGGGCGAGCAAGTAGCTGGTTATTATGAAGACTTAGCTTTTAGCAAAGCTTGCGAAGCCGTACTGGCTTTGGTGCGAGCTGGAAATAAATTTATTGATGTGCAAGCACCTTGGACTTTGTATAAACAAGGACAGTTAGAATCTGTCCAACAAGTGCTATATTCGGTTCTGGAATCTGTTAGACTGGCATCTTACCTTTTATCGCCGATTATACCCAATATCAGCAGTGATATCTATCAGCAGCTCGGTTTTTCAATTGACTTTAACGATCAGACAACAGTCAACTGTTTAGCAACTTTTGCAACTCACTCGGTCTGGGGCGCTTTACCAGCAAACCAACCTCTGGGAGAAGCTCAGCCTGTTTTTAAGCGACTAGAACTGCTGGAAAAAGTACCTTCGTAGTTGACTGTAGGCGATCGGCCGTAGCACGCCGATCGCAAATTAGCACTTATTTCATTACCTAAATCTTTCATAAAAAATTGAGGAATAACAATCATGTTGAATAGAATAGAAAGCAATGACCTTTTTACGCCGGAACAAGTTTTAGAGAATCGGGGACGAGTGGCAATCTTTATTGATGGCTCTAACCTGTTTTATGCTGCTTTACAATTGGGGATTGAAATTGATTATACCAAGCTGCTATGCCGTTTAACGGCTGGTTCCCGGCTGCTGCGGTCTTTTTTCTACACTGGTGTCGATCGCACTAATGAGAAACAGCAGGGGTTTTTGCTGTGGATGCGCCGCAACGGGTATCGCGTGATTTCTAAGGATTTGGTTCAGTTACCAGATGGTTCTAAGAAGGCGAACTTAGATGTAGAAATTGCCGTGGATATGATGGCCTTGGTGGGCTCCTATGACACGGCGGTTTTGGTCAGCGGTGATGGCGATTTGGCCTATGCTGTGGATGCTGTCAGCTATCGTGGCGTGCGGGTTGAGGTGGTGAGTTTGCGATCGATGACTAGCGATAGTTTAATTAATGTAGCCGATCGCTACATCGATTTGGAAATGATTAAGGACGATATCCAAAAAACATCGCGCCCTAATTATGCTTATCGACCCTTGTCTGGTTTGAGCTTGATGGATGAACACGACGACAGATAAGAAGTTAGGAAGTTAGGAATGGGGAATGGGGAATGGGGAATGGGGAATGGGGAATGGGGAATAGGTTTAATAATTCAAAATTAGCAGTCAAAAATTTAGATAAAATATAGCGTTTAAATTTTTGATTTGGTTTTTTAAATTACCCAGTTCCCAATGCCCAATTCCCGATGCCCAATGACCAATGCCCAATTACCAATTACTAAATGATTAATCTCAAATCCAAAACTTCCAATTTCCCATCCCCAAAAGCGGTGCTACTAACTTTAGTGGTCTTGCTATTGGGGATTAGTGCTTGTACCGCTCCGTCAGACACTCAAAAAAATAAGTTAGCTGAGGATCTCAAAACTGCTGACAAGTCAAACACCACTTTAACGTTAAACAAAGTAATTCTAGAACAGGCCAATGAAAAGGGTGAGTTATTCTGGAAAGTCAAGTCAAAGGACGCTGTTTATAGCAAAGATAACAAAATAGTCAACCTTCAGAAACCTGTGGGTAAATTGTTTCAGGATGGCAAAGAGATTTACGATATTCAAGCAGAAACAGGAGAGGTTTTTCAGGAAGGAAACCAGGTATTTCTAAAAGGCAAAATAATTGCTACTGACCTCAAGAATGGAGTCGTGCTCAAGGGAAATGAATTAGAGTGGCGGCCGAAGGAGGATGTGTTAGTTGTTCGTAATAATTTGACTGGAGACAACAAACAGATGAATGCTTCAGCGAAGGAAGCACGAGTTTTCACTAGAGCTAGGAGAATGGAGTTATTCGGCTCTGTGGTGGCGGATATTAAAGATCCGGTTTTGCAATTGCGAACAGAGCATTTAGTCTGGTTTCTGGATCAGCAAAAAATCAGCAGCGATAAACCGACTCAAATTGATAGATACAAAGATCAAAAAGTTATAGATAGAGGTTTTGCTGACCAGATAGATGTAGACTTAAAAACTAAGATTGCTACGCTGACAAAAAATGCTCAATTGATGCCATCAGACCCCCCGTTGCAAATAGATAGCAGTTTGATGAGCTGGAATTTTCCGGCACAAAGTGTAGTTTCGCCAGGGCCAGTGAAGGTTTTTCACCGTGTGGAAAAGGTGACGATGACTGGGAATACGGGTAGGGCTGATTTAGATAAGAAAATTTTTTATTTGACTGGAAATGTGCTAGGTATTGGACAAAAGCGTCAATCTCAATTAAATAGCGATCGGGTAATTTGGTATTTAGCTAATCAGACTTTTGATGCGGAAGGAAATGTGGTTTATCGGCAATTAGATCCGGTGTTTAATTTAACTGGGCCGAAGGCTTCGGGACAGCTTAAAGATCAAACTGTGATTGTCAAAGGTGATGGTGGCGGTGGCCAAGTTGTGACGGAGTTTGTACCGGATGAGAAAAACGCAACTTTGGGGAAGTAGATGTGATGGAGGAGACGGCAGTGCCCATAGGTGTCAACTTAAGGTACAACCAATAGTCCGACAGGGGTTGAAACCCCTGTCTCAAAGCGCAAGTCCTCTCAAAGAGGACTGAAGAGTTAC
>REAP01000072.1 GCA_004294385.1 Oscillatoriales cyanobacterium | reverse complement strand
CTTAAATGTACGCTGAGACAGAGTAAGACTATGAAAGGTAGCATCAGTCGATGAAGCGTAAAGAATCCCCGCGCGTTTACGCCGGGGAGTATGTCAACACTGACTAATTTTTTAACTGAATCTGACCAAAAAGTTGTAGGGCCGATCGCCAAACCAAATAGCCTTGATCGTTAAGGTGCAAACCATCCGTGCTCAATTCAGTTTGCAAGTTGCCGTCAGCATCGGTAAACATTGGGTACAAATCAAGATACAAGGCATTTTCCGCGCCAGCAATTTCTCTGAGTCGCCGATTGATTTCCCGAATCCGACTGTTAGAAATAGCCAATAGCCGATCGCGATTTTCCCAAGTAGACTGTTCCCCGCTGTGTGGCAAAATCGATTGCACCACAACTTGAGCCTTGGGGTGCGCCCACCGCAAATCGCGAATAATTTGCCGCTGATTGTCCAAAATCCCTTCGTCGTTTGCCCCCTTGAGCAAATCGTTAATCCCGATCATCACAAAAACAGCATCCGGCTGAGTGCGATCGAATAGCTGCAACCGCTTCAGCAAACCCATCGAAGTCTCTCCCGAAATCCCCTGATTGAGCCAACTTCGATCGATCGGCAACAGCTTCGCCGGAAACCACATACTCAGAGAATCCCCAGCCAAAACAGTCAACCTTGAAGGTCGATTCGTCACCACCACCTCAGCTTCTCGGCCCAACTGAGTCACCCACTGCTGGTAAGTCCACTTATGCCGCTGTCCCGAAATAGGCTGAATAGGCTGATCCGAGACAGATTTTGCCGAATTCCGCTGGGGAATTATTTCGTCAAGCCTAGCAGCACTCACCGCAGCACTGGCAGGAGAGCTTTCCGGCAAGCCTTGTCCCCCCGTCATGAGCTGAACTACTGTGACTATCAGTACCCCGTTTGTCAGCAGAGATAGCAAAGCCCAAAACGGAACATTTCTCGATCGTTCCTTCGCGAATATCGGCCTATGAGCCCTACGTCCGCTAAATCCTCCAAACTTCTCCATAAACTCAGGCGATTTGCAGGCACCACAACAAAGAATTGGCACGCATTACTGCATCAAATTCCACCACTCAATTTTCGCCTCAATTCTAGTCAGAATCAATCACTGTGATGTGTTTGGCAAGGGTGGCGATGCAGAATTTTGCTTTTGCGGACTACTCTACCACAAAAAATCTACGTGCCAAAGTTTCTGACTCAAAAATCGGATTTTTAGGAGTTGTACTGGTTGCTACCTTTGCTTCTGTTGCCAAAGTCTGTTTCTTTGACAAAACCGCTGTAGGCTTCCATCCCGTGTTCTCCGATATCCAAACCTTCTGCCTCCTCTACTGGACTGACTCGGATGCCCAGCAAAACCTTGAGTGCATACCAAAAAATCGTACTCAGCAGCACGGTCATCCCGCCTACAGATATAATCCCAATCAACTGTGGTATTAGTTGATCGAAACCTCCCCCTACAAGCAATCCGGCTTTCGGGCCTGCGGTATAAATTCCAGTATTCGGGCCATCGGCAAATAAGCCAACTGCCAGAGTTCCCCAAATCCCGCAGACTAGGTGAACCGAGGTTGCCCCTACAGGGTCGTCAATTTTCAAGTTGTCAAAGAAAGTTACGGCGAAAACTACCAAAATGCCGGCAACAATACCGATGATCGCGGCATTCGGCACGTTGATCCAAGCGCAGCCAGCAGTAATTCCGACTAAGCCAGCCAAAATGCCGTTGATAACCATCGAAAGGTCTGGTTTACCCAGGTACAACCAAGCGGTGATGGTAGCCGCAACTCCTCCAAACGCTGCTGCGGTGTTAGTAGTGATGGCAATGTGGGCGATCGCATTTGGATCGACTGCCATTGTCGAACCGGGATTGAACCCAAACCAACCCAACCACAGAATCAAACAGCCCAGGGTAGCAATACTCATATTGTGTCCCGGCATCGCCACAGTCTCGCCGTTGCGGTACTTGCCAATCCGCGGCCCCAAAAATGCTGCTCCCATCAAAGCTGCCCAACCGCCTACAGAGTGAATCGCTGTCGAACCTGAAAAATCGTAGAAACCGGCTTTGGCCAGCCAACCGCCGCCCCAAATCCAGTGTCCGGTAATTGGGTAGGCAATTCCTACTAACAACAAGCTGAAAATTAAGAAGTCAAGGAATTTAATTCGCTCTGCAACGGCTCCAGAAACGATCGTGGCCGTAGTTCCGGCAAAAACTAATTGGAAAAAGAATTTAGCGTTTAGGGGTACTCCTGTCCAGTTAAGCGAGTCGAAAATGCCTTGATAAGCCTCTCCTGTGGCGGGGCTGTTGTCAGCTACGTTCCACAGAAAAAATCCGCCGCTTGTGCCGATCAAACCGTTGCCGTCGCTGAACATTAAGGCAAAGCCGATCGCCCAATATGCGATCGTAGACAGCGCAAACACAATCAAGTTTTTTGCCAGCACGTTGACTGCATTTTTCTGGCGACAGAAACCGGTTTCTAACATCGCAAAACCAGCATTCATAAAGAACACCAGCATTCCAGCCACCATCACCCACATGGTGTCCATGCCCACTTTGAGGCTGGCCAATTGTTCCTCGACGCTGGGCTTGGGTGGGGTTTGGGCGATCGCTGCATATCCCCACACCAAGACGATGATCGCGGCTAAAGGTATACAGGCTTGCCAACTGGGACTGAGCCGGGCGATCGCCCTAAGTAATTTCTTGAACCTGTTAACCTTAGTCCAAGAGTCAACTGCTGGCCCATTTAAAGACGCTCGCCTGACTGTTTTTGAGTTTTTCTTTTTGACATTCATTTTAGTCACTGTCACCCTCTTTACAACTAATCAGCTCTACCATAATCCGAAAATTTCTCAATTGTACTACAAAATTTTCTAGATTATTTGTTGAGAGCGAGATAATTATGATATCCTAGTTCTTCTAGGCGAGTTTGTTTTTCCATTACAGATTCGGACAAAGTTTTGCGGTAATGCAGGACTCGCTCTAGCAACTCTGGCTGGTGAACTGCTAAAATTTGAACTGCTAGTAAGCCTGCATTTTTAGAATTGCCGATCGCGACAGTTGCTACCGGTATCCCCGCAGGCATTTGGACGATCGAGTACAAAGAATCTATTCCTTGTAGATGACGGCTCGGTACTGGTACACCAATCACCGGCAAAGGTGTTAAAGATGCTACCATACCAGGTAAGTGCGCGGCTCCTCCAGCACCTGCAATAATCACTTTCAATCCCCGTGAGTGGGCGCTTTTGGCATATTCCACCATGCGCTCAGGGGTACGATGAGCCGAGACGATCGCAACGGAGCAAGGTATATTGAACTCTTCGCAAACTGCGATCGCATCTTTCATTGTGGGCAAATCGGAATCGCTACCCATGATAATTCCAACAGTCGGTTGATTCATTTAATTTTAAAATTAGAGGTTTCCGATCAATACTAATACCAATTTAATCTGAAGTTGCACATATCCCTTCTTCCTTCTTCCTTCTTCCTTCTTCCTTCTTCCTTCTGCTATAAATCTAAAATCTAAAATCGGATGACAAAAGCCACCACCTCAAATTTATTCCCTACAAATATTCTCAACGCAAAGCTTCCCGGTTTCCAGGAATTGCAGATGCTGGCTGTTGATAAAAATGGCATAATTCAAGAAGTTTGCCCGATGGATGAAGTATTCAAACGGGTTTTTACCCCAGATTTACAAATCCTTGATGCAGCAGGAGATTGGCTTTCTCTAGGCGGAGTTGACTTGCAAATTAACGGAGCCCTAGGTTTGGCTTTCCCCGATCTAGAAAGCAAGCATATGGAAATGTTGCCCAAAATTTGTCAATTTTTATGGAATCAGGGAGTTGATGCTTTTTTGCCGACTTTGGTGACAACTTCACTAGACAAGTTTAGGCGATCGCTCTCCACTATTGCTAATTTCATCCGCACTACAAAAACTGCTACTTCCTCAACCAATCAACTCAAAACAGCCGAAATAATCGGTGTTCACCTCGAAGGCCCTTTTTTGAACCCCCAAAAGCGAGGAGCTCACCCCTCACAATTTTTATTACCACTAACCATCGAAAATGTCAAGTTAGTTTTAGGAGATTGTGCCGATATTGTCAAAATAATCACTTTAGCACCGGAGTTGGATAGCACTGGTGAAGTAATTTCCTATTTGCAAAGTTTGGGTATTACAGTTAGTCTCGGACACTCCCAAGCGACAGCAGAACAAGCGGAACACGCCTTTGCACGGGGAGCTTCAATGGTAACTCATGCTTTTAATGCTATGCCGAGTTTACACCACCGAGAACCGGGTTTGTTGGGCGCGGCGATCGTTTCTCCAGGTGTTAAGTGCGGTTTAATTGCTGACGGAAGGCACGTTTCTCCGACAATGATTGATTTTTTGCTGCGGGCTGGTAGATACGAAACAGGTGTTTTTTTAGTTAGTGATGCTTTAGCTCCTTTGGGTTTGCCTGATGGTGTTTATCCTTGGGATTATCGCCAAATTGAGGTCAGAAAAGGTACGGCTTGGCTAAGATTAGATTATCACTCGCCGCTGGAATCTGCTACTTTGGCAGGTACAACCCTTCCACTGTTGGCGGGAGTCCAGAATTTGGTAAAATGGGGGATTTGCGACGCGGAAACTGCGATCGCCCTGGCTACTGATTCTCCCAGAAAGGCGATCCTCTTCGAGGGCTTTCCTTCGGATCGCTTCGCTAACGCTAACGGACTTTCAGGAATAATCGGTAAATCTGCCACTCAATTATTGCGCTGGCATTTGGATGAACCGACAAAGGAATTGACTTGGCATCGATTGTTTTAAGTTATTGGTTATTGGTTATTAGTTATTGGTTATTTGTTAGTTGTTATTCGTTATTTGTTGGTTACAATGCCCAATGCCCAATGCCCAATGCCCAATTCCCAATTCCCAATTCCCAATTCCCAATTCCCGCCCGAAGCATTATAATGTTTAATCGTTGGCAATAACTCAGCAGCAGGCAGACTAATGAATTTGGTAAATGACAAGGATATTGTCAAACAGTATTTTAACTCGACGGGATTCGATCGCTGGCAGCGAATTTACGGTGACGGCAAAGTCAATAAAGTTCAGCTAGATATCCGCACCGGGCACCAGAAAACCGTAGATACAGTGCTCGGCTGGCTGCAAGCTGACGGCAATTTGCGCGGGCTTTCAGTCTGTGACGCTGGCTGTGGCGTGGGTTCTCTCAGCATTCCCCTGGCTGAATTTGGGGCAATTGTTTCTGCTAGCGATATCTCTGAAAAGATGGTAGCAGAGGCCTATGAGCGATCGACAGCCGTTCCGGGGAAGCTCTACAACATATCCTTCGCAGCCCAAGATTTGGAAGCATTGAGCGGCAAATTTGACACGGTTATCTGCTTGGACGTGCTGATCCACTATCCTCAAATTAAGGCTGCGGAAATGATCGCTCACCTAAGTTCGATCGCCCAATCCCGACTAATCCTCAGTTTTGCCCCCAAAACCTTAGCACTCACCGCCCTCAAAAAATTTGGCGAACTTTTCCCCGGACCAAGCAAAACAACTCGCGCTTATCAGCACCGGGAAGCTGATATTATCAAAATCCTAGAAAGCAACGGTTTTGTGATTAACAGAACAGCCATGAATAGCACTAGCTTTTACTATTCTCGCTTGCTGGAAGCTGTTCGGAAATAGGATACAAATATCTGCCAATTCTGAGGCCAGTTTAGATCATTTTTTGGCGGGGTTGGGGCGGGTTTAGATAATTTGTTGGTGGGGTGGGGGCGGGTTTATACAATTTGTTGATGGGTGTCAAAAATTTTGGTGAACCCGCCCCTACAGGCATGGTAAAATGTTGGATAAAATTCCTGCTGAAATATCGAATAAAATTTGTAGGGGCGGGTTCACCGATCGATTTTACCACTCACAGATCATCTTTATAAACCCGCCCCCACCCAACCATTTAATTCAATTAATCATTAAATATTGAGACAATCTTGAACTTTATTCACCTGTTTAGGTGTTTTCATATGATTAAATATTTGAATAGATTGCTGCCAGTGATTCTGAGCTATTTCTAATTCTCCCAAATCGCGGTAAGTCAAGCCAATGTAATAATTGCTAATCCCTAATTCGTACTTAGCACCAATTTTTGTATAAAATTCAATAGCTTGGTTTTGATATTTCAAAGACGCTGAAAAATCATTACTTTCTCGAAAAACGTCACCTAAAATATACCAGGCACGGGCCATGTCTGATGTGAAGTTACAATTTTGGGCGATCGCCACAACTTGCTCTAAACTCTGCTTCGCTTGTTCATACTCACCAATATGTTTTTGAGCCAAACCAGCCATATTCAAATCCCAGCAAGCTTGCCAAGGTGGAACGCTTTCTAAAGGTTGTTGCAAGTGTCTTGTCGCTTCTTTCAATGCCGCTTTCGCCTCACTCCCTTGTCCTAAATAAGAGTGTAACAGAGCAACTTCGCAGTAACAACTATTTAGCCGAGATTGAATAGCAGGAGATATTGGAGATAAAGCTAGATTAAGTTTTGCTTCATAAATAGCTAGTCCTAACTCGTATTCACCAGCAGCAATATAGCACAAACCCATATCACTATATGAATTAAATTCTGTCCATTTATCGCCTTCACGCTTAGCAGCAAATTGAGCTTGGCGGTGATATTCTAAAGCTACTTCAAAACCATCTGCTAGCAGATAGGCGTGACAGTCGCCGATGCAGCGATACAGACTTGCCTCCCGGTTAGGCGAAACTCGATTTACCAGTTTTTCTGCTAATTCTAGTGTTTGGCTGATGTATCCCCAAGATAAAAAATATAGAAATAATTCTTCTGGTAAAATAGGTATAGCAGGACGGCACAATACATCCCAAGCTGAATCATAATCTTCAATTTCTCGGAAATGATAATAAGCTTCTAAAACTTGCAAACCTAACTGAGGCGATTGAATGTGTTCTACACTAGAAAACCAATGTTGTGCGATCGCCCTTTGAGTTTGTTCCCATTCGCTGCTATTCTGCAACTGATTCAAACCCGCCGCCCGAATCGCTGGGTGCATTCGGTATTTGCCCCGATGCAATTGTAGCAAGGAAGAGTCACACAACCGCCGCGTTACTTTCAGTTGTTCTGCTGGCGTCACATCCCACAGCAAAGCTTTGATGCAAGTATCTGGCAACCATTCAATTTCTTGATACCGACAAGCTCCCAAACGGCATAGCAAACGGTAAGCTTGCTGAGAATGAGCGTTGAGGCGATTTAATTGATTGTTGATAAGAAACGAAAATGGATCTAGCTGCTGTAATTCCTGGCGGTTTTGCTGCCAAGCTTCGGCAATATCTCCGTCATAATTATTTTGAATATCATTGTAAAGCACCTCCATCGCCAGAGCATTGCCTTTGTAAACTGCGTGCATTTCTTGCACAGCTTGTAAATCTTCTGAAGTTTTGGGATATTCAAAATATTGTTGCCATGCTTCGGGACTCAAGCCTTTTAAAATGTGAGTTTGAACGCCTCTGATGTCAGGTTCTTTTAATTTTTCTCTACTGGTTATCAGCGTGATTCCTTCGATTCTGGGATCGCTTAGTACCCGCAGCAATTCTACATAATTGCGGTATTCAGGTAGAAACATACCATTGCGTAAGGCAGGTTCTAGGTTATCTATGAAAATTGCGACTTTGATTTGACGCAGCTTTTTTTCTAGCAAGGTTAAACTCAGGCTAAAATCTCTGGGTGCATCTTCTTGAAAATCTTGTTGCAGCCAAGTCTGCACAAATGAATCGGCACTCCGCAAGTTTTCGGGAGTTAGGGCAATTTTCATATCTAAGATTTTTTCAAATTGGCAACTTGCTAAGTATTGCTGTGCTAAGGTAGTTTTGCCGATGCCGCCTTCTCCTACTACTATCAAAATCTTAAAGTTTTCTGATGTCCATTTTTGGAGTTTAGTAATATCTGAAGTTCGTTCTACCCAACGAGAATTTAATGGTTGTGGTTCTGGTTTCGTTGGGATAAATTCGGGCATGAATTGAAAAAACAATGACTGCAAATCTGACCAGCTAGAGCGCTTGTCATTTCCTAAACCAAATGCTTGATATGCTGCGGTCAAATGTTGGCGTACAGTTGTTTCTGCTTTAATCTTGAGAATTTGGGCGATTTGTTTGTTGGGCGTTCCAGCTAGTTTTTGCTGTAAAACTTGTCGGCATTTGTTGCCTAATTTGTTGTAAATACTGATAAATTCTGCTTGATTCATGGGTGGTTTGCCTAGGTCAGTGCGATCTTAGGGGTGTGAACCCCTGGGATGTTTAAAAAAGTCGGATTTCCTAAGTGCGATCGCGTAGGGCAGCGAAATGTCAGAGGTTGGTGACTGCTGCGTGTGACTGCACAATTGTGAGTTTTGAATGTGTATTGATTTTACACTGGGTTACGGGTTAAAAAGTTATTCAATAATTAAATTTTTGCAAATACCATTTTGGAGCTTAGAAGTATGGAGTTTCTGTCAGATGCGATGGGTTCGGATAGTTCGGATGCAAACCGTGCCAAGTCCCACGGGGGAGTAAAAGATATGGCAGCACTGCCAGAAAGCAGACAGAATCCGATCGATCGGGTTTTCGATCGAATTGAGGACATTTTGTATGAGACTTGGAAAGAAACAGGGTTTGGCAAGGTGACGATTGAGAGTGAGAGGGCGGAAAAGGGTAAAGGTAAGATTCAAGTGACGGTGAAGGGTTCAACTTATTATCGGCACTATATTACCGATGAAGATGTTAGGGAGTGGAATTCCAAGGAATAAGAAATTAGGACACGGCAGTGCCGTGTCCCTACAATATTATTTTGGGGTAGGGAGACGGCACTGCCGTCTCCGACCTATCATTCCAGTGTAACCGAAATTGATATAAGTCCCTGTAGGATATTGACAAACAGACGAGAATGGTGTATGTTATTTTGTCAAGGTGAATAAAGCCTAAGTGTATCTTCGCTGCACGGCTGCGATGGCTGGCGGTATTAAAAGTTTGAATCAATTAAATAAACACAAAACCTAGTTCGGGACGGATGTGAGTTTCGCGGGGCTGGGGAAGTGGTGATTTCGCATTATGTGCGATCGCCCCTTCTCCGGCCTTTTGTTTTTTGGCAACAATTAGTTTTTTTGAGGAGATCGGATTATGAAATGGCTAACAGATGATGAGTTTTTCGGTACTGAAGTGGGTACGAGTGTCGAGGATCGCGCTTTGATTATGGGAAGTGCGATCGCGCAGAATTCCCTCAGCATTTTTTCGACAAGTCCAGATTTTCTGGCCAAGATGCAGGTAGCATTCGGCAACAGCTTTGATGTTGAGAAAGCTGTAAAGTTAGCATCAGCTTGGGCACAGGGAGATTTTAGCGAATTTCCAGAGATTGAGATTCGTTCCGAAGCTGAGATTAATGGTGCTTTGGGTGCGTTTGCGGCTGCGACTGGGAAGATTTATCTGTCGCGGGAATTCCTTGCCAAAAATGCGGGGAATGTTACGGCTGTTGCGGGTGTTTTGCTGGAAGAATTTGGGCATTTTGTTGATTCGCAGATTAATACTGTAGATGCGATCGGGGATGAGGGGGAGATTTTTTCGGATTTAGTTCAAGGTAAGGCGTTGAGTCAGGGGGAATTGGCGGGGTTGAAGGGTGAGGATGATTCGGCGGTGGTTGTTTTGGATGGGGAATTGAGGGCGATCGAGCAGGCAACGGTTTCAGATAGTGGTGACGTTACAGAAAAAAACCAAAAAACTGAGTTTGGTTCAACAGATGGAAAGGGTGGAGGTACAGTCCAATATTCTTATCAAATGTTTGAAGTCCCAGATACTCTCATCATTCGTTATGACGGTAAGAATATTGTAGATACAGGGGAAGTCTCAGGTACTGCAACTCAACGAATTAACGTACCTCAAGGGAATTCAGATAAATTGGAGGTAATACTGACACCTAATAAGGCTGGACGAGATACTAAGTGGAACTATACAGTCGATACGACTCCCTGCCCCGATCCGCTTCCCTTTGAGGTAGTAGCAGTTAGCGGTCAACGAGAAGAAAAAGAGGGCAAATGTGTAATTAACGGGACTATTAACATTGGTCGAAAGGGCTTTGGGCCAATGCTAAAAGTCGATGGCCGTGTGGAGTATGACAAAAATACCATTAGTGTTGATGGCACAGTTACTTCTCTGATTGGCGCGGGTAAAATAACAACTGATCCATTGTTCCAAGGGAAATTTGTTATTGATGTTGCAAGTGGAACTGCAACAACTGAAAATTTGTCAAATGAATTCAAAATTGCAGGTTTGGATACTGATTTCAGCAGCATAACTCTCAATCCAAATGGGATTGCTATGGGAGCCAAATTTAAACTGATAGAAGATTTGGGCTTTCCTGACTTTTTTTTAAGTGGCTCAGATGCACTTTTGATTAGTCAGAATGACGTAAAATTCGGCGCTAGTATTAAGGGTTCATTGCCGACATTTAAAGACATTAAGCTGTTCAGTTTTCTGCCTGTTAAAGAATTTTCAAATTTTTCAATAGAATATGTTGCACCAGAAGACAAGATAAAGATTCAAGGCAAGTTAAGTATAGATCTGGCATCTAAAGCATCTAAAGTTAAAGACATTACTGCTGATCTTTCTGGTGACAACTTTATTGAAATAAAAGGTGGTAAACCGGATATCAAGGGTTCACTTACTGCGGGAACCGACCTTAAGTTTCCGCCCAAAGGCTGGGGTTTGAGGGAAGTCAGGCTAAACATTGATACAAAGAAGAAGGATGTTGGTGGTGGCGCTAAGTTAACCCTTCCTTTTGGGAGAACTATTAAGGTTGATGGAGAACTAGGGTTTAAACTTCCTATTCCTCCTTTAGAACTTAATAAACTATCGCTCAATGTGGATAATCTTAATCTTCCAATTCCAGGATATCCACTTGTTTTCTTCCAAGGATTTCGAGGATCGATAGAGAATTTTGCAGAATCTGACACCGATCCTATAGAGGGAAGTCTTGGTGCTAGTGCTACTCTGGGGCCTCAAATTCTTGGGACTTCCGCTATTCGTTTTGATGCAGATGGTAAACTCAGTGCTGAGCAATTCAGCGGTACTGGTACAGTTACAATCATCAATGACAAGATAGCCAAGGCACAAGGTACACATACACTCAACTGGAAGGACAAGTCTTATGAGACGAAAGGAAATTTTTCAATACTTGATGGAGCAATTCAAACAAATACTGGTTTCAAAGTAAATTCTGGTTTCAATATCAATATGTCTGGCAATGCCAGCGTCAATGTTCCTAATTCTGTACCTCTAATTGGGGGCGCACAGATTGGGTCAGGAAACTTTTTACTCAATTTCAGTAATGACAACGATTTGTCCAATGACTTTGCTGCTGGTTGGGGTACGATAAAGGTTCAAAAGCTTGGGCCAGAAATCTCGTTTGTCAAGGGATTTAAAGGTTACTTTGATGGCAAAGTTGAAACTATCGGCGCTAAAAACGTGCCAGAGACTAATAGTTTTATCGTTGAACCAAGCACGCAATGGCTCGTAATGGGCGCTGATTGGGAAAACCCAACTACTAACGCTCTGTTTCAAGTTAAAACTCCTAACGGTGCGATACTCAATGAGTCAGACTTTGCTGCTAACAACATAGCGATTGTCGATCAGCTTACTGACCAGAACACTAAAAGTGTTATCGTACTCAACCCAGCACCGGGAGTCTGGGATATTAACCCGGTTAATTCTGCGGGTTTAGGAAACATAAAATACAGTGCATTTCGAGATTCTGTAACTCCTACTATTCAAATAACTGACCCAGCTACAGATGTCAGTGGAGGGAATGTTGCTATCAACTACAACGCCTTTGATACTGACTCCAACGCCAAAGTCAGCCTATTCTACGATACCGATAATCAAGGCTTCGATGGCATACAAATCGTAGATAACCTTGATGAAAAAGACGGTGCGGGCAACTTCGCCTGGAACACAGAAGGCGTACCAACTGGTGATTACTATATCTACGCAATGGCGATGGATGAAAATAACGCACCTGTTTTCAGCTACTCGTCCGGTAGAGTGCGGGTGACGGAAACAGCAGATTTATCTGTCACAAAAACCGCTAATGCAGACCCAGTAGTGATAGGAAATAACTTAACCTACACAATTACAGTCACCAACAACGGCTCTAATAACGCCAGAGGAGTAACTTTAACCGATACATTGCCAGAAGGCGTTAAACTTGTTTCTGCTAGTGTCAACCCCAATCAGCAATCCAACAACGACCTCATTTTTGATCTGGGTGACATAGCCAACGGTACTAGCAAGACAGTCAATATCACAATTACCCCACCAACAAGTGGAACAATTACTGGCACTGCTAGTGTAACAAGTAAAACCTTCGATCCTGATGTGGCTAACGATACGGATATCCTAGCTACCACAGTTAGTACCCCCACCGTCGATGTTGCTTCTACTGATTTAGCAGTTACGACAACTAATACTCCTGCACCATTGAATTTAGGGGATAAAGTCACCTACAATCTTGCTGTCACCAATAATAGTCCCACCAAAGCTACAGGTGTAAAACTTACTAACTCCCTACCATCTGGATTGAAAGAGATTTTAATCACCCCTAGCAAGGGGTCAGTCTTAGAAGGCAATGAAGTTTTTACTGCTAATTTGGGTGAACTAAACAGTGGTGAAACTGCAACGATCGCAATTAACGCTACCTCTATTGCGGCTGGTGATTTAATCAACACTGCCAGCATCACCAGTAACGAAACTGACTCCAATAGTAGTAATAATTTCATTACTCAGACGCTAACAGTAAATCCAGTAGATCCGGCTCCTGTTGACTTGGAATTAACCAAAACTGTAAGCAACTCCAATCCCAATGTAGGCGACCAAATTACTTTCACTCTTAGCCTCACAAACAAAGGGCCAGGAATTGCCAGCAGCATCAAAGTCGCTGACATATTACCCCCTGGATTAAGCTTTATATCTGCTAACAGCATTCGGGGAACTTATGACAGTAACACAGGTATTTGGGATGTAGGCAACATGAGAGATAATCTCACCCGCACCCTAAATATAAGTGCCCAAGTTAACACTCCCGGCTCAATTATCACCAATGCCACATTGCTGTCTCTTGGCGAAAATGACCTTAATCCCGGCAATAACCAAGCTTCACTGACAATTAATACCATAGGGAGTGGCGGCTCTATTCCTAATCAAAAAGCTCCGATTTTGGGAACTCCAGGGAATGATAACTTAGTTGGTACTTTTGAACCCGATCTCATCTATGCTTTAGCTGGAAATGATACCATCGGTGGGATTGGCGAAAGCGATACCATCTATGGAAATGAAGGCGATGATTTTATCAATGGCAATCAGACTAACGATCTGATAATTGGCGGAAAAGGCAACGATATTCTTTTGGGAGGCAAAGGTAACGATCAAATATATGGCGATGCGGGAAATGACACTCTCATCGGTGGTTTAGGCCAAGATATTTTAGTTGGCGGATCTGAGGTTGATACTTTTGTTCTGCCTACCAAGGCTGCGGTAGTCAATGATTTTCTGGGAGATATTATCAGAGATTTCCAAGTGGGAATTGATAAAATTGGCTTGACAGATGGGTTAACATTCTCTAACTTAATCCTGGTTTCAGTTGAAAACAAAACTGTCATCCAGATTGCAGAAAATCGTCAAACATTAGGAGTTGTTGATGGTGTCTCACCTAATCAGTTAAGTAACAGCTTTGTTTCTGTTAATCTGGCGGGTATTTAAAGATAATGAGAGATGCGATCGCCTTTCTGGATGCGAAGGGCGATCGCTGTTGCTGTTAGATAGGCTGCGATCGCATTTCCAGAAACAAACTAAGATCGACTTGGAAAAAGTCGGCAATTTTTCTGGCTTCATCTATTTCGATTGCCCTGCGATTAACCATAATTTCCTCAACCTTTGTTTCGGTTCCCAAAACTGGAATTAAGTCAGATTTATCTAAATTTCTCGCATCCATTAAATGTTGCAACATTGAGGCAGAATTGCCTGCGGTTATTGGATAATTTTCGGCTTCAAATTTTTCAATCAGCGTTATCAAAAGCTCCAGAAATAGCTCTTCCTCCGGCGATCGCGCGGGGCGGTGTTCCAGTTCGCTAGCGAGAGCGATCGCTGCATCGTTTTCTGCTTCAGTTGCGATCGGTTTTGGTTGATATCGAACAAGTAAATCTGTATAAGATTTTGCATCAAAAGTACGGATCATTTTTCCACTCATCCTTATCATACTCAGCGTGAGTCAAAACATATTTGATGTAGATCCTTTGAGAATCGTAAACCAAATCAACTATCAGCCGATATCGATTTCCCTTAATATTAAATACGGTAAAATTTCCGACTGATTCTGCTTTTGGATAAGTCTGCTGAACATCAATTAGGTTCTGCCATTCAGCTTTACTTGACACTCTATACCAGTCATAAAGTGCATCACAGGAATCCGCATGGCTTTCACAGAAATCTCGTAGGATTTTTCGGCTGATAACACGCATTTCACCCTTTTTTTCTAAACTATACCAAATTTTGCTCGGAACTTACGCATTTGTCCTATTATAAACATTGGTAAGTGCGATCGCAACATCATAGCCATAACTACATGGATAGGCTGAATTATATCATACTATTATTCGATTCAACAAGCTTTTTGTTAATTTTTATAGCGACTTTGCTAATTTGAACGGAAATAATGGTTTTGCCGTAACAGGAACCAACACCTTTGACTACGCCGGCCTCTTTGCCACTGGAATTAGCGATATTAATGGCGATCGCATTGACGACATACTCATCAGCGCACCCGGCCCCCTCGGTGGCACACCCGGTAAAAGCTACGTCATCTACGGCCGCACCACAGGTTTTTCTCCTAACTTAAACCTAGCTGAAATCAACAACAATAACGGCTTTGTTATTAACGGCATTGACGGCAATTCTAGCGGTACTGCCAGCAGCGGCGATATCAACGGCGACGGCATCCCCGACCTGATTATTGGTGCAGATGGTGGCAACACCAGCGGCGGCATTAATGCAGGCAAAACTTACGTTATATTCGGTCAGCAAGGCGGATTTACTGGCAGCGTCAACGTCCCAGAATTAAATGGAACTACCGGATTTGTCATCGCCGGCCTCACTCCCCAAGAACGTTCTGGAATTGCCCTTGCCGCTACAGGAGATATTAACGGTGACGGCAACAAAGACTTGGTAATTGGCGCTCCCGGTGCGACAGTGGGCGATCGAATTAACGCAGGCAAAACTTATGTAGTTTTTGGCAAAAAAGAGGGATTTTCTGTCATCCTCAACCCCGCTGAATTGAACAGCAATAACGGCTTTACAATTTCCGGTTTCGATGCCGAAGGCTCAGCCGGAAATGCCGTTAGCTATGCCGGAGATATCAACAAAGATGGCTTTGACGACTTATTAATCGGAGCCTCCAGCGCCAACTCTAACAGCAAAAACAATGCAGGCAAAACCTTTATTGTTTTTGGCAAAAAGGAATTTTCTGCTAACTTCAGCTTAGCAGAAGCTAACGGTAAGAATGCCTTAGTTTTAAATGGAGTAGAAACCGATGGTTTAGTTGGTACTGCTGTCAGCGGTGGCGGAGATATTAACGGCGATGGCATCGACGATATAATTGTTGGCGCACCTGGCAGTTTATTTCAAGATTCTCCCGGCAAAAGTTATGCCGTTTTTGGTAGCCGAGGTTTCGGTTTTGCTAACCCGAATAATGGTTTGCAAGGCACGGTTCAAGATGATATTATCAATGGAACCGCAGGAGATGATAGCATTTCCGGTCAACAAGGAAATGATAAAATCTTTGGCAATTCAGGTCAAGATGTGTTATCTGGGAATCAAAATGATGACTACTTAGACGGTCAAAAAGGTCAAGATATCTTAATAGGTGGAGATGGAAATGATAGCCTTTTTGGTGGACTTGGTAAGGATTTACTGACAGGCGAAAGTGGCAACGATATCCTCACGGGAGTTGATATCAATGCTATTAACCCAGGAATTGATGAAATTGACACCTTGACGGGTGGAGGTGGTAGCGATATTTTCGTCTTGGGAGATGCCAATAACACTTACTACGATAACGGCGATCTCGACTACGCGCTGATTACCGACTTTAATGCCAGTGAAGATAGTATTCAATTGCAGGGGAAAGCAGATGATTATCTGCTAGTTCCTTTCTCGCAAGCTAACCAAACTGGTACGGCAATTTACCGCAAGGCGGCTCAAAATGAATTAATTAGTATTCTCCAAGGAGGTGCTAATTTGAGCTTGAGTGGTGGCTATTTCAAATTTGTAGGGGCGGGTTAACCGATCAATTCTGTCACCCACAGATAACCTTTATAAACCCGCTCCCACCCCACCAATAACCCCGATTAACTATCCCCACTTAACGTTTAAATTGAATTAATTTTTGATTTCTGGGTTGGGTGGGGGCGGGTTTATATAATTTGTCGATTGGTGTCAAATATTTAGGCGAACCCGCCCCTACAGGCCTGTAAAATCTGAGGATAAATTTGTAGGGGCGGGTTCACCGATGATTTTCGTCACCCACAGATAATCCTTATAAACCCGCCCTCACCCCACCATGAAACTTCCTAAAAAAAAGATAACTGGGGGTATTGACAGGTTGAATTAAATGCTGTAGATTATTTTTAATTGACGGGAAGTAGACCCGCAAGTATATATTCTGTAAGGATGTGAGGGCCGACAGCATCTTTGTTTAAACAATTGAATATTAGGTAACAACCTAGCTTGAGATGAGTGTGATTCTCACGGGGCTGGTGAAAGGACAAGCGCGATCGCTTTGATTGCATTTGTCACTTCTCCGGCTCTTTGTGTTTTTTGGCAACAATTAGTTTTTTTCAGGGGGATCGAATTATGAAATGGCTAACAGATGATGAGTTTTTCGGTACTGAAGTTGCGACTGGTGTGAATTTGGTAGAATCGGGCGATTCCCTACGGGATAGCTTCGCACGCGCGTACTTTGAGCATGATAAGTGCGGAGGCGAAGCCAGCCGTAGGCATCGCGCAGAATTCCCTCAGCAGTTTGGCGACAAGTCCAGATTTTCTGGCCAAGATGCAGATAGCATTCGGATTCACTTGCTAGCTCTTAATGATTTCTACAGCAAGCATACGGATGTAGGTATTGGCTATACCAGCGTCACAAGAGGCAATCAAACTAGCATATGGCTGTTTTGACTCCCTATAAAGCTTGAAGAGTATAACAATCAATAACAAGCGATCGCCTTTATTGAAAACAGGTGATCGCCCTCCTAAACTTTCCAAATCAGAGGTAATTATCGATCGCGCTTTAAGTGCGATCGCCATTTCTCCATTTAGTTTATTTTGCAAACCAAATAGGCAGGAAAATTATGACTATCAAACGACAAGGAATTTATTTGGTCGGAGAAGATACAGCCGACAATGTTGCACTCGAAGTCGGACAACTTCAGGATCTCCCTGGAGGATTGGTAACTGGCAAAGGTAATGATACTGTCAGCGGTTCCTCTGACGCTGAAGTTGTATATGGTGGCAAAGGAAATGATGAAATTGATGGCGGAGGTGGCAATGATTATCTTCGCGGCGACAAAGATAAAGATACTGTTATCGGAGGAGATGGAGATGATTGCTTGTACGGTGGTCAAGGCAATGATTCAATCGTCGGTGGTAGCGGTAATGATAGTTTGTACGGCGATCTCGGCATTGATACCCTAACAGGTGGCGATGGCAATGATACATTTTTTGTACTGTTAGATGATGAGATCATTGATTACATTACTGATTATCAAAATGGAGGCGATCGCATTGCTAGCGAGAATGGCATTTTGAATTTTGATAACTTCACTTTTAGTGCGGGCACGGGTGCTAATGGTGCTAGTAGTTCCGATACGGTGATCATAGATAAAAGTAGCAATCGGGCGATCGGGGTTTTGCTCAATGTTGCCAGTAGCACGTTTGCAGCTAGTCCGACACCAACTCCAACACCGACACCAACTCCAACACCAGCCCCAACACCAGCCCCAACACCAACACCAGCCCCAACACCAACACCGGTGACAACAGCGACTCCGGTGACAACACCGACTCCGGCTACCACACCAACTCCGGTGAACCAACTCCGGTGACAACACCAACTCCGGTGACAACACCAACTCCGGTGACAACACCAACTCCGGTGACAACACCAACTCCGGTGACAACACCAACTCCAGTTACAACACCAACTCCAGTTACAACACCAACTCCGGTGACAACACCAACTCCAGTTACAACGCCAACTCCAGTTACAACGCCAACTCCTGTTACAACACCAACTCCTGTTACAACACCAACTCCTGTTACAACACCAACTCCGGTGACAACACCAACTCCGGTGACAACGCCAACTCCGGTGACAACACCAACGCCAACTCCAGCCCCAACTCCAGCCCCAACTCCAGCACCAACTCCAGCACCAACACCAGCACCAACACCAGCACCAACACCAGCACCAACACCAACTCCAACTCCTGTTACAACACCACCAGCAGGTAGCTTGCAATTTAGTTCCGCCACCTACAGCGTTAACGAAAATGGAACGCCGCCTGTCACCGCTGTGACTGTCACCCGCACAGGTAGCAGTGAGGGGGCGGTTAGTGCTGTTGTTAGCCTCTCTGACGGTACAGCTAAATTTCGATCAGGCGACTACAGCACCACTCCCACAACCGTTAATTTTGCATCGGGAGACACCACGCCCAAAACGATTCAGGTTCCTATCCTCGATGACACTGCCTATGACCCCAATGAAACCCTGACTCTGACCTTGAAAAACCCTACTGGTGGAGCAATTTTGGGGACGCAGAGTAACGCAACTTTGGCAATAGTCGATAATGATACGCAACCGGAATGGCTCGCTACTATTAATTTCCATCGCACTGCTGCCAACCTGCCCCCCGTCCGAGAAAACCCGATTGCGGAAGCGGGCGCTGTCGCACACTCCAAATATGTGGTGAAAAACCAGCAACTCTCGCACTATGAAAGCCCAGGGAACCAGTGGTACACCCCTGAAGGCGCGAAAGCCGGTGCGTCAGGCAATGTAGCGTCGGATTCTAGTCTCAAAACTACTGATGTAGACAAGATCGAGGGGTGGCTGAGAGCGCCTTTCCACGCCGCGGGAATTCTCGATCCGTACTTGACTGAAGTCGGCTATGGTGCTTATCGGGAAGCAGGCGGCGGGATTACTACTGGTGCTACGCTTGTGCTTCAAGGTGAATACGGCAGCGTCCCCTCATCAGTGAAGTTTCCCATTACCTGGCCAGGCGACGGTCAAATCATTCCAGCTTCCATACGCGATTATGAAGGAGGAGAGTGGCCCGATCCGCTAACAAGCACAGGCAACCCCTCGTACACTGCTCCTTCGGGTTTACCATTGCTTTTGCAGTTAGGAACTGGAAACGTTACTCCTAATATTACGGCTCACTCATTCTCGCGAGGCGGCACACAACTTGCTCACGCGGTGTTTGATGAAACTAATTACATCAATCCCAAGAATGGGGTTCTCGAAGCTTACGGACCGGGGTCTTCAGCCAAGGACGATCAGGAGGTAGGACGCTCTCTGCTCAACTCACAAGACACGGTATTATTGGTTCCGCGCGATCCCCTGCTGCCTGGGGAGACTTATACTGCCTCCATTACAGCTAACGGTCAAACCTACACCTGGTCGTTTACTGTTGGCCCCCAAGCGGCCATTGTCGGGACTGCGGGGAATGACAATCTTTTCGGGGACGAGCTGAATGACACCATTAGCGGTTTAGCTGGCAATGACTCACTGAACGGAGGGGATGGTAATGATTCCCTTGACGGTGGCGACGGGAATGATAACCTCTTCGGTGAAATTGGCAATGATACCTTGCTGGGGGGTGCTGGCAACGACACACTGATAGGACAACAAGGCAATGATTCCCTTGACGGTAGCGATGGGAATGATAACCTCTTCGGTGAAATTGGCAATGATACCTTGCTGGGGGGTGCTGGCAACGACTACCTTGATGGAGCAGATGGGGATGACTTCCTAAATGGGGGTAATGGGAACGATAATCTATTAGGTGGTGCAGGCAAAGATACCTTCATATTTGGTGCGTCAAGTGGTCAAGATAGCGTGAATCAATTTGTGGTTGCTGATGACAAGATTCAGATCGCTGCTGGTCTTGGTTTTAGCAATGGAGCGGCTGTTTTAGCCGCAATTACTAACCAAAGTCCTACTACTGGTGGGGGACTGTTTTCTGAAATCACCCTCAGCCCCGGAAACAAAATTAGCATCTTCCATGATGTTTCGTTGACGGCAGCAAACTTTACCATTATCTGAATCTAATCATCAGATAGATTTGCGATTTAGGCGATCGCCTCGACCTTTCCCAGTGCGATCGCCATTGGTACGGGCAATCCCCCTGTGGTTGTCCGTTCTGCTTTTGCGATCGCGCCCCAAATAAAATCCCCAGAAAAAACCGAACAAATTCCGATAACTTATTTATAAAATTTAGCGAGGATATTGTGCGTCAAACCTTAGTTTTTCTGGCTATAACCACCTTTCAAGTAACACAAATATCAGCAGCTTTAGCTCAAAATAATTCTGGATTCGAGCAGACTGTAATTTCTGAAATAAACCGAGCCAGAAGTAACCCTTCAGCTTATGCTAATTGGTTAGAAACCATAAGACAAACTTACGATCCTAGAACCAACACCTTCCAACTTCCAAGGAGAAACGAACGCTTTCCCGTCATCGGTGATGTTAGAGCATTTGATGAAGCAATCGGTGTACTTAGAAACACCTCCCCAGTTCAATCTGTTCGTGCTTCAAATGGACTTGGGTTAGCGGCTAGAGATCATCTTCGGGATCAACAGTTAGCTGCTTCTGTGCCTCAAATTAGCCACACTGGTAGAGATGGTAGCGACCCAACTAATAGAGCAAATCGCTATGGAACCACCAACGGTGTATGGGAGAACATCGGTATGGGGCCTTGGCCTGAGTTTATTGTAATGAACTTAATGCTTGATTACTGGGAACCCAGTCGTGGGCATCGAACAAACTTCTTTAATCCTACTCATACATTAGTGGGAGTAGCTTGTGGTAATTCCTCGATAAGAGAAATGGGTAACTATCCAATTTGTGTAATAGACTTTGCTCAAGACTATTCTGAGAATAGAGGAAACGTTCCTAATCAATTCCCGAATCAAACTGATAGACCACCTAGAGATACAAATCAGCCTAGACAACTTAATCTTACAGGCGAATGGGTAATTGAGACTGGGAGTTTTAAGTTCTTATCCAATGATGTAAATAATTCCTGTGTGTCAGCGCCAGAACTTGGAACGGGTCGTTCTCCAATTACAATCCGTCAAAATGGTAATCGGCTAACACTTTCAGGTGTTTATCAGAGATACAACAATATTACGAATAGTCAAATTTCAGGTACTCAATTTGAAGCTATTGCTATGTTTGGAAATGTAGCATTACTGAGATATAGTGGTTCTGTGAGCTTGGATGGTAGACAAATTACAGGAACTATAGTGTGTGGTAATAGAGGAGCAAATATACCATTTATAATGAATAAATTTTGATTATAAGTTTAAGTGGAATATTTTAACTACACGGGAAACCTTCAGATTAAGGGCCGATTAACTTGGTCATTAGCGATCGCCCTTCCCTTCTTTTTTATAAATATCTCCACGCGACCCAATTTTTTGATGGAGGCGTTGACAGGCATTTGAAAAAGATTTACAATTTAGGATATACAATAGACAGCAAAACTAAAGTGCATCTATTTTAGCTGTACGGTTGTGAGTATCGACAGCATTTGTCCTTAAAAACTACTGAATATTAAGCTACCGCACCTAGTCTGTGACGAATGTGATTTTCGCGAGGCTGGGGGAAGTGGCAAAGAACTTTGTGTTTCTTTGCTTCTTCCTCCAGCTTGTTTTTTTTAGGAGAAAAGTTGTAATCGGAGGTAAATTTGATGATGAGTTCGATTAAACGGCAATTTCTGACTGTCTTAGCGGGGGCGATCGCGATCGGCAGCCTAGCTATGAACGCTAAACCCAGCCAAAGTCAATCAACGTCAGGCTTTATGTGCGATGCTTCCTCCGGTTCGCCCGCGACGGTATACCAAAATCGCCAAGGGGCACGGGAGGTTTGGATTAACTGGGTTTCCGACTACTTCCGCGACTCTGGCTACGATCCCATGACGCGCTGCCGCGAAGTCAGCGCGCGCTTGGAAACCTACCGCCAGAACAAACAGCTAAAGTTTGTGACAGTTGGCTACATGAACGGACAGCGAGTGATTTGCACCGCTAGTCAAGTCAACGGGCGCTGCGACGGCTTGATTTATACACTCAAACCAGGTCAAGACTCGGTTCGCACATTGTATCAATTCATGGGGTTGCGGGAGGGACAAGCGGGTGTACCTTCCCTGTCTGAAAGCGATGCGATGCCTTACATTGACGCGCGCCCACGGTTAGGGGAGGAAGGTGGCAGCTCTGTAGCGCCTCCTGCGCCGGCGAACAATCAGCCGGCACCGGCTAATAATCGGCCGGCACCTCAACAGCCCACTGGCGGTGGAATGCGGGAGCTTTAAGGTGAGCAAGTTGCTACGCATGGTGGCAATTTGTACGATCGCGGCGAGTCTTTTTCCAGTAAGAATCGCCGCTCAACCTGTGATGGCGAATTATGGGGTTGCTGACAGTCAAACTGCCAATATTGAGCGTTTGGCGAGGTTGATGACGGTGCGAATTTTAACACCGAATGCTTCTGGTTCAGGGGCGATCGTCCGGCGACAGGGGCAAGTTTATACGGTGCTGACGAGTTGGCACGTTGTGGCGTTCAGCCAGCAGCAGACGATTATTGCGCCGGATGGCCAGAGGTATCGGCTTTTGGGGGCACCGTTGCAGTTGGGAAATGCGGATCTGGCGATCGTCCAATTTCGCAGTTCCATTCAGTATCAAGTAACCAGAATTAGCACTGATTTATTAACAGTAGGAGAACCTGTATTTGCCGCCGGATTTCCGATGTATCGGGGAGGTAGTTCAACAACTACATTCGACCAAGGAATTCGGGCATTTCGGTTTACTCAAGGCGTTGTATCAGTGCTGCCGCCAAAATCCCTCGCTCAAGGCTATCGTTTGGGTTACACAAATGATATTGCTGTCGGGATGAGTGGCGGGCCAATTTTTAACAGTCAGGGGTTATTAATTGGCATTAATGGGCGGATAAAAAATCGCGACCCAGATTTTGGAGTGTATGCGTTTGAAGATGGAACAGAACCGTCAGGGAGAATGTTAGAGCAAATGGTTAATTCTAGTTGGGGAATTCCGATTAGTACCTATTTGCGTTTTGTTTCGTCTTACAGTTCATCGTCGAATTACCTGGCTAATAATCGATCGGCGATTGAAATCGCTTCTACACAAACGAAGTCCGCCTGCGCGGACTAAGAAATAAGCGGGATATTTAGTCCACTTAAGTGGACTTATGCTTTGAGACAGGGATTTTAATCCCTGTCGGATCGGTGAAAAAGTGCAAGATATTTAGTTTCAGATTATCAACGGAGTTAGTTTATGAATTTAGGTTTTAATCGGTCTAATTACCTTCCAGGTATTGTCGCAGGAACGGTAGCGGTAGCAACAATTGTCATCAGCGAGCCCGCTATGGCAAAAACGGCTAGAGAAATAGCAAAAATTGCGTTTCCAACTACAGTACAAATCAATAATAATCTCACCCCAAATAAAGGTGGATCAGGAGTGATTATTGCCAAAAAAGGTAAGACTTACACGGTGTTAACAGCGAATCATGTGGTGATAAACCCTAATACCGACTACATAATTCGGACGGCTAAGAAGAAAGAGCATAAGGTGACGGAAGTGAAGGGTTTTCAGGATAATGGCAAGGGGACGGATTTAGCAGTTGTGATGTTTGAGAGTGATGAGGAATATTCAGTTGCACCGATTAGTAATTCCGATGAAGCGGATATCGGTTCAGGACTTTATGTTTCAGGGTATCCTTTGGCTACTTCTGGCAGTCAAGAACGGGAATATGCCTTTACGAATGGGCAAGTTGCTAATGTGCGATCGAGTAACGAGCGGGGATATACGATGCGTTACGATGCGGTGACGCGGCGGGGAATGAGTGGCGGGCCTGTTTTTGATGTTAGCGGCCGAGTGATTGGCATTCACGGAGAGGGAGAAAGTGGGGGGCTTGCAACTGTTAAAAAAAATGATGAGGCAAGTCAGGAAAGTGGGCAAAGTGGGCAAACTACAAAAGTTATTGAAGGTCAGGAAGAAGTGAAAACAGGGTTAAATTATGCGATTCCGATTAATACTTTTGTGGAGATGATGTCGAAGGTGGGGATGGATAAATCTGCTTTGAAGGTGGATAATAAAGCGCCGGAAAATGTGGATGCGGAAAAGGTTAAGCAGTCTGATGTTGATAATTGGGCGGCTGATTTTGGTAAGGAGATTCTTAAGGATGTGATTCGAGGGGGAATTCGGAGGATTTTACCGTTTTAGAGTTGTAGGGGCGGGTTCACCGATCGATTTTGCCACCCACAGATAATCTTAATAAACCCGCCCCCACCCAACGAATAACCCCCGAATAACTATTTCCAAATAACCGTTAAATTCAATTAATTCTCGATCTATGGGTGGGGTCGGGGCGGGTTTACATAATTTTTGGATGGGTGTCAAATATCTAGGCGAACCCACCCCTACAGGGTTAATGAGAAGATGATTTAATCATTAAGTTGAGGTAAATTATGCGTCGTATTCGTATTTTTGCTCTGGGTATTGTCAGCTTTTTTGCAGTTTTAATGAGTGCTTTGCTGGCTCCTGGTACGTTTGTCAATCGGGCTTTATCGGCTGCACTTTGTACGGTTTTTAGTTTTAATTCTACAGTTTGCACGGTAAATTTAGCTCAGTCGGGCGATCGGGTGGTGGCGGCGACTCCCCCTACTGTGGAAAGGAATATTTCGGATTGGTTAGTGCAGCGAGCTCCGGGGGAGTTTGATGATGCACCGAGTGTGCGGCCTGGGAGTAATCCGCAAGCGCCGCCGTTTCCTCAAGATCCGGGGCCGAAGCAGCCACTGCGTCCTGATTTTGATAACCCGGGTTCGGGTCAACCAACTCAACCAGAAAAACCACAACAGCTTAGTAGTTGTTCCTTAACTGGTACATGGGTTTACAGTCTATACAAAGCACCATCAGATCAGGCATTACTCTCCAGTGTAACATTAGAAATTAAACAAGAGGATGGAGAAATTAGCATTGGTACAAGTGATACTTCTTTACAAAATCAGCAAAGTATCAGTAAATTAATATCTGCTCCAGTTGAGAAAACCACTACAGAAACAGTGGAAAATTTAAAAATTACACAAAAAACTACGGCTGGTGGTGCAGTTATTTATGGAGATATTAGTGAGCAAAAAAGCGGAAAAACAATATTTTTTGTAATGGAACGAAAAACCGCTTGCGTTGCGGATCATCAACCGCTTTCTTTAGCGTATCCACTTCTGGATGTAAAAGTAGCAAGTTTATTTGAAAATACCATGATAGCTTTACCTAAGCAATCAAGTATTAATATACCTAATAGTACCAAAAAACCGATTATTTTTGCGGAATTACCTGGAAATTTAACTGGTGAATGGTCTCTTTCTCGAACTAATTTTAAAGTCAATTTTTATATAGATGATAAGAAGATAGTTTCTCCCCACCCTTTGGGATGTAAAGTAGCAGGTGAATTAACTGAACCAATTACTATAATTCACAGAGGCTATCGACGTGAGATACTTGACATTAAACCTATAGCTGATAATGTTGGAATTTCGGGTAATATAATTTCTTCATTTCGAGAAGACCCTTTTGACAAAGATTGGCCTGCAATCGGAGCTAATTTGAAGTATGATAATATAAAAGTTATTAACGACAACCTTATTGCAGGTGATCTAATATGCAATGCAAACCAAGGTCAAGCTCCTTACGGACAAAGGGCAAATGGTAAATTTACCCTAACGCGAATTTCCCAACCACGAGACCGAATAAAAGTACCAGTACCAGAATTCACAATAGAAAAGTGGAAAGAAGCATTACCCAAACGTATTGTCTTAAATGAAAGGCAAATAAATGTTGCAGCAAATGTGATTACAGCAGTTGTAGCTATTGGTTTAGCAGCCGCTATTGTTTATGCGGGCCCAACACTTTTAGCATTTTTAGCAGCCAACTCAACTTTAGTAGCTCAAACAGCAACAGTTCTATCAGTTCTTGGTATAGTTCAGGTAGCTCGATCAGCTACAATTATAGGTGTACCTCATAAAAAAGACCATGTAGCTCAGTGTGGTCAACAGCAAGTTAGCGGAGGTCAAGCAGGAGATACAAGAACAATCCAGTTAACTGCAAAAAAAGGGAAAATTAATGTTTCCTACGAAATGTTTGATGTTCCTGACCAATTAATAGTTAGGTATGAAGGAAGAGTAATTATTAATACAGGGTTTGTATCGGATAGTAGCACTGTATCAGCCGATTTTGATGGAAATTCAGATCAAGTAGAAGTAGAAGTAATTGGGAACCGTCAGCAATCAAGTACCAAGTGGAACTACACACTTTCCTGTCCTCAATAGATGAGCAGGTTAGCACGGTAAATTATGAGAGTTTAGCGATCGCTCTTTTCATCCCCTTTCAAAAAAAGAGCGATCGCCTTTCTGGATGGGAAGGGCGATCGCCTTTATTTATCTGGTCTTTCAAACGCTGCTTCATCTTCTGCTACTGCTTCATCTTCTGACTGTCGATCGTAATGTTCGATCGTTTGGCGCACTCGTTTTTCATCCCAACTCAAGGGAAATTGATTTTGTGTTGCCATATTTACCTACCACGTTGTCGGCGTTTATAAGCACTCAAAGGTTTACCTGTTAACTCATACGCTGTTATAACAAAAGCGCTATATGACTCAGGTTCAGGAACGTAAACTATCTTAAGATAACGACCATCTATAGTTTGACCAATAGCTACCCGCGTACCTTCGCGCCCCAAACGATCCTCACCTGGCTTTCTCAGTATATCCTCAACTTCTACCTCATTGACTCCATGCTCATAGATATGAGGTAAATCAGTCAATGTGATGTATAAGGAGCTATGAAAATGAAATTTCCCTTGTTTAAAAGAGTAGCATTACGAACCGATGTACCCAAGTACAAACTCTGTCGAGGAGATCTTGCCACTATTGTTGAGCATCATCCCCACCCCGATGAGGATGGCTACAGTCTCGAAGTTTTTAATGCTTTAGGTGAAACTATAGCTGTAATTACCTTAGCTGAGTCGCAAATTGAACCGTTGATGTCTAATGAAGTTTTGCGTGTCAGGACTTTGACCGAGGTTGCATAGATCAATATCTAATACTCATCGCCTTTTTTTTTGCAAGGTGCGATCGCTTTTCTCCCCTCTTCGTTTATCTGCGGTAAAAAAAGTGCGATCGCTTGATACACCCGCCCCCACAGTCCTGGTAAAATGTGGGATAAAATTCCTGGTAAAATATTGGATAAAATCTGTAGGGGCGGGTTCGCGGATAAATTATACCACCCACCAATAATCTTAATAAACCCGCCCCCACCCAACCAATAACCCCGATCGCCTTTCCCCACCAAACCGTAAAATTAAACAAAATTCAATTAATCATTAAAATATGTCATCACTAATCTTAACGCGAATCTTCCTAGCAACCGCAGCCATTTTCGGAGGCTTATCTGTCGCCGGTGGTGCTTTTGCCTCCCACGCTTTAAAAGACAAATTGACCGATCGCGCTTTAGCCATCTTTGAGACAGGCGCACGCTATCAAATGTATCACGCCCTGGCTCTATTACTCGTTGCATTAATCTTGAGCCGCGCCGAACAATCTCAAACCTTTTTCGCAGTCGCTGGATGGGCTTTTATTGTCGGTACAGTAATCTTTTCAGGTAGTCTGTACACCCTTAGTCTGAGTAACATCAAATGGCTGGGCGCAATTACCCCCTTGGGAGGAGTTGCTTATATTGTCGGTTGGGGCTGTTTGGGAGTGGCAGCTTTTAGTTTTAAATAGGCAATTGGTAAATTTCGAGGCAATTCCCCATTCCCAATTCCCCATTCCCAAGGATGCGTAGCAGCTTATAGTTTTAGGGTAGTGGCTTGGTACGAAAAGTACACGGCCGATACGCCTCGACAGCATAGGCTTCTAGTAAAATTGATTACATCTAAAATCAAAAGGAGTGGCGAAGATGAGCACCAGCAGCAATTCAACAGAAATCAAGTTCGGAACCGACGGGTGGCGCGGGCTGATTGCCCATGACTTTACTTTTGCTAACGTGCGGAAAGTAACGCGGGCGATCGCCAGTTACCTCGAAACCGCTTACAGCAAAGACCGTCCAGTTCTAGTCTCCTACGATACCCGCTTTTTGGCAGACGAGTTCGCCCGCACCTCCGCCGAGGTACTGGCAGATTTGGGATGGACTGTCATGGTAGTCGATCGCGATTGCCCAACACCAGTCATCGCCTACAGCGCCAAGCATCTAAACTCCGCCGGAGCCCTGATGTTCACGGCTTCGCACAATCCCGCACCTTACTGCGGCATCAAATACATCCCCGACTACGCCGGCCCAGCCACCCCGGAAATTACCGATACAATCGTGGCCAACATTCCTGGCGCTTCCGATGCGCCAGCCAAAGGGAGTCACAACGATAAAATTTCTACTTTTGACCCCAAACCCGAATATCTCAAGTTTCTCTATACTTTGATCGATGTCGATCGCATTCGATCGGCCAAACTAAAGGTCAAGTACGACGCCCTCTATTCGACTTCCCGTGGCTATCTAGACCTAGTTTTGGAACACTGCGGCTGCGATTTGGAAAGTTTTCACACCTACCGCGACGTGTTGTTTGGTGGCGGAATGCCTGAGCCCAAGGGCGAAGAGTTAATTGGGTTGGTAGAAGCTGTTAAGAAAGATTCAGCAGATTTGGGCTTGGCTACCGATGGTGATAGCGATCGCTTTGGTATTGTTGATGAATTGGGAAATGTCTTGACTCCAAATACCGTGCTATTGCTGCTAGCGCGTCACTTGGTAAAGAATAAAGGCTTGACAGGTGCGATCGTCCGTACCGTCGCCACCACCCATTTACTCGACAATATGGCCGCCAAATACGGCTTAAAAATCTACGAAACCGCAGTCGGTTTTAAATACATCGGTGAAAAAATGCGGGAAACTGCGGTACTCATCGGTGGCGAAGAATCCGGCGGCTTAAGCATTTTAGGCCACATCCCCGAAAAGGATGGGATTTTGGCTGATATGCTAGTGGCAGAGGCGATCGCCTACGAAGGCAAACCCCTTTCTCAGCTAGTAGAAGAAGCCATCCGGGAAGCCGACGGCCCCCTGTACAACCAGCGCCTTGACTTGCACCTCGACGATGCCCACAAAGCAGCAGTTTTAGCATCTTTTACTAACAATCCCCCCTCGGAAGTAGCCGGTATTGGTGTTAAGGAAATCGGTCGCAAAGACGGAATTAAACTCTATCTTGAAGATGGTGGTTGGATACTTTTGAGGCCTTCGGGTACTGAACCTTTGATGCGCGTTTACATGGAAACCAATTCTGTGGAAAAAGAAGCCAAAATCGCCGCACACATGAAACAGGTAATTTCTCAGTTAGAACCTGTTTAAAATCCCACTTTTTTTTAACACCCAGGCTTGCCCCTGAAGTTAGAAAAAGCCAAGATTCACCAAGAAATTGGGTTTGAAGCCCCGTTACTTCGACTACGCTCAGCACATCGCCTTCCAGGACGGCTTTGTGCTAGAATGTAGGTGGTTGAAATCC
>REAP01000071.1 GCA_004294385.1 Oscillatoriales cyanobacterium | reverse complement strand
TTTGTTGAGCGGTCGCTAAAAATCTGATCAGATAGCGCGATCGCTTTTACTTTTGCCGATCGCACCCGAGAATGAAACAACCCTGGGTTTCAACCCCTGACGGACTCTCGGACACACAGACAAATTTGGCGGACTGACAGCTTAATACGACTCATTTAGGATTGCTATACTTCAAAAGATCTATAATCTTGCCCTCAATTCATCGGCCGATAACTGTGGCATTTCTTCTACCAACACTGTCAATTCTACCACTGATAATTCCAGTAAATTGCTAACGGCTGTAGCGAGAATATCTGGTGATTCATTTAAGTACCTTCTCAAGACATATTCTGCCAACAATTTAACCGCTTGTTGCTGTCCTGATTCATCGACGGTCAGCATAGATATCCCCAGCAACATCCGAGTAAATTCCGTCGCCGATAACTTGGATAAAGGCGTTAAAAAAACACTCATTTTGGGGCTTAATTCTCCGAATCTTCCTGAGAGAAAATCTGATAAAATTAAGCGTTGCTGTTCTTGTCTGCCTTGTTCTAGACCTTCTTCCCTAGCTTGTTGCTGTGCTGCTTGTATTTGTTGTTGAAAAAGTGGTGTAATGGCCATAATTAACTCCCGCTCTTCTGATTCTAATTCTTGTGGGATATCGGTTACTAAATTTGACTGTAACCTGTATAATAACTCTAACGCAGTAATCCGCAGCGGATCGTCCGTGGCTAAAGCGCTCAATTGAGAAATAGCCCTTTGCTGTACTTTCCCTTTGCCCAAAATCCTCAACCACAGGGTTTCTGGTGTTTCTGGCAACTGGTGAATCACCACAATTGCTCCTTGCCAGTGCTCCGGGAAAAAATAGATGCCCTCCAGCCAATTAGAGAGGTTTGGTATGCCACCAAAACCTGAAACTAATGATTTCGAGGCTGTCGGTGTCAAAATCCACAGGAAGGGCAACTTAGCATCATCATAGCGAGTATTTTCTCTTCTTGCCTGCCGCTCTAATTCTCTTCGCAAATCGAATAACTTACTCGTACAGTTCCAGACGTCGCTGATAGCGATCGGATTGCGAAACGGTTCAAATATTGCAGTCGTAGAAGCCATTTTTCCCAACAATCCTAGATTTTCTGTATATTCTGGGATTGGAGTGCCTGGAGTGAAATAAACATCGATTTCTCGGACTTCCGAAGTCACATCGCGACCGATATTGACTGTGCCGATGGGAGAGAGCATTTCTTCCAGGTATTCTTTGGCAAAGCGATCGTGAATGAATCGCGTCATAGAATTTATGATGGATTTTGATCACTGCATTTTATCATCATTTAATCGTTGTGCGACCCTAACCAGAAATCCCTCGCCTAAACTCCCTCATCGCTTCCACACTCGAAGCCATCAGCAAGCAGCGACACAGTAAATTAATATCTAAATCTGGCAAAACCACACTTGAAGAAATTTTTTCATAACCCTCAGCACCCAAGCGATACATAGCCAATACACCATCCTCCCAGAACCAGACTTCAGGAACTCCCAATACTCGATAGCGCTGCAATTTTTTGACAGTACCGCTAGTGAAGATAATCTCTACAGATAAGTCGGGAGGCGTTCCAGTTGACCTACCAATAAGATATGATTCATCAGCTTGTGTTGAAGCTTCGCCTTCTGTTTCTAGAGTACGGCTTCCTGTAGGCTTAAATTCAATATCTTTAATATCAAAGTAAAGAGCCAAAAGAATAGTGAGGGTGCGACTTATCGCTTCGTGGTCTTCAGAAACTGCCAAGATTTCTACCTCTCCTCTATAATAAAACAACCTGATGCCAGGGGAGTCTGAAAACCCCTGTTGAATTAACTTGAACTGTTGCCAGCTAATCCCGGAGTGAATGAACCGTTGCTCTAGTGGCTGTAAGAGTGTCTGTGTCATCGCGCAAGCCTCCATCAAGCTTCTGTATTAGTATTATATCACATTAAATCAAAACAGTTCTGTCGGGAGCCGATGTTGTTATTATCTTCACTATCTTTAGTAAGTTTAGTAGATTTATTCTCAAAATATTCTATCTTTCCGATCAGCTTCAATCTCTCTAGAGATACTAGACTTTCAAGTCGGCATAATGTCATCGAGTCTCAGTTGTAAATTTGGAAATAGGTAAGAAGAAATAGTATCTCCCAAGCGATATTGTTGCTGCTGGTATACACCATCAACTAACTGGCAGACTGTGAAAGTCGGTTGCTTTGGATTGCCGATAAATTGCCAACCACCCAAGCCCCGAAAGTCCACAATCCAATATTCGGGGATATTCAAAAAAGCGTATTCCTCCACTTTTCTGGCATAATCATCTTGCCAATTAGTGCTGACCACTTCAGCAACAAGCTTAATGGTACTACCGTTACAGATAACTGGTTCTTTTTGCCAAAGTGGTTCTTGTCTAAGTTCTGCTTTATCTAAAACAACTACGTCAGGGCGCAGCGCTGTGGCTTCTGCATATAGAGGTTTGATCAGACAAGTTTTTGGCACCAACCAGTTGAAATTATCCCGAAAGATTTCGACATAGATTCTACCAGCAATACTCCCGGAAACAGCTTCGTGAGGGCCAGTAGGTTCCATCTCTCTGAGTTCTCCGTCAATTAGTTCATAGCGTGTATTATCCCCATATTGGGCGATAAACTCCTCAAAGCTAAGTAATTTGGGTGTGGTGTAGGTCATAATATTCAGCTAGAATTTCTACTGATATCAAATCCGGTAGCATCGGAATTATTCCGAAATTAGGAGACCGCGAGTGCCTTAGTCCCTACAATATTATTTTGGGTAGGGAAACGGCACTGCCTTGGACTCTATCATGTCTGAGTGCAACCGGAATTAATATGATATCAGACACTCCCAGTTCGGGCGATCGATGATTGACTGAATCGCTGTTTCTGAGTTTAAAACAACATTCATCGCCTGTTTCCTGTTGAAAACTGTAATGCGCGATCGCACCAGCAACACAATACTTGCGATAATAGTCTCAATGTCTAATTATACAATCAACCATCACCTCCATGAACACCAACATCAGCCCGATCGCCAAAGTATTCACCCTCTCCGCCGCCCTTTCCCTGGCCATCAAGTACGCAGGGCCTAGCTTATCCATCCCCTCCACCGACTTCAACGCCCTAATCGCCGTCCTTTCCCCCAGCCTGATTGTAGCTGCTATTCTGGGCTGGCGGGCTTCGCAACAGCAAAGATAGGGGCTTAAGGCCGATCGCCCCCAAAGACAAGTTAAATTAAGCCAAGAACCCTTCATGCCAGCAATATACATGAGACAGACAATCAAATGGATCTAACCACCTTAAATCTAAAACCCTTAAATTTGCTGATTTTTCCTGACTGGAACCAACCAGAAGAATCTCTTTATTTAGAATTAGAACTAATTATCAGGAATCTTGTCAATCATCCCGATCGCGATTTTCTCACTCTGGTAATAGATGGCAGCGAAACTTTAGAAGAATCAGAGTTAGATGCCAGTCTAATTATATCAGCAATTGTCCTGAATCTATTCATGGAAGAAGATTTAGATACTAGCTGCGAACCCGAAATTATTTTATTAGAAAACCTCAATCAAAACCAGTGGCTGGATATTTCACCACATATTCAATATCGAATTAGGTTGAATGCGGAAAATCACCAAGCAATAGCCAACTCTGGAACCGAAAAAATCCCTGTAGTTGAATTGGAACAACTTAGTGATATCACCCTGGACTCCCAAGCATTAGCCTTGAGAGAATTTGGCAACCAACTCTACCGTCAAGGAAGATATGAATCAGCCATTAAGCACTATCAAAGGTTTTTAGTATCACAGACAGGAGATATAGAACTGTATTGTAACATCAGCGAGTGTTTCAGAAATCTCAACAGAATCGAAGATGCGATCGCAATTCTTGAAAAAGGCATCCGCCATTACCCGACAGCCGGACAACTGCACTTTCAACTTGTCAAAATTTGCCAGCAAAACGGACGTACTCAACAAGCTATATCAAATGCAGAAACAGCAGCGCAAATACTGCCGAATGAATATGTTTTTCAACTTTTAAAACACTTAACATTGCCGATTGTTTACGACATCTCAGATGAGATTCAATTTTACAAGGAAAGATTTGTTCGAGAAGTAGAAAAGTTGATTCAGCAAACATCTTTACAAACTTCCCAATCCAAAGTTAATGCTTTCCTAGGTTTGAGAAGTTTCACAAATTTTTATCTAGCATATCAGGCTTATAATGTTGTTGAATCGCAATCAAAATATGCCAATTTAGTGCATCAAGTTATGGCCGCCAACTATCCCCAGTGGGTGCAAGTGCGATCGATGCCTCCACTGCTCGAAAATGGCAAAATTAGAGTTGGTTATATCTCTAGTTATTTGCATTCCTACAGTGGCACTTTATGGTTGACTGGCTGGTTGCGTTATTGTAACCATAAACAATTTGAAGTTTACTGTTACTACACGGGTAACGATCCAGATCCAGTTACAGAACAATTTCGCCAATATAGCACAGAATTTCGCGACATTCCCCACAACCTAGAAGCCGTATGCCAACAAATTATTGATGACAAATTGCATATTCTTGTGTTCCCAGAAATTGGCATGGATGCACCCACTATCCAAATAGCAGCTTTGCGTCTTGCACCCATACAATGTACGGCGTGGGGACATCCTGTCACCTCTGGTTTACCGACGATTGATTATTTCATTTCCAGTGAATTGATGGAACCAGAAAATGCACGATCGCATTACTCAGAAACCTTAATTAAGTTGCCGAATATTGGCGTTTCTTACCCAAAACCGATTGTTGGTGAATTAACTCAGACACGCTCAGATTTTGACCTGCGAGAAGATGCTGTTATTTATTTGTGCTGCCAAGCTCCTTTCAAATACTTACCACAATATGATTTTATTTTAGCACAAATAGCCCTTCGTGTTCCGCAAGCTCAGTTTATTTTTCCGCGCGGTGAACTGCTGCGGGAACGGCTAAGGCGGGCTTTTGTTGCTGTTAATCTAGACAGTGAAGATTACTGTCTATTCCGAAGTATTTCAACTCGACAAGATTACATCGCAATTAATTTTATGTCTGATGTTTTTTTAGATACTTTCACTTGGTCTGGTGGGAATACGTCTTTGGAGGCGATCGCCTGCAATTTACCCATAGTAACTTGTCCGGGAGAATTTATGCGAGGACTTCATGCTTATAGCTTTCTGAAAATGCTGGGAGTGACAGATACGATCGCACAAAATGAAGTAGAGTATATTGAAATTGCTGTCAAGTTGGGTACAGATTCAGAGTGGCGGCGAGACGTTGCAGAACGGATGAGTCAGCGACAAGGTAATCTGTTTGACGATCGAGTTTGCGTGACTGCGTTAGAGGCTTTTTATCAACAAGTTGTTCGAGAAAGACTTAAATATAGCCTTGATTAGTTAAGTGAGGTACGCCCGATCATCGGTAATGAGTAATCGGTAACATAAAGTAAGGTGCGTCAGATCCGACACCCTCGATCATCGCTCTAGAACTTCGTCTGACGCACCCTACAAGTCTTATAATATAAGTTAGGGCGATCAAAAGCAAACTCAAGGCACTCACCATGATTCAAACTATAACAGAATTAGTAACATTCGATGAATTCATTGACTGGTATCCTGAGAATTCAGAATATCACTACGAACTACATAATGGAGAAATTATTGAAATGCCAAAAGCAACAGGCAAACATTCTAAAGTGACCGGTTTTACAGCGCTGAAGGTAGGAATTGAGATTGAGCGTCTAAACCTACCCTACTTCATCCCCAAAGAAGCCGTCATCAAGCCGATGCGCGAGGAATCTGGGTATGAACCAGATATTATTGTACTCAACGAACAAACTATTGGAAACGAGCCGCGATGGGATAAATCATCAATTATTAAAATGGGTTCATCAGTCCCCTTAATCGTAGAGGTAACTAGCACTAATTGGGGAGATGATTATGCCCTCAAACTAGAGGCTTACGAATTAATGGGAATCCAAGAATATTGGATTGTAGACTATTTAGGATTGGGTGGGAGACGGTTTATTGGTAATCCCAAACAACCTACTTTTTCGATTTATCAACTCGTAGACGGCGAATACCAAGTTAAACTGTTCAGAAATTGCGATCGCATTGAATCCCCAACTTTCCCAGAATTGAACCTGACACCAGAACAGGTTTTCGCCAAAGGGAAATGAGCAGCCTGGTTCCCTACCGTCAATCGATTTTATATTTTAAATTGGAGAATTAACCCAATGAAGCTAGGACAATGGATAGGCTTATTAGCCCTCATCGCATCTTGTTACATCCTCTGGCAAATCCGGCAAGCCCTATTGCTGTTATTTGCAGCAGTCGTTATAGCTACATCTTTAAACAGACTAGCACGCTACTTGCAAAGATTCAGACTCAAAAGACCGATCGCAGTTTTACTTTCAATTAGCTTCCTAATCTTAATTTTCGTAGGCTTATTCCTGCTCATTGTACCACCCTTTGCCCAACAATTCCAACAACTTACCCAAAGAACTCCTCAAGGAATAGCAAGATTAAATCTATGGCTAGATTTGATTGAAACTCGGTTTTCTGCCCAAATTGGTCAGCCACTACCAAATCTTGATATTAATAATATTATCCAGCAACTTCGTCCCATATTCAATCAACTCCTCGGTGGTGCAGGAGCTTTTGTCGGCAACACATTAGGCGTTATTCTCAGCTTTTTGTTAGTCCTAGTTTTGACCTTGATGACATTAGCCGAACCTCTATCTTACCGCAAAGCATTCATCCAATTATTTCCCTCCTTTTATCGTCGCAGAGTCGATGGCATCTTAGATGAATGCGAAGTAGCCTTGGGCGGATGGGTAATCGGTGCTCTCATTAGCATGAGTGTCATCAGTTTGCTGAGTTTAATTGGTTTGTCGGTATTGCACGTTCCCTTACCCCTAGCTCACGCTGTAGTAGCCGGCTTGCTCAACTTAATACCTAATATCGGGCCTGGTTTGAGTGTCATTCCTCCAATGACGATCGCACTTTTAGACTCTCCCTTAAAATCTGGTTTTGTACTAATCCTATACTTTCTCATCCAACAATTTGAAAGTAACCTCCTCACCCCTTACGTCATGGCACAGCAAGTATCACTGTTACCCGCTGTCACCTTAATCGCTCAAGTATTCTTTGCTACCTTTTTTGGATTTTTAGGGCTATTGCTGGCCCTTCCTCTCACCGTTGTCGCTCAAGTTTGGATTAGAGAAGCCTTAATTAAAGACATTCTCGACCAGTGGCATATCAATCCCAGAAGCCTAGCAGCAATCGACACTGCTATTTACGAGGAGTACGAAGCTATAGGAGTAACACAGAGTCCGCCAGAAAGCAAGCCCAAACACAAATCAGAAAGCCCCGATAATACAGATGATTCGGCGATTGAAACCGCTTAGCCGAAATGAGGAGACTGCACGTGCCGTGTCCCTACAATGTTATTTTGGGTAGGGACACGGCACTGCCTTGGACTCTACCATTCCGGTGCAACTTAACATTTTAAGCCACATCTCGTCCCGCACTAAAAATTTGTTGAACAGTCAAATTCAATTGGGGAAATGTGGGCGATAAAATCCTATCTTCCCCCCGAAACTGACTGGACTGATATTCGCCATCAACCAAATGGTGAACAAAAAAAGTCGGTTGTTTCGGATTGCCAATATAGCGTAATCATCCCGCCAATTGGTACTGACAACTTCGACAATTAGCCGGACAGAACTACCCATTGTAATGATAGATTGCTTTTTCCATCTCGGTTCGCTGTCCGTCCCTTGCCTGTCCAAAACGATCGCATCTGGTTCGTAGCCAGATAGCTCATTATCAGCTTTGACCACGCATTCTTTGGGCACGAAGTAGGGAAGTCTTAGTCGTCTGATTTCAAAGTTGAGCTCAGCAATCAGGAAGCCAGATACTTCTGAGTGTTCTCCGGTGGCTTTAGGCATTTCAACAATAGCTCCATTGTGCAGTTCGTAACGGTTTTCTGAATTTTCGGGATACCAGTCGATAAATTCATCAAAGGTGACTGGTTTTGTTGATACAGCTTGAGTCATAGCGATCGCCTTTTATTTGATTTATGATATTATTCTTATATCTGTTATAGCTCACATCTTGCATCATATATCAAGAACAGGCTTTCCGGCCTGTTCCACAAAGAGTTAATTTTCTTGTGGAGCAGGCCGGAAAGCCTGTTCATAAAAGGCTGATTGAGAATGGTACAATATCTCAGTTATAATATATTTCTTTTATCTCAAACTATTGCCCGATCGCCAAAACTGCATTTCGCTCCTGCAAAAATCCAAAATCAATCAATCCAAAATTAAAATCAATCAATTCAAAATCTAAAATCCAAAATCCAAAATCTAAAATATATGCGAACGATCGACGAAATTAACGATAAAATTACTCAAGGCAAAGCCACAGTCTGGACAATCGAAGAACTCAAAAACCGAGTCCAAGAAACCAGCATTACCCAAGCCGCCAAAGAAGTCGATGTCATCACCACCGGCACCTTCGAGCCGATGGAATCATCAGGCGCAATCATCAACCTTGGCCACACAGATCCTCCCATAAAAATCCGTCAGTGCTGGCTAGACGGCGTTTTAGCCTATTCCGGCTTTGGGGCAGTAGACCTGTACCTGGGAGCGACCCAAGTAGCCGAAGACGGCGAAGAATCCCGCGAACGAGGCGGCGGACACGTCATCGAAGATCTGATTGCTGGTAAACCCGTGCAGTTGCGCGCCCTAGGACAAGTCACAGACTGTTATCCCCGCGCTTCCTTTGAAACGACCATTACCCGCGATACCATCAACCAGTTTTATTTATTCAATCCCCGCAACGCATATCAAAACTTTATTGTTGGTGTCAATGGGGGCGATCGACCATTATTCACCTACCTCGGCCCCCTACAACCAAACCTCGGTAACGCCGTCTATTCGAGCGGAGGAGCCATGTCTCCCCTACTAAATGACCCCGACCTCGAACTCATCGGCATTGGCACCAGAATCTTCCTAGGAGGCGCTCAGGGCTACATCACCTGGGAAGGCACACAACACTTTCCGCTGCAAAAACGGCAGCCCAACCGCACGCCCATCGGCCCGGCCGCTACCCTGGCACTCATCGGCGACGCCAAACAGATGAATTCCAAATGGGTACGAGGCTGCTACTTCAAAAACTACGGCCCATCACTGATGCTGGGAATCGGCATCCCCTTTCCTGTCTTAAACGAAACCGTCGTGGCGCATTGTGCAGTATCAGACAAAAAAATAGTAGCGCCGGTGGTAGATTTCTCTATCCCCCGGCGCGTTCGTCCTACCTTCGGTTTAGTTAGTTATGCTCAATTAAAAACCGGTCGCATTTTGATCGAGGGCAAACCCGTGCGGGCAGCCCCCCTAGCGAGTATGTTTCTTTCCAGACAGGTAGCTTTGGAATTGAAGCAGCAAATTGAAGCTGGTCAATTTACGCTCACGGCCCCAGTTGCTCCTCTACCAGCAGACAGAGTATTTCTGCCACAGGATGTCTGGGGGGCGCAAGTCAGGCTGGAATAGACGATTTTAGATTGGCGATTTTAGATTTTGGATTGAAGAATTTTGGCTAAAACTCCCCCAACAGTTATAGCAGTCGCCAAGGCGCTTTGGTCATTGAGCGGAGCGTCGCCCTGAGCCCTTCGACTACGCTCAGGATAAACGCAGCCGTTGGGCTCAGTGACCGGAAGTATCCTAACCACCTTGGCGGTTGCTATAACTGTCAACTGTCAACTGTCAACTGTCAACTGTCAACTGTCAACTGTCATTCCGGTGCAACCGGAATTGGTATCACATCTCAAATCGGTTCACTACTCAACAGGCTTAGGTTTCTTCACCGGCTTAGCAAGGGGTTCCTTGGGGACTGGGGGCACTCCGGCTGAGGGCTTGATGTTCGGACGCTCTGAACGAGGGCCGTCACCAGTTGGTCTAGGAGTATATGGACGTTTATTTCCTCCTCCTCTGAAGCCACCTGGTTTTTCACCGGGGGGAAATTTCCGCTTTTTGATCGGTAGTGCGCCAATATTGTTAGCCTGCTGAATCATCAGACTGTCAGCCTGCAATTTGACGTGGAAATCCCAGAAAAATCCGATCGCCTTTGTTGCTAAATCCCCCTTCAGTTTCAACTTAAAAAACTTCATCTTGTTTTCGTCATTCTTGCGGGGAGCTTGCTTAATCTTGACGATGACGTACTTTTCTTGATCTTGGGATTGATAGATTACCTCGCCTCTAATCGAAAAATAGCCATCTTCAACATCAGGTTCAGAGGGTGGCAAAGTTGCGATCGATGCTTCACTACTGCTCTCAATTTCTCCGATGTCTTGACTTTCCTCATCAGAGGACGGTTCCGAAGGTTTCTTGAGTGTTTCAGGTTCCCAAACTCCCATAATCTGGGCGTGCAAGTTACCATCTTCTTGCCTGGTGCGGGGATAGACCACCCACAGGTGTTCTTGTTCCAAGTCCAGGTGATTTTTGACCAAACTCATGACTCTACCCAACAAAACCGCGTCGATGGCAGTTCCGTCGGCCGCTATGAGCATACCTCGCGTGAAATGCTCTTCAGATTGAGTGTAGCGGCCCCGCACCAAACCAACAGCTCGGTACTGCCGGGGTTCGCTGGGGGGTGGAATCGGATGTTGGCGCATGACAGCGGGTATGTCATCGGTGGCTGGACTTTCCTGAGCCGCCGATTCTGCGGTGACGGGCGCAGTGACTGCGAGTGCTGGAGTATTCTTGACCGATATCGCAGGTACTACTGGCTTTGAGAGTGCAGGAGGATCACTGGGTGGATCTGTTGGCTTTGCTTTCTCCTTGGGGGCAGAACTGTAAAGCGGTCGTTGCAGCGTGTCCTTGGACGCTGGGGCGTCTGTTGGTGTTGGCGGTTGATTTTCGTCAACAGGTGTAGCCAACGCCGAAGGCACCGGACTTTCGTCTGGTGTCTCAGGAACGGAAACTGGATCTTTGGGCGGATTGACGGCCAGTTCGCTCGGCTGATCCTTCCGAGTTGAAGTAGATTTGGGCGATTTGGAAGAGCGGTTTGGAGAGGGGTTCATAAAAACTCCTTGCAGCGGAGACACATCCCTTAAGGGAAATTAGGAATAAACTGAAAAAACTGCTTTCAACACTACTAGCACCTGACAGGCGGGCACTGGGCCCGGAGGTCTGGTTGTGACCCGTCAACGCCAACTTTACAATGCGTGGTAAGAATGCCGATCGGTTGGCTGGCTACTAAAATCCTTGTTGCCAAAGACTTTGGGAGTTGCTGACCGATCGCACGAGCCGATCGCGCTGTGGTTGGAGTTGCTGGCTAATAGCATTTAGGATATTCAGCTTGCCTATTTTACTTAATCCAATTACCGAACGGGCTGATCCGCCATATTTTTGGTAATTTTTAGCTAAACCAGAGTAAATTGGACGGACGACGCACCTTGGGGCTGCGAGTCTGAGTGTCCAAAATTGTTTGGCTAGCATGGAGTTGTGGGTCTGTTACCATATTAGCTGCAAGCAAAAGGTTACTTCGTCAGATGGCTTGCAGGCAGTGGACTAAATATCTAACTCAGAAAATAGTAAATCTTAAACTGTTGATGCAAAGTAAATGATTTTCTAGAAACTTCTTGAATAATTAGGTAAAAACTGGTACTGTATGTAGACCGGAAACAAAAAACCCTCTAGCGATTACAACAGTTAGCTAGGGTGTACCTCCTTGACGGGAGAGCTTGCAGCTTTCACGCGTCTTGCCATACACGGCTGATTCTGGCTTAGTCCTGGATTTGCCGGATTAAATGTATCTGAAATAGTTGAATTATGGAAAAAGCAAACAAGCGTCGTGGGTTAATTAGTGTAGTGGTGCTGCTGGCGGTCATCGCTTTTGTGGGATTTTCTCTGATTCCGCCAATTTTGGAGAGTCTTGCTAGGAGTAACCAAACCCAGAGTAGGTCAACTCCAACGCCTACTCAAACGGCGGCGAGTGGGGAAAAGCAATCTGAGTTGCTGCAAGCTCAGGCGAGGGGTTATGAATTGGTTTTGCAGCGGGAAGCTGACAATGTAACGGCTTTGCGCGGACTGTTGCAGGTGCGACTGGAGCTGATCGGACAAGGTGTGGGAGACATTAAGGATGTGGTGGGGCCTTTGGAAAAGTTGGCTAAGCTGAATCCTGAAACTACTGAATATGGGGTTTTGCTGGCTCAGGCGAAGGAACGCACGGGCGATCGCGAAGGGGCGGCTCAGGCTTATCGGTCAATTTTAGCGTCTAAGCCTGGGGAAATTAAGGCTTTGCAGGGGTTGGTGAATTTGCTGTTGGTGCAGCAGCGGCCGGAAGCTGCGATCGGGCTGTTGCAAGATACGCTGAAGGCTGCTCCGGCTGCGAATCTGGCAAAACCGGGAAGTGTTGATGTAACTTCGGTGCAGTTGATTTTGGGACAGGTTTATGCTGTGGGGAAGCGGTTTGAGGAGGCGATCGCGATTTATGACGAATCGGCCAAGGCTAATCCCAAGGATTTTCGCCCAACTCTAGCAAAGGCGATCGTATTCAAGGAACAGGGCAAAACAGATGAAGCAAAAACATTGTTTGCTAAGGCTACTGAATTAGCTCCTCCTAACTACAAAGACCAAATCAATCAGTTAGCTAGCGATGCTCCAAAGCCTTCTCCTGCGGCCCAGAAAGCGAGTCCCGAACCGGCGGCTTCCCCGACTCCTGAAGGTGCGTTACCGAAGCCTTAAGGATTGTTTTGAGTCCAAGAGTTTTGAGTTAAAAGATTGAAAATTCACTCACGGCGCTACGCAATGAGAGTCACGAACCAATCTTAAAACTCAAAACTCCTCAGCAATTACCAATTACCAATGAGACAAGACTTCGGATCGAATTATGATTGCTTTAAGCAATTGGTTTCCGTTTTGAATCATGATAATTATGCAAAAAAGATCGTCCCATCCGGCTATTGAAAGCACTCGGCCCATAAGGTGTTGGCAGAGAGTTGAACTCCTGCTGTAAAATTTCGTCTTCTTCTGTATACTGCACTTTACCCTCTAGCCGATCGAGCATTTCCAGCACCAAGTCATTAATCTCCTCTGGCGTATTATCCACCACTTTAATGCCCCACGAGTAAAGAAGTTTGCTGTTGAGGTTGAAAAAGAAGCGAGGTGCTAGTGCTTCTTCAAAGGTGAGATAGCGATTTTCAACTTCAGACCAAGCAAGCTTGGGGATGAATAAATCCTGACTTGACGGTGAACGTGCTGAAATGGGCCACATATTAGTTAAAGCGCAGGGAACGCCAAAAATCAAGGGAATACTGACAAGACCTGAAGCGCTGCCGAGAAAGAAGCGACAGGAAGTAGAAAGAAAAACATCCATCCAATCGCTTTTTGCGCCAGTGTGAACGTAGTCAATTACCTGTGACCTAGGTTGTAGGGGTTTCATGGTAGGATCGCCCATACGGATCACCCAGCCACCAAGCGCTACGATCGACTCGATCGCTAATAAGTAAGTATTAACATCAGCACTGCGGTGGGTAATCATTCCTTCTGCTCGGAAGCCATCTTCTCGGACGTGGAGACAAACAAACCAGGCATTTTTAGGTACGCCAAGGTCTTGCAAACAGTTACACCCTCGCTCATAATCTGATGGTGATAACGTCAGCAGTGGCGGACGTTTTTCTGCTTCCCACTGTTTCTGAACTACTGAGAAAGCATAACTGACATCTACCATCTGTCCTTGGGCAATTTTTACGTGGAAAAGGGTATGTTCTAAGCACCGCATAGTCTTTGCTAATGGCAGCAGGCGCTCAATGAGGGAGGGGTCGGTGATAATGTGGAGATAGCGCCGCCAGTAGTTGAGCAAACAGGGGTTAATGACTTGTTCGGGAGGAGCTAAAAGAATTGTGTGGTGTTGAGGTCGCCAACCGAGAATACCCATCTTGATATAAATATCTATATTGAGAGCTAGGTGGCCGATCGCGCCTAACCAGGGCCAGTTTGTGAAATATTCGGGGGTTATGAAGCGAATACCTAAATTTCCTAGGGGATGCTTTTCAAGCTGAGAGTTATATATGTCGATCGCACGTTCCGTAGAGTTGATTGATTCGTGTAATTTGCCAACATCGTAAAAATTCCAGCTCTTTTTCATGTGAGCTTCTACTAGCTTGAGGTAAGCTGCTGTCCAATTGGGTTTTATGGCGATCGCTCTTTGGTAAATCTCAATTGCTTCTTCTAGCTTGCCTTGCTGTATTAGTAAATTTCCGAGGTTGAAAAGTGCCTCTTGCTCTAAAGAGGGTGTGTTTTGTTTTTGCTTACCCTCATCTATTTCAGCTTGCTCTATCAGTAAGTTGACAAGGTTGATATGTGCTTCTTCTAAGTTAAAGTTGAGGGCGATCGCTTTTTGATAACTCTCAATTGCCTCTATCCGTCGATTTGGCTGTGTTAATATTTTCCCTAATTGGCAGTGAAGTTCAGCATTTTCTGGTGCGAGTTTAATGGCTTTGCGAGTGGTGGCGATCGCAATTTCAAGCTGCTGCTGTTTTGTCAGGGTTTCTGTTAAATTGCGGTAGTCATCCTTAACTGATGGATTGAGCTTAATCGCCTGAAGGTAACAACTTTCCGCTTCATCCCACCGCTGCTGTTTTACCAAGGATTCCGCAGCTTGACAGTACAAGGCTGCTGCTGCTTCGCGGAGGCCATGTTTGCATAGGGCGGCCCCCAAGCTGCTGTAAAATCTATAAAAATCAGGGGAAAGCTCAAGGGCGCGGCGGTAGGAGGCGATCGCATCTTCCCACCGACAGAGTTTTGCCAAGGCTTCCCCTAAATTGTAATAAGACCAAACCGAATTAGGGTTGAGTTGAATAGCGCGATCGTAGAAAGTAACGGCTTCCTCCCACCGCTCAAGTTTAGCCAACGCTTCCCCTAAGTTGTGGTGAGACAAATAAAAGTTGGGGTTTTGGTCGATCGCTTGGCGGTAAGAGGCGATCGCCTCCTCTAATTTGCCTTCCTGTTTAAGTTGGTTGGCTGATTGAAAATAGCTTGCTGTCATCATTTACCGAACTATCAATTTCTGTTGCTGGCAACGAACCTTTCATCAACCCATCTAGGATACAATGACAGATGCACAAATGGGTAATTTCCGCAAATCCATAGGCCATCGTCGGGACGTAAAAGTTGATATCCCCTAGTTGACGCAGGGGATTCTCTGGCTTAAAAGCTGAAAGGGTGATGACATAGCAGCCCATTTGAGCAGCTTGACGGGCACCTGCTAGGATGTTGGCAGACTGTCCAGAACTGCTAATGGCAAATACGATATCTCCCGATTGGGCAAAGGTGGCGATCGGCTTGCTGAAAACTTGTTCGTAGCCGAAGTCGTTGCTGATGCAAGTCAGGAGAGCGCCGTCATTGAAGGCGATCGCCGGAAAGCCTCCATTTCGCCAGTAATCTATTGCTTGGTGACTGGCTACGGCTGCACTGCCGCCGTTGCCAATAAATATTACTTTTTTTTGCTGTTGGCTTTGTTGAGATACCAAAGCTGCGGCCCGACTAATTGCTTCGGAAAAGGAAAGAGGCTGAGATTTTTTGTCAGTCGCTTCAAAGCTTTCGCTTAAATTTCCAAGTTGGCGGAAGTAATCGGTGGCAAAGGGAATCTGTGAGGGAAAGGTTTGCATTTAATTTTTCAGCTTTGGTATTAGTTGATGAGTCATATCAATTCCGGTTGCACGGGAATGATAATAACGGAGGACACGGCATTGCCGTTTCCCTAGCCCGATTAATTGTAGGGACACTCCAAGAGCCCAATGGTGTCAAGTTAAGACTAAAACCCTTAAGAAATCTCGTTTTTACCCTAGTCTAGATCCCCCTAAATCCCCCTTAAGAAGGGGGACTTTGAGTAGACTCCTGTCCCCCCCTTCGATCGGGGGGCTAGGGGGGATCGAAGTTTGATAGTTAAACAACAATCTGTGACTGAGTTTGAAGTTAAGTTGACACGAAGAAGGCTACTGCCGTATCCTGACTGTAGGTTATATTAATTCCGATAGTCACGGATTTGATATCATGCCCAATGTTAAATTTTTAGTGCTGAACTCCTGCCAAGCTGCGGTTAGTTCATCAGAGGCGATCGCCTCGACAACTTCTGGCAGCATTCGAGGAATTTTAGGCACTAACAGCACTTGAGTCAATTCCTCAAAGGTAAATAGTTGGAAGGCTTGCCCCTCCGTTAAGGTTAATTGGCTAGTCGGTACTGTCAACGGAATACCAAAAATATAGGTGGTGCAAGGTCGATCGGGTGCTTCCCAAGTTAGCAGGTATTTAGGTTTGGGCGGTATCCAGCAAAGCTCTTCTTCGATTTCTCGCTTCATCGCTTGGGCGGGAGTTTCTCCTTCATCAACAGTACCGCCGAACAGTCCCCAATGATTCGGGGCTATAATCTCAGGTATGTTGTCTCGCAGTTGCAGTAACAGGCGATCGCCCTGATAAATAAATGCTTTTGCAACTTGCAGATTAACTTGATCGGCGGTGTTTTGAACCATAAGTTTAGGTTTTTCCCAAATACTCAAACCATGCTTTTGTGGCTTCCTGAATAGAATCAGGCGTCCAGACTGGTGCTTCTTTCCACAAGCTGATGTTTGCCAACATCTGGGCTACCCCTTCGGGGAAAGGAACTTTTGGCTGCCACTTCAGGAGAGTTTGGGCCTTGGTGATGTCTCCCCAAGTGCAGTCTGGTTCTCCGGGACGTTTGGGGATGTGGACGATAGGGCCGCCTAATAGTTCCACGAGGGTGAGGACACTTTGGGGGTTGCCGGAGCCGATGTTGATAATTTCACCCGTTACATCCGATGCTGCTGCGGTGACAAAGGCTTCTACAACATCGCTGACGAAGGTGAAGTCTCTGGTTTGGGTGCCGTCTCCGACAAGCGTGAAGGGTTTTCCTGCTAATTTTTGAGCTAAGAAGACACCGAATACGGCACCGTAGGCCCCTGTAGTGCGCGATCGCGGCCCATAGACGTTAAACAGTCGCAGGGAAAGGGCGGGGAGTTTGTAAACTTTGGCCCAGTGCATGACCATTTGCTCGCCTAAATACTTTGTCAAGCCGTAGGGGTGTTCGGGAGCACAGGGATAGGTTTCAGGTGTGGGATATTGGTCAGGAATGCCGTAGCAGGTGGAAGATGCGGTATATAGGAAGCGTTGAATTTGAGCGTGCCGGCAGGCATCTAGCAAGGCAAAAGTGCCTTGAACGTTGGAGTGGTAATATTGGCTGGGGTTTTCAATCGACGGTACGAGGTCTGCCAATCCTGCTAGGTGAAATACCCAGTCAATTCCTTCTAGGGTGGAGGGGCTGATGGTGGCTGCGTCTTGCTCGATGAAGGTAAATTTGTTATGGGTTTTGGCTTGTTCTAGGTTGGCGAGGCGACCTACTATCAGGCTATCGAGACCGGTGACGGTGTGGCCGAGGGACAGGAGGCGATCGCACAAGTGGCTGCCGATGAAGCCAGCGGCACCGGTTACTAAGCAGTGTTTAGAATTAGTCAATCGGTTTCTCCTAGAATTTTATAAACGCTATATGTAATAGTTCAGAAAAAAATACCTAAATGGCAAAATTTCCTCTAATCGTCAAGTTCCAGCAGCAGTAAATCCGTTTTCGTTCCTAACTTGGGTATATCAGGGCGCAATTCTTGCTAAAAGTGCCCATATTCCTTGAGTATCCCCGTCTTCTGGTGCCCAGCTTGGAAACTCTGTATCCCCCTTAATAAATGGCCCTGTGGTCGTTTCGTGGAGTATCACAAATTCTGAGCGTGGCACAACTGTATGCCATAAACTGCTGGAAAGTCGGTAAATAAAAGTTTGACGACTTCCTTGCGAGCTCATCTCAACTCGCCGCGTAATTTCTCCGTTATCGTCAAAAAATACTACGCTCAAGCTGCCTTCGATTACATGAAATGATTCGCTTTTCTTCAAATGTCGATGCGGACGAATATAAGAATCTTTACAGAAAGCAATCACCATCTCTTGTACCTGATCGCTATGGTCTTGATGAAGACAAATCCGCGATCGTTTTAGGGGAGCCTCAATCGCCGCTTGCTTGAGCTGAGCAATTTGCTGATGACCTACTTCAATAATTTCTTCTTGAGCTACAAATAAAACTGCTGACATTAGCAACCTCCCTTGTAGAATTCTTGGATAGAAGACACCACATAATCTACATCATATCTCGTTATCTTTTCATTATTTGGAATGCACAAAACTTGCTTAACTAAACGTTCCGCATTGGGAAACTCCTCTTTAACTCGATCTCGATACGCTGGTTGTTGGGGCATCAAGTACGGATGTTGAATCTTAGTTTCTATTCTTTTTTGGTACAGAAACTCTTTAAGTTCATCTCTCCTATTCGCTCGAATTGTGTAGGTGTAGAAAACATCCCACTCTCCCTCTGCTTGTTTTGGAGTTTCGACTAAACCCGCTAGTTGTTGGTCATACCATGAAGCAATTTCTCTTCTTTTTTCGATTACGCCCTCCAAATCTGGGAGCCGTCTCAACAGAATTGCCGCTTGGATTGTATCTATACGTCCGTTTAAGCTAGGTTCTATGCACTCTTCGCGGTTGACTGTTCCGTTATAACGCAAGGCAACCAACTTTTGGTAAAGGTCTTCCCTATCTGTTACTATCATCCCAGCTTCACCACAAGCTGCAAAAACTTTCATTGAGTTCATGCTGAACACACCCATGACCCCAAATGAACCCGCTACACGACCATGATGACGGGCAGAAAATGCTTGTGCTGCATCCTCAATTACCAACAATCCATACTCTTCTGCCAGTTGCAGAATGGCAGGCATTTGACAAACTTTACCAGTATAATGTACTGGAACTATTGCCTTTGTGCGAGATGTAATTAGTTTCTTGATACTTGCGGGATCAATGTTTAGGTCATCGCGGACATCAGCAAAAACAGGAGTTGCTCCAGTAAGGGCGATCGCATTGGCTGTAGCAATCCAGGACAGAGATGTGGTAATTACTTCGTCTCCATGTCCAATTCCCAAGCTTTTTAGCCCCAGAAATAAAGCGTCAGTACCAGAATTCATGCCGACTGCATACTTGCGATTGCATAGAGTTGCTACCCGGCTCTCTAGTTCCTCTACTTCTGGACCCATGATCAGGCGTCCATGTTGGAAAATTGTGTCGATTGCTTCTAATAAATCTTGTCGAACTTTGTCGTCAATTATCCGCAAATCTAGGAAGGGAACTTTTTGATCCATTTATTTTTACCTGTGTTTTTCATAGTTATACCAACGGCTAGTTTTCCAGTTGAGGCATGAACGCAAGTACGAAATAGTACCATGCCATTTTGGAATATCCTGTATGCACAAGTTCATCGTTCATGGCAAAGGGAATAGCTCGACCACAATAGGTTTCAATAACTTTTAAAAGCTCTTCCTGATCGTAGCACTTAACATGAGAAGCTTTACTTGCCGTACTCTGATACTCATAGGAGTAAATACTGGGCGTACCTATTACTAGCATTCCTGTTGGCTTGAGATGACTTACCATTTTTTTGACTAGCTGATGTCCCTGCTCGACTGGCATATGTTCAATTACATCCAGTGAAACTACAACATCGTATTTCTGGGTATCTTCTAATTGAAATAAATCAACCAGTTTAAACTCTGCATTACTCCTCCGATTGATAGCTTGAGCTTCTTCAATTTCAGTCTTATTTACATCTATACCAGTCACCTGAGCACAGTTTTGGCTCAAGAACATACAGCCTAATCCAGAACCACATCCTACTTCTAAAATGTGGTCAGTTTTTTTGATGAGACGTGCGACAAACTTATATCGAGCTAGTCTAATAAGTAAGCGGAGCAAGTCATTTTCCACAAAATAGGCATATTCTGGTGGAAGTGTAATCCTGGGATAGTTGGCATAAAGCTCATCTACCAGTTGTTGGATTTGTTCTGGATCTTTGTGATAGTAACCGATATCAACCATGTTTCACCTAACCGCTACATTTTGTAAACTGTGGACTAACTTTTTTCGAGTAGGTGTAGGAGCCGAGTTGGTCGATCTCCATCACCATCTGATTTAGTAACATACATCTTATCTATAGTAGGGACTTGCAGTCCTCTAACTACACCAAATTCTAGATTCAGATGCCAGGGTTTCTGTTCAATTGGACTTAACCGTACTGGTAAAATTTGCCTGTCCGCAGGCTCCCTCTGCCATCCTGCTTCTATCAAGGTCTGACCATAGGTGTCACTAGAACCTATAAAATCAGCATAAACACAACCTGAAACTTGCAGTTGACTGAGAACAAACTTGATTAATGCTAATCCATCGGCTTGCCCCTGGGTATCATTGGGATGAAAGAACTCAACAATTCTAGCAACTTGTGCCTCACACTGACCAAAAGCTCTTTCAATTCGGTAGACAACCACCGCAGGACGATTAAGGGAACCAGCAGTCAGTACAAAATACTTGAAGACGGGGTGACTAAAGTAACGCCATTGAAAATACTGCATGGAACGTATAGTTCCGTAGGCCATAGCAGGATAAAGCTCCCAGTTAGGTTTATAGTCAGTTACCTGTGGGGTCAGTTGGCAAAGCTGTGGGGGATTGGATGTGCTTGCCTTAAATACCATAGATTGTAAATCATCTGTTGAAATCTCTGAGTCGATCATTTTAATTGTCTTATCAAAGTCCAAAACACACAAATATCGAGGTAACTGTGAACAAAATGTCCAGCCCATACGCTTGACAATGCGCTCAGTTTCAGAGCTAGCCCCAACACCCAGTAGAATTGGATACATCTCTTGAAGCTTTCGCAGTAACAACCAACCCAATCCGTGTTGATATCCCTTCTCCACCTGCCAATTAGCGCACCACACTCCTTGCACAGGTTGGTCAAAATCCCCCCAAAACACTAACGTTGGTATGTATCCGAGAATTGCGACTAAACGATTGCCATCCCAAGCACAAACCATACAAGTCTTATTACGAAGAGCGTCTACTTGGAACTGCCACTCATAAAGTTGGGCAGCACGCAAAGCAATATCTGGTCGGTAGTTGTTTCCTAAAAAATCATACATTATCTCCCAGTCGCGCATAAGAAAAGACTCGCGTATTTCCATGAATCAATCACCACGATACATTGACACCATGCTTATTAAGCAGAACAAATAAGTCGCCTACATTAGCCATTGCAGCCATTTCTTCTGTAGAAAACCGTACATGAAATCTTTCTTCTAATGCCAAAATTAAGTTCATGTGATTAAAACTATCCCAGTTTTTTACATCTTGGGCATTCAATTCTGGATAGATTTCTAATTCTTCCTGATCAAACACTTCCTGAAATACCGTTTGCACATCATCCTTAGTAACTTCTTGCATGATTTTTTATTTTTTTCTAAACTACAATAAACGCAGCAACCATTGGCACAGGTTCGTCACTTTGAGGGACATATCCGGGCGCACAAAGATATTGCTCAAGCTTAAACCCAGCCTCTTTAATTTGGGCTAAAACTTCTTCAGCAGTACGATACAAGTAGATATGATCTATTTCTGGGGCTGTGATAGCAGCAGTAATAAATGCTTTTCCACCTGGTTTGAGCATTGAGCGAAGTGCTTTGAGAAAAGCGAGGGGGTCTTCTAAGTGTTCTAGTACCTCAACTGACATTAAAAAAGGTGCAGGCTCTAAAACTGGTTCAGTAACAACATTGCGCTTCTGGATCTGATAGCGATTTTGACAGTTGTAGGCTTCTAATTGTTGGCCCGTGTACCGAATTGAAAAATCACTAATATCGAATCCGATACCTCGACCGTTTGGATTAGCCTCTAAAAGGTATCGCGAATGAAAACCAGTCCCAATACCAACTTCATAAAAAAAGTCTTCTTTACTATTGCAAAAATCTCTCACAAAGTTATTTTTAAAAAAAATTGTTTGGCGATAAAGATTTGCCCATAAATAACGGCTCAACAGAATACCTGGCAGGTATAATGCCATCATAAATTCTTCATTGTGGTAAACTTCTTTGGCTACATCAGAGTAAGATTTTGCGAGATACGCTTTATCTTTTTCAAATCGTTTCATCAAACGCATTATATCTAGTAAAAACTCAGAATAGCCTTTTAGTGCTTGAGCGATACTAGCCTCATCAGAAAACATTTTCGCTAGCAAATTATCAAATTCAATAGCCCACTCTTCCCCAAATTGGTTGAAATTTCTATCAACTTGGTTGACTAAGTAAGGATATTTTATTTGCAATTGGAGGCGTAGCTGTTCTATTTTTGGATAATTCATTACTTAACTCCGACCAGTAATCTCAATAATTTGAGCGAAAGGATTGTCAAAAGGTTTGTCAATGCTTGGGTATAGGTACACATGACAGTTATCAGATTCAGATGCAGATTGTTGAATAAATTGAAACTTGGGAAACAAATCTTCTACAGGCTTGTTTTTTTGAGTCGGTATATATTCACCGCGTAACCGCTGATATCCTTTGGGCACCAACCATTGACGCAGATGCTCTAGCATAGCATTTTCCACTGTCCGTCCCATCACGCGACAGCTTAGTAGCAGCGTGTCGATCCGAAAGCACTGATTACCATCAGGGTAAGCAATACTAACACCTATTATTCCAGCATCTCCAAATCGGTCAGAGACGGAGAAGCAGTAGGCATAGGTATCTGGATTAACAGCTAAAGTAGCAAGTGCTTCCTTAGTGTACCGCTTTGTAGTCAGATTAAACTGATTTGTTTTCGACACCAGTTGACTAACGCGATCCAAGTTTTGTAATCCTATAGGCATAGCCCAGACTTTTAACTGCAAATCCCGCAAGAAATCTTCCAGGGAAACAACTGATGCTAAATTTTCTTTACGTCGATGTTCTTGCTTATATAGTTCAGTGCGTATAGTATCCTCTTTGCTCACCAGTGGGCGTTCTAAGACTCCAAGATTGTTAATAAAGTGAGCATAATCATCAGGGCTATCTGGTAGTTCAGCGACTAGGACATCAGGTAGCGTTGCTTTCACTTCACTGCGCTCAAAGGAAGAATCATCAATAAAAAGAATACTATCAGTCCCAAGATTTAGTTCTCTGGCCGCAGCTAACAAATTTTTTGATTTGGACTCCCAATTAATTTTTAGCGAGCTGAAGTCATTAATATCCAGCAACATTTCTGGGCGCTGGTTAAATACTTCCTTGACATTATTTATCTCGTTTTTGGATACTGCTACCAGCAGAATGCCTTTTTGGGAGGCTTCTTTGAGCAAATGCTGCAACCTTAAATAGCTAGTGCCTCCCTCAAAAGGTGACAGTGCTACGTTTGCTTGCCCCACTTCACCGACTTCTCCTCCCCACAGCGTATTGTCGCAATCGACAGCGACCACTTTGATGCGAGGATAAGTCATATTCTCTACCATTTGGGCAATACGGCGACCTATTGCAATACAGGCATTTGGATGCAAAGGCACTTTGGCACTATTCCAAAAGCGGGGTGCTGACCATTCGCCTTTAAGTGTTAGCAGGGTAGGAACCGGATCTAAAGTTAGAGCTTGAGCCTTCAAAGTTCGCTTTACTACCTCGTCAACAGCCTGGAACGTCATACGATACCAGCGATCGGCATCGGAGTCACCACCTGTACATTCCTGTAAAGGTTCAGGCAGGATAACAACTACTGGGGTTTGGCGTCGCTTAGCAAAGCTATGCAAAGCATCTTCTATCAGTTTGACTGGAGGAGCAGCCAAACGAGTTCCCCCAGTAGTTAATCCTAAAGAGGAAAGATACAAAACAACAATGTCTGGGTTGAACTGGGCTAATGCAGAATCAGGCCCTATTAGGTCAATCGTCCACTGGTCAAATTCGCCTGTGTAAGTTTCACAGAAGATTCTTGGACAGAGATATAGGGATAGTGCGTCCGTCACATAGGCGAGGGTACAATTGCCGATAATTGCCACTTTGAGTCTGGCAATCGCCTGTCCCTCGCGCACTTCTCTGGGAACTTTCTGTAGGAATTGAATTGCAGATAAGAAATCTGTAAAATTTCCTCCCCTGTTCTCTAACTTTACAAACAAATTGAAGGCTTCATTTGGATTAGATTTGAGCAGTTTTTTGGCTTCTGCCAATAAATTATTAGACGCAACTGACGAACCTATTTTTTGATCACGCATTGCCCAATTTTCTTGACATAATTTTTCATCAACTGGCTTGACTCCAAGGTCTGCGCCAAGTGTTTTAACCCCGTCAATTCCTTAATTTGAGTCTCCTAGACTTTGATTGGGCACTTTTCCCTGGAAGCCTTGGTGGTTCACACCCAAATTACTTAATAGAATTAACTTTGATAAATAAGTTGCTTCTCCTGTGAACTATTCACCTTTGAATCTTCGTCAAATATTGTACAACCTTGACACAACTTAATTTCATTGCGTTTTCCTGCTTTATGCAGTTCGCGGATGGCTTGATACTTTTCACTCCTCCAAACTTCAGCTATTGAGTGGAGATTTATGTCTCCCATGTTTACATCCGCATCTAAGTCAACACAGCAGAGAGCTACTTTTCCCATTGCTGTGATATTCATAGAAGACCAAGGAATAATGCAAGGATGATAAACCCAATCCCATTCGTAATCCGGTGCATCTACATTCAGGTCTTTATGATTGCCAAAATTGTGTGCTTTTTTCATGTAGATTTGATCGTGTGGCTTTTTTATGGGAGTCCAGAAATTTTCCCATCGTATCATCGCTTCTCTTTCGTCAGGATCATCTAAACTATTGGAGAAATATATTCCCCGCACCCTGAGTACAGCATCAGGTTTTACTTCATTTCTCACCTGAAACAAAGACTTAATGTTATTGATTACGGTTTCATATTTCAGCCCCACCCTCTGCTGCTCATAAGTTTCTTTGTCAACTGTGTCAATGGAAATGTAAACTTCATCAAGCCCAGCCTCAAACAGATCTCTTGCTTTCTTTTCTGTTAGCAGAGATGCGTTAGTTGAAAAATTGACTCTTTTTATGCCTACCTGTTTGAGTTTACGAACACGTTCCACAAGTTTTTTATCAAGCAGGGGTTCTCCAGCTCGCTGAATGCAAACAAATTCAATCCAATCGGAGTAATTACCAAGCTCATCAGCAATTTTATTAAATAGTTCATCTGGCATAAGTGGCACAGATTTGTCCCATTGGTCTACCGCGCAGAAAGTGCAACGAGCATTGCAAACTCTAATCGTTTCAATTTGAAAATATTTGGGAAAATATAGAGAATCTTCCACATTCTCCAACTTGAGACGTTCGGCAAGTAGGTGCATTTCTTTTTCAAGATTTTCTGGTGTTATATTGTCTTTTGTGGTAATCATGAGAACATCTTCCGTTGGTAGATTGTTTTGTTTTGATTTGTTTTGTGAAACTAACAAGCAGTAAATTATAATCCTTGCTGCTTTTTATTTTTGCCTTTGTTTTTAAGGGTGAAAATGTCGCTAATTGTTACTACACTCCTACGAGCTTTACCATTTACTTTTTTCTATCATACAAACTTCAGGAAGTCAAGTAGTAGATACCAGGTAATGACAAATGATAGCTTTATTAACCAACTTCACCTGGCCGATTGTAGTTTTCTTGATATGTTTCAAAAAGAAAAAAATTCCGACTATTTTCATACAAAAGATAATCGTATTTCTTTGAAAATGCCCGACCCATTCGACTATTACAATCGTAGCCTGCGTACTTCTTCACCAGTCCCTCGAACTGCTGTTGGAATTTATTGTCTTCCTCTGTGTACTTGATTGTACCATCGAGCAGTTCCAACATTTCTAGAACTATGTCATTTATCTCCTCTGGTGTATTGTCCACTACCTGAATACCTATAGATGATAACATTCTGATCAAGTCTATGTAACCAAGAGGAGGAATAAGTCTCTCGGAAAAGTTGATATAGCAATTTTCCTTTTCATACCAATAAAGTTTGGGAATCCAAATACCAAACCAAGGGAGATACCCCAAATGGGGCAGATTAGTTAAAACGACGGGAACACCAAAGTTGGTAGCTACAGCACAGAGACCTGAATTCGTACCGACAAAAAAACTACACTTGGCGCACAAAAATACATCCATCCAATCACTTTTAAATTTAGTGTGAGGATAATCTATTACTTGCGGTATCTTTGGCAGTGGCTTCATTGAAGAATCGCCTAAACGGATAACCCAACCACCTCGTGACACAATTGTCTGGATTGCTAATAGGTACGTATCAATGTCACAATCACGCGATGAAAGGTTGCTATTCCGCTGTTTATAAAAACCAGGTTCTCGAACATGAAGACAAACGAACCAAGCATCTGTTGGCACGCCAAGTGCTTGTAGACAATGCCAGCCACGTTCAGAGTCAAAATCAGACAGCGAAAGGAGAGGAGGTCGTCTCTCAGTCTCCCATTGTTTTTGAACAGTCGCAGCCATGTGGTGCATATACACTGTTTGACCGTTAGATAGAGCGATCAGCCCTATAAATTCCTCCTCATACCTCATCAAAGGAGATTTGAGAGGTGGAAGTGAGGAATCTGAAATGACTGGAATATACTGATGCCAGTAATTTAGCAAACATCTATTAGCAACAAACTGTTGAGGGGGAGTCCATATGAATTTTTCTTGTGGCGAATTCACCCAACTCAGATGTTGCAATTTTACAAGAATATCTAAAAGAGCAATATGACCAATGTTACGAGTCAAATCAAATCCATAAAAAGTTAGTATGTTCGGCTCTTGTTGCCTTTTTTTGTGCTCGTGCCAAAACTCAAGCGCACCATTCAACTGACCCAGTAAATTCATCAGCCAACTTCCAGCTGCTTTATAGCCTCTTGTCCAATTCGATTTTAGAGTCAGTGCTTGTTGATAAATCTTTTTTATTCCCCCTAAATGCTCCTGAGAATATACATGAAACCCTAAATAAAAATATGCGTCATCGTTCCAATTTGGATTGAGGATGAGTGCCGTTCGGTGATAAGAAAGAGCTTCTTCGTACCTACCTTGTTGTAAAAAGGCATTTCCTAAACTGTAGTGTGCGTAATCCCATTCGGGAGCAAGGGCGATCGCTTGCTCGTATCTCTCAATTGCCTGCTCTAGCTTGTTCTCCCTAAACAACGCATTTCCGAGAGTTAGGTGTGCCTCAGCCCAGTCTGGGCGAAGGGCGATCGCTTGCTCGTATCTTTCAATTGCTTTTTCGAGTTTGTCTTGGTATAACATGGCATTGCCGACCATCAGATATGCTTCAGCCCAGTCTGGGCGAAGGGCGATTGCTCGCTCATACATCCCAATTGCCTCATCGAATCGATCGTCCTGGTATAATAGTACACCTGCAAGCATAAGGTGAGGGTCTGCCCAGTCTGGGCGCAGCGCGATCGCCTGACGGTAACTTTCTATTCCCTCATCTACTTTCTTATTCTGTGAAAGTGCATACCCGAGTTGGTAATGAGCCTCCCCCAACTTTAAGTTATTCAAGCTCAAGTTGTTCCAATCAACGGCAAGTACCTGCTTGTAGCTCTCTATTGCTTCATCCAATTTACCCTGCTGAGTCAGTACATTGCCCCACAGGAGTCCCAACTCTATCAAGGTATCATAAGATTGCTTGTAGTTAGGATTCAAGGCAATAGAGTGGCGACACAATGCGATCGCGACTTGTAGATAAATTGATTTTATGAGGAAAACTAAGAGAGAGTTAAATTCGGGTGATTGGCGAAAGGCAGAAATGATTTCCTGGCGGGTCAGACCATGCTGAAGGTGATAAAGGTAATGTTCTTTGCCATCTTCATCTGGTTTCCGTTTCAAATAAGTACGATAAGCTTCTTCTAAAAAACAATCATTGCTCAGTAAGTCAGTTTCTTTCAAAAAAATTTCATCTTTGAGGTAATAGAGTTCGTATGGAAAGCCGTATAAATAACTGCTTTCAGGCAGTATTTCTCTTATCTGCTCACAGATCAGAAAATTTTCTAGTAAATATTCAGGGTTAAGGAGTGCCGAAAGCTGGCACAATGTTTGACCTAATTTGTTGTATAAGCTATAATTATTTGGACTATATTTAAGAGCTTGCTGATACTCTACAATTGCTACATCTAGATGATCCAAAACTCTATAAATATCTCCCAAATTATGGTGAGAAACAGTTGAATTTGGATTAATTTCTAAGGCTCGCTGGTAATAAGTAACTGCTTCGTAGGGGCGATCTAACTTTACCAGTGTCTCTCCTAGATTATGATAAGACCAATAAAAATTTGGGTTTTCAGCAATAGCCGACTCGTAAGCAATAACTGCTTCCTCCAATAGACCTTCTTGTTTGAGTTTATTAGCCTTCTTGAAAAAAATCATTGGACTGTTTTGACTGAATATCATTTTACACATCCTCCATTTATCCTTCTCAACACAACACAACCATTAGGCAAAATCTTCAATTTCATCAATGTTAACTCCTTGGCCATCCAAATCTTTTGATTAGTCGCTCTGGGATGAGGCGAGAAGCTTCTTCGGCTTGCTCACCAGTGAATACTGTGCGCCATTCATCAATACTTCCCTTCCGCTGATGTGTATGTGAATCAAATTTTGGTTTTTCTGGGAAAGTAAATCTAGCATGGTCTATTTCATAAAATTTCAGTATTGATTCAAAATATGCTTCTGGGTTCGTGGCTAAATCTTCATGCTTGGTAAATAGAATTTTTGGATAAAATGAGGAATCTTCTTCAGCATCAAGCCAACCTTCTATCCATTTAATTGCAGCAGGCAGATAACCTTTTTCAATTTGCCAGCTAATTTGCTCTGATAAAGGCATAAAAAAGTATTTTTCCGGCAAGAAAGATGGACTTATTAGTAATCCTAGAGGATTTTGAGCTTTATCTCTTCTAAAATGATGAACTACTGATAGTAGCCCCTGGCGTAAATCGCGGACATTCACAATTAATCGATCTACAAATGCCTTCAAAAGATTAAGATTAACTAGACTTGCAGGGAAATGCTCTTGAGAAATAAATGGTTGTGAAGTAAATCTCTTTAGTTGTTCAATACTAATTACATCATCAGGAAAGGTGCTAGAAGATACTCTCATAGCAGGTAGTTGTAAACCCTTACTCAAAGTGCTAAAAACATAAGCACTACCAGATTTTGGCACTGTATTAAACATAATACTCGGAATTTCACCCCTACCCTTGACTTCAGCAAATTTAATTTGATTAGCTTGGTAATAATTGTTAAAGGCTTCATTAAGTTTACCTTGTACCAGTAGGGAATGTGCTAAAGTAACATAACCTTCTGTTGACTTAGGATAGATTTTCAGAAATTCCTCACAGTAGTAAACTGCTTTTTCAAACTCATCATTTTGTCGCAGCGCAGAGGCGACATTAGAAATTCCTTCTACTAATAAATCAGGGTTAATTTTAATTGCTTGCTCATAATTATCAATCGCCTGATCAAATGTTTTTTGCTGTACCAGCGCTTTTCCTAGTTGGAAGTAGATTTGTGCCTGCTCAGGGTTGATAGATATTGCCTGTTGATAAAATTGGATCGCATGAACAACTTGCCCCTTTTCTACTAACAAGTCTCCTAATTTACTATAACAATCATAACACTCAGGATTAAGTAAAATTGTATTACGATACGCTACTATTGCTTCTTCCCACTGATTTTGCTGAGCGTAAATATTACCTAAGCACCACCAAGCTTCCCAGTTATCCGGCTGAAGTTTTAGTAATTCTTGGTAAGCTTGCACCGCTTCAGGATGAAGTTGAAGAACTTGGTTATAAGAGACTATTGCATCTTGAGCCTGCTCAAGTTTAGCGTGGAGATTGCCTAATTGCCACCATGCTTCCCAGTTATCCGGCTGGAGCGAAACCAATTTTTGGTGGGCTGGCATATAGTCAGGTTTAAGTTCGATAACTCGCTGATAAGCGACTATTGCTGAACCGTCTTCTCCCTGTTTAGCGTGGAGATTGCCTAATTGCCACCACGCTTCCCAGTTATCCGGCTGGAGGGGCAGCAGGCTTTGGTGCCACCAAATTTCCCAATTATCGGGTTGAAGTTGCAGCCATTTTTGATAAGCTTCAGCAGCCTTCCCCGGATTGAGCTCAATCACATTTTGGTAAGCGACTATTGCTGAACCGTCTTCTCCCTGTTTAGCATGGAGATTGCCTAATTGCCACCATGCTTCCCAGTTATCTGGTGCCACCAAATTTCCCAATTATCGGGTTGAAGTTGCAGCCATTTTTGATAAGCTTCAGCAGCCTTCCCCGGATTGAGCTCAATCACATTTTGGTAAGCGGTTATTGCTGAACCGTCTTCTCCCTGTTTAGCATGGAGATTGCCTAATTGCCACCATGCTTCCCAGTTATCCGGCTGGAGAGAAATCATTTTTTGGTGAGCTTGTAGCAACTCCGGATTGAGTTCAATTAACTGCTGACAAGCAAGAAACGCTTGTTCCTTTTGATTTTGCTTGACGTAGAGGTGGGTCAACTGCCACCAAGCCTCCCAGTTATCCGGCTGGATTTCTAGCAAATTCTGATAAGCTGCCACCGACTCAGGATTTAGCTCGATCGCCCGCTGATACATTCCGATCGCCCGATCCAAATCTACCTGACTTCTCTGCCGCAGCGCCTCTGCCAAACTCGATTGAATCTCAACTTCATCAGGACTCAGATCGATCGCCCTTTGATAACAAATGATCGCCTCATCCAACCGCCCCAATTTAGTTAGAGCTTCCCCTTGATTGTAATATATCCAAGCCGACGAACTAGGGTTAAGTTCGATCGCCCGACTGTAAGCATTAACCGCCTCATCCCAGCGGCCAACCTTAAGCAAAACATCTCCCAAATTTGGGTAAGACCAATAAAAATTGGGTTTTTCCTCAATAGCAGAGCGATAAGACGCGATCGCCTCTTCCAATCTCCCTTCCTGCTTTAGTTTGTTTGCCGCGTCAAAATAGCTTACAGTCATTGCTTGTCTCCGGCTTTCCTCAACCGTTGTTAATAATACAGTAATTAGATACTAAGGTTTATGAACATATTCTAAAGACTGCTGCTCAATCTCATCCCAAAATTCCTCCACCCATTTTATCACACCAGCAACTCCATCGTTCAAAGAAATCTCTGACTTCCATCCGAGTTCAGTCCGAGCCTTGGTTGAATCTATCACATAGGCAGCATCCTGTCCTAATCGTTCGGCAACAGTCTCCGTTGACTCAGCAAACGAGCGATTCATGGTATCGCAAATAGTTTGAACTACTTCTCGCACAGCATAGCCCCGATCGGGAGACAAATGATAAATTTCCCCCACTTTGCCTTTTTCCATCACCGCTAATTCTCCCCTCGAAACATCGCGAATATGGATATAAGACTTGACTGCGTGCCCGCCACCGTGCAACTGAATTGTTTTACCCAACTTCAGGTAAATTGCCGATCGCGGAATAATTTTGAATAGCTGCTGATACGCTCCATACACATTAGTAGCACGAACTGTCACCAAAGGAAACTGGAAATTTTTATAATAAGTAGAAAGCAGCATATCCGCCGCCGCTTTAGAAGCAGCATAAGGCGTAGAAGGATTCATCGGAGATAATTCGGTCACGTTTCCTTCACAAGTGCCGTACACTTCAGGAGACGAAATATGAACGTAACGGTGCAAATATTTTTGGTCTTTTAAGTGGTTAATTAATTGAGCTAATGCTACGGTATTCGTTTGAAACCAGTGATCGGGATGCACCCAACTGGGAGCCACCTCACTTTGAGCAGCAAAATTAACAATATACTCCGGTGCAAACTCGTCAAGTGCCTGTAATATCTGTGGCATATCCCCGTTAAAGTCCAATTTATGAAACTTAAAATTGGGGTTTTTATGGCGCAGATACGGTAAAAAAAGCGGCCCTTTCTCTGGAGAACGGCTGATACCCAAAATTTCATTTTGACCGTCTTCTAGAAGCAAGTCAACGAAATCGCTTCCTGAAAAAGAATTGCTACCAAGCACTGCTATTTTGCGCGGACTCATTATTACCTCTGATTATGGGCTGTGTTTTTGACTTTCTCACCGAGTGAATTTTTGCTCTTACTCAAAGTAAATAAAAGAGCTATCGCCCGTATAGCCGCAACGGTCAAACCACCACTGCCACTCATCAGGCGTATAGAAACTTTCACAAGTAAGCTGCCAATAAAGCAGATTCGCTTTTTCGGCTTCGTTCCTATAGGACTCTACCACAATATATTTGTTCCCGTTGCCAACTCTTTCTATTTCCCGGAGAGCTCGGTCAAGCTCAAAACAATACAAATTGTGCAAAGTATTGATAGAAATCACTAAATCAAAGCTGTTGTCTGCAAATGGAAGTTCCGTCGCGCTGCACGCTTTCAAAAACGGGCGCACTTCTTCTGGGGCGTGAGCAATCCCGTATTCGGAAATATCAATACCGGTTACTTCGATTCCCGGTACAGCTTGTGTAAAATCGTACAGTAAAAAAGCCTTGCCGCACCCAACATCTAAAATCCGATTGCCCGTTTTCAAATTGTAGTGTTGAGCGATCGCATCTGCAACAGCCCGCCAGCGGCCATCATATTTATAACCGCCGTACCCAACTTTGCGATCGCCATCCCAATAATCAAAATCAAATTTTTTAGCAAGCTTAGCCGCCTCAGCCTTGGGAAATTCATTCACGCGCCCCAAATAATCGCGCTGAGTTTTTTTGTGAACTGCTGATAGAAAGTCAATATAAGCCATTTAAATTTCCCTGTTTTGTTGCAGGTATTCGAGGGCGCGACGCGCTTTTTGTAATTGTACAGCTTTGCGTACTTCCCGATCGGCAACTTGCCCAGCAAAACTTCGCCTTTGGCCGGCCACTGGCAAAAAGTCATTCAGCAGAATACAACACCACTTGACTCGATAAACAGGCAATAAAATCGCCATCCGCTGTCGGTATTGTTCGGGTTCTGACAACTCAGAAACAACCGCTTCCACAAACTTGGAATAGTAATTTAAAGGGACAGGAACCGCCGGCTGGCAAAAAAAGTCAGAAACCATTTTACCAGGATCGTCCCACCCTGCATACTCAAAATCGAGAAAGCGTAATTGCCCAGAATCGCTCAAAATAGCGTTGTGAAACCCAAAATCCGATGGAGACAAACACCGATCTAAAAGTGCGATTTCTGCTTCTAAATGCAGACTCCACTGATTCGCTTGTTCGATTACCCGCGATCGCACTTCTCTCCAAACTTCAAACAATTGGTTGTGAATAAAGTCTACAGCAGAGCGATCGCTCTCGGAAAATGCTGCGACTGTTTGCAACCTGACAAGGCGACGTTCAACACATTGCAGATGTTCCTGAATAGTAAAACAAGCTTCCGATGCTTGAGGCAGAATTTGAGCCTCGGTAACTTGCTTGTAACGGTTTATTTCCCGATAGAAATTCAGCGCTTGCTCAACCGTTTCTGTGGTAACTTCCTGCGGTTCGATGCGCCTTCCCCGGACAAACTCATATAAACCTAAACCTTTTTGGCGATCGCACGCCAAAGGTTGAGGTAAAGCTCGCACTTTATTGTCCCAAGCAAACTGCGAAAATGCAAATTCAGTGCCCAAGCGGTCTCTGCGATCGCCTGGATGTTGAAAATAAACCTTCAACAAAAAACTTGAACCATCCGCAGCCACGCGGAAAACCCGGTTATTCCCGCCACCTGTCAGAGGATGAAGTTCCACCTCACCACCCAATCGGGCCGCAGATACTAGATCGCAGGCTGCTTGCTGAAGCTGTTCTAAACTCAGGGAAACCGCTTCAGTCATCATAAAATTAAAGCCTCGATTTCCGACCAAGAGGAACTGTGACGAAACGGATGTCCCGTGGGATGGTGGTTCTGGGGGTCAAAGAGGATGCGATCGACTCCGGCCGGAAACCCCGACTCTCCCAGAAATTCGGGCAAGTCATCGATAAAATGGGTACATTGCTGCTTGGCAATCCGTTCCAGCTTTTCCTGCTTAGTCAGTTCAAAGTACACTCGATCTGGGGACAAATTAATCCGATCGTGATCGTAAAACCCTTGACTTTGCAACCATCCCTGTGCTGCTGCGTGCAAATCGTATTTGGGGCCCAAATAAGGGTAGCGCGTCTTGTGGCTGACAATGCAGACATTGACTTTTTCTCGAACGCAACGGGTAAAAAATTCCAGTACGCCCGGAAACGGGTCAGCTTCTTTCATGCGATCGCCATAAACGTAACCCTGCATCTGAGTCCAAGCATCTTCCTTCCCGCACTGGCGCAAATAATCCCGCACTTGACCTTTACTGACAGGGACTTCTGGGGGAATTAATCCCTGTTCGAGGGCCACTCGGTGGAACAAGCCGTCATAACAGACGATCGTGTTGTCAAAATCAACTCCAATTAACATTGCTCACTCCACACTCATAGCTTGTTGAAAAAAGTTGTTTAGTTTTGGGTTTTCTGACTTTTGATAATAACCGCCCATCGGTGTATTGGGTAAAGTTAAAACTACCTGCATCATTGTTTCAAAATCGTCGATATCGCTGCGATCTTGCAGTACCATTTCTTCCAAACCTGCGTGTAACTCGCATCCAGCACCTAAAATGCGATCGTATATTTCCCATCGCGACTTGGTTTTCTGGGGCAACATAAACAAGCTGAATAGTATGAGGCCCTCTAGTTGTGGCAGTTCTGCCAAGACATCGTACAACATCATATAACATCCGGGCATCGCATATTCAGTTGCACTGAGTTTATAATCTAAATTATGCCGTGTCGCGTAGTCGCGAACCACCAAGTTTTGCACGCGGTGCGGATAACTTACCCCCCTGACTGGACGGCTAGTAATGTAACCGCGATAACCTGATTTCTCACTCATCAAACCCCCCAGGCATTGTAAATTTCATCCCTATTATCGAGGCGGCACGCACGGCGATCGGTGCGAAATATTCCCCCAGACGTTTATCAGAGTATGGTGTAAATAAACCTTTAAATCGAATATTCATAGACCATCTGCTTGTAGATTCTTGGTTGATTCTATTGCCGTGCATGACAGTAGGAGTAAATAAAACAACCTTGCCGTAGGGAACTTCTAACCATTTTAGTTCTGGCTCGACCGCCTGATAAAGACTTTCTGTGCCTCCCCCTGCAAAATCCTGTACTTTTTCCCGCCATTTAGCATCAGCGTCAGGCGGCAAAATAAACATACTCTTTGTCCGATAGCAATCTACTAAGGGAATCCACAACACTACTTCAAAAGGGGAACATTCCGAACCCCAACTATCAGAATGCAGGGGTAATAAAGAACTGTTGTCGCCGGGAATTTGAATGCTTAAACCGATATTGCGCTGCATCACCAATTCGTTGCCGACAAGGGTTTCGACTAGGGAACGAGCGCAGGAGAAATATGCTTCCCGAAACCAAGATTCGGCCATTAAACCTGATATGATATGCAGGCGAAAATAGTTGAGTTTTGCGACAGGTAATACAGAGACAATTTCATCTAAAAATACTCCGGGAGCGGTCGGATATGGCACTTCTAGAAAATTAGCTGCTAAATCTACTGTTTTGTTTCGGATTCGCTCCAGGCCAGATAGATTTTCGCAGGGCTGGATGATATAGCCATTTTGAATGAAAGCAGCACTTAAGTCTGTTTCTATTTTTTCTAGGAAGTCCATATCTTTCGATCCTGTGTTTTTTTATACTTTCACCGGCTTCGGGGCGATCGCCCGATACATCTGCAAGGTTTTGTCGGCGATCGCCTCTGGGGTGAGGCCAAAATACTCGCGAGCATACTCTTGTTCTCCCGCTGCGTGCAGGAACTTGTCTGCAACTCCAATTCGCAACAAACGAGCTTTTTGATGGTCGCGATCGCTCATCCACTCAGCCACAGCCCCTCCGAGTCCGCCGATGATACTGTGTTCTTCTACCGTCGCCACTACCCAAAACTGCGAAAAAACCCGATCGAGCAATTCTCGATCCAAAGGCTTAACAGTGTGGAAGCTGACAACTTGGGCGGAAACTCCCTGTTTGCCAAGCTCGTCTGCTGCTTCCAACACATTCGGTAGCAGATTGCCGGTACTCAGCAAGCAAACGTCACTTCCGGGCCGCATCACGATTGCTTTGCCGATTTCAAAATCAGGCATCCCATCATGAACCAGCGGCTCACCTTTTTTGCCCATGCGAATATAAGCCGGGCCATTTTGTTGCAAACAAGCTCGCATGGCGGCCCGAACTTCCCAAGCGTCACCCGCACAGATTACAGTCATGTTTGGCAGCATTCGCAGTAAAGCAATATCTTCACAGGAATGATGAGTCGCCCCATTCCCGGCATAGGACAAACCAGCCCCAACTCCCACAATAATCACTGGAACATTGTGATAACAAACATCAACTCGAATTTGTTCAAAACAGCGAGTAGTTGTAAACGGCGTAATCGTGTAAGTAATAGGGCGAAGTCCGCACATTGCCATACCAGCAGCCACGCTCATCATGTTCGCTTCGGCAACTCCACAGTTATAAAAGCGATCGGGAAAGCGAGCTTTATATTTATCAAAAAGCCGATTACCAATATCGCCAGATAACAAGACAACTCTATCGTCTTCCGCAGCTATTGCGCTCAATTCTGCGGCAAATTCATTTCTCATCTAGCAATCCTCTCATTATTTGCAAACTCTCTCTATTCTCTTCCTCTGCGCCCTCTGCGCCCTCTGCGGTTCAATCAAAATCCGAGGAAAATTGCTATACAAGCTGAAGTTCCACTTTAGCTTTTTCAACTTCTTCAGCAGTCGGAACGCGGTAGTGCCAATTGTTGTCATCTTCCATAAAAGAAACGCCTTTTCCTTTAACAGTATGGGCAACAATAGCAACCGGTTTACCGCTACCATCAGGCACGTTACGCAAAGTATCAACCAATGCTTTCATATCGTGACCGTCTAATTCATAGGTACTCCATCCGAAAGCTTCCCATTTTTGTTTGAGAGGATGAAGAGCCATGATTTCGTTGCTGCGCCCAGTAGCTTGCCACTTATTGTAATCAATGATGGCAACTAAATTATCTAGTTTTTGAGCAGGAGCAAACATCGCCGCTTCCCAAACAGAACCTTCATTGCATTCGCCGTCACTCATGGTGACAAACACGCGGTAAGAGCGTTTCTGAATGCGGCCGGCTAAGGCCATTCCTATGCCTACGGACAACCCGTGTCCGAGGGAACCCGTTGCTACTTCTACCCCCGGTACGCATTTCACGCTGGGGTGTTCTGGCAAGTTGCTACCCTCTTGGGCATAGGTATCGAGTAATTCTTGCGGAAAAAATCCCGCTTCTGCGAGGGTGGCGTACAGTGTTGTTGCTGCGTGTCCTTTACTGAGGATGAAGCGATCGCGATCGGGATTTTCGGAATCCTTGGGATCGATTTTCAAACTTCCCCAGTAAGCTGCTACTAAAATATCGGTACAGGATAGAGAAGAACCTAAATGGGCTGTCCGAGCTTTGTGGGACAGTTCTACAATTTTGCCCCGAATTTTTCGGGCTTTGGCTTCAAGTTCAGGAATATTCATCTTTATTTTAAACTCAGTCCTTGCATCGTCTTAATATTGTAATAAAGGCTATCCGTCATCGGATTAGGAATCAAATCTGCCTGAAAAGCCTTCACCAAATCCTGCACGGCATCTTCAATTGTGTGCTGCGGCACAAACCCAAGTTCCTTCTTAATCTTCTCCGATGAAATGTGATAAGAGCGGTTGTCATTGGTCGGAGTGCTGACAATCTCTACTTGTTTTCCTACCACATTTCGCACCATTTGAGCAATTTGCATCACCGTATGATTTTCATAACCCGCGTTGAAAATCTTGCCGTCGATCGCATCATCAGGCAATTCGAGCGACTTGATATAAAGGTCGGTCATATCCTCGATGTGAATGTTTGGCCGCTTCTGTTCGCCGCCAAACACCGTGATTTTACCATTATTGACAGCGTGGTTAGTGAGAATATTCACTGTCAAATCCAGCCGCAAACGAGGGGAATAACCGCAGACGGTTGCCGGCCGCAGAATCAAGGTAACAAACCCCGGTTCGCGGTTCGCTAGCAACACATCCTCGCACATTGCTTTATACTTGGAATAATCTGTTAAAGGTTGCAGTGGCAGTTCTTCGCTAACATTTTCGGTTTCTTTGATGCCGTACACGCTGGAGGAAGAAGCATAGATAAACCGTTTGACTCCACTGTTTTTGGCGACATCTACTAAGTCAACAAAAGCATCGTAGTTAATCGATTTACCGAGGTCTGGGTCTAATTCAAAACTCGGATCGTTGGAAATGCAAGCTAGATGGATAACAGCATCGCATCCGGGTAGAATTTTTTCGAGGAGTGGGCGATCGCGAATATCTCCCTTAATCTCTTCCAAACCGGAATGGCCTTTGACGGAGGATAGAACATCTTCTCCATAGATGTACAAATCCACAACCTTCACTCGATATCCAGCTTGCAGGAGTTTAGGGACTAGAACAGCCCCCACATAACCCGCTCCGCCTGTGACTAAAACTTGTTGCATTTGATTCACCCTAAATTACTCAATTACTTTCAACTTGGTAGTCCTGGACGCATGGGGGCCTAGAAACCGGGTTTTTTCACGAAAAACTTTGTTGGAGCATCGCAGATTCGATAAAAAACCCGGTTTCTGACCACCCGTGGGGGTGAATAAACCCTTGACTGCCTTTCTTCCAGATTTCTAATATTAATTATCCCAGTGAATGTGTTACGTTAAACTTTTTTAACTGTGGATAATTACTCTCATTTGGAATTAAATTAATAATTTCTGGCATTGATGAAACTACGGTTATTTGATCGGAAAATGGAGATTTAGACAAGTCTTGCTGTTCCTGTATTCCATAGCCAGTTTTAACGAGAAAGGCTTTCATCCCTAACTGCAAACCAGGCTCTAAATCCCTGAGTCTATCCCCGATCGCCCAGCATCGCGTCGGGTCTAAACTGCGATCGGCGATCGCTTGGAGAAATAACCCAGGCGACGGCTTGCGACACTCACAAACATAACTATACTCGATAACTTGACCTTGCGGATGATGGGGACAGTAATAAAATTCTGCGATCGCCCCGGTCGCAGCTTCAGCATCCCGCCGCATTTTATCATTAACTGCCTCAACTGCCTCCACTGGGAAATAACCCCTAGCCACTCCCGATTGATTAGTCACCACCAATACTGAGATGTCCTTAGTCTTCAGGAATTTTAGCGCATCCAGCACTCCCGGAACCCACTCAATTTGGTCGGGGTGGCTCAGGAAGTGGCTATCTTGAATTAGAGTACCATCGCGATCGCACAAAATTGCTTGCGGCTTGCTAAAAGATGGCATCTTTATACCTTTAACACGGTGGTAGCAAATTTCAACAACCGAGCTTTTTCTACTGGTTCAGCATTCCCAAGAGTATTAGCCGCGATCGCCCCAGCCAAATTCCCTAGTAGCGAACCAACTGCGATCGGCAATTCCAATTTCGCACTCAAGCTAGCCAGAGCAAAAAACGCATCACCCGCCCCAATTGTATCCTTCACCGCCAGCGTCATTGCCGGACTCAAATCTTCTTCTCCTTTGGCATTGATTCCCAACGCTCCCGAAGAACCTAAAGTCAGCCATCCTTGCTGAGCATCTAGATTTTGAAACAAGCCTTTAAGCAGATAATTGTGGTCTCCGTAACGGCTAGAAAAAGCTAAACGTAGTTCTTGTTCGTCCAAGCAAAAAACATCAGCTCGGCGGTACTTGGTAATTAAGTTATAGCCGTAATTTGCACTGTTTGTTTGGCAGTTCAAAGCCAAAAATGGAGCTTCAGTTTGAACTAGATCCATGAGTTCAGTATCCAGCAATCCATGTCCGTAATCTGCAACCACCACCATGTCATAATCCCGAATTGTTTTCCGCAAACGGTCTAACAAATTTTGGCGCTGATTGGGAGCTGGCCCTTCTTCTTGCAGTTCATTAATAGAGAAAAGCTTGGTGTAATCATCCCTCATTCCCTGCCGCTCAATGTAACGGCGTTTGGTTGTGGTTGCCGCACCATTTTCATATTGCAAATCTAGCCGAATACCGCCATTTATGTTATTCAAAATCAAGCTGTGAATGTCTGGCTCATTCCCCACAACACCAGCCACGGTTACAGAGTCTACAAAACTAGCAATGTGGCGAGCAATAGCCAAAGAACCCCCTAGATGCTGCTCTTTTTTCAAAAAGCGAGTCGAAATAACTCTGCCTTTAGAAGTCAAACCCTGCACTGTACAGTGAACAAATTCATCAATAATTACGTCCCCCAACACTAAGACTTTGAGCTTTTGCATCGCATCAACGCCCTTCCGAATTGCCTCAAAAGGGTGTTGCTGACTTAATTGGATGGCATAGCTTTTGATATGCGGTGGCAACACATCCGTGTAGTTATTCAGCAGCTTCGTTGAGCTAAAGACAATCTCGCCTGTATAGCGAATTTCTCCGCCGTAAGCTTTAACTCGATCGGCTTCCCGGTCAATATTTTTAGTAACATCTTGACTGTGGTCAGCATATTCGTGACCTTTGCAGTAAAAATTTGGCTGAACTCGATCGAGCACATCTAGAGCTGTAGTCACAGGAGCCAATAGCACGTAGTCTACGCAAGCTAGAGAAGCAATAGAATAAAGTCGCAAATCGTCAGAAAAAACAGGTCTTCCGGGGCCTCGGTTGACGTAATGAGCTGCGGTAATTGAAACTACCAATACATCTCCCAAAGCTTTGGCTTCTTGCAAGTGGGCAATGTGACCGGGGTGAAGCAGGTCAAACACCCCATGACAGAGAACTATCTTACGGTTCTGCTCTCGGACATTAGCAAGTACCTCTTTACAAGTTTCAAAATCCAGATATTTTTCTGTGTTCTTTGTCAGCATCTTTCAACTAAATGGTGTAATTTCCAACTCTGGGGTTGCTACTATAAAAGAGGGTATAGTCTCTGTTTTTGTAACTATACCAGATGATGTTCGCGATCGCGCCTCTGCCAACTTGCGTTAAAAAAGATGAGGGGACTTGTTTGACACAAACCGGAGCAGGTTTTAGTTGTGCGACGCTATTCCCGAGCAGTTTTAACCCCAGAGTTACAAACAGACGATGGTTTCAGGGAGAATCCCAGTGGCTATTTTAAACACCAGACTCCAGCTTAATAGACTCCAACTTCAGCTTAGTGTTCCCGCCACCCTAACCTAGAGCCTCCCTACCTTAGTTTTAACAGCAAGCACACGCCTCATCAATTCTTTCCATTCCCGTGAATTGCTCAGAGAATTCGTATCGAGATACTCCCCTTTTTCTAAGGAAAAGCGGCCAAAATTTTCTAACCAGTTCACCACTGTTTCTGTTGGTGAAAAAGGCGTCGAATTCAAAGATTTTTGCAGACACTGAGACATCCGGGCCATATCGTTGTTGCGATAAGCATACCAGGCTTCCCATACTAGAACGCCGTACTGCGCTTGATTATTTTGAGCGGGATTGTTGACGGCATTTTCTTGAAAACGCCATCTTTCTAATTCCCCCACAGTTTTGTGCAGTTGCGACTGAGACTGTTCAAATTCTTGCCGAGTTTGATGCAGTTGCGACTGAGACTGTTCAAATTCTTGCCGAGTTTGATGATGTTCGGCTTGGGATAATTCCAATTCTTGCCGAGTTTGATGATGTTCGGCTTGGGATAATTCCAATTCTTGCCGAGTTTGATGCAGTTGCGACTGAGACTGTTCAAATTCTTCCTGAGTTTGATGCAGTTGCGATTGCGACTGTTCCAATTCTTCCTGAGTTTGATGGTGTTCGGTTTGGGATAGTTGCAATTCTTGGTGAGTTTGATGGTGTTCGGCTTGGGATAGTTGCAATTCTTGCTGAATTTGATGCTGTTCGGCTTGGGATAGTTGCAATTCTTGCTGAATTTGATGCTGTTGAATTTGCATTAATTCGCAATCTTCCTGAGCCTGATACATTTGCGACTCAAATCGATCGCGATCTTCCTGAGCTTGATATAGTTGAGCTTGGGTTAATTCCAACTCTCCCTGAGCTTTATGCAGTTGTGACTGGGATATTTCCAACTCGCTTTGAGTCTGATGCAGTTGGGGATGGAGTTTTTCCAACTCTTCCTGAGCTTGATATAGTTGCGCCTGAAATCGATCGCACTCTTCCTGAGTTTGATAAACTATCGCTTGCGCCAGTTCCAATTCTCCCTGAACAGGATAAATTTGACCTTGAACTACTTCCAACTCTTTCTGAGTTTGATTCAGTTGAGTTAGGGATTGTTCTAATTCTGCCTGAGTTTGATATAGTTGCGACTGCGACTGTGCCAACTCTCTCTGAGTTTGATGAAGTTGGGATTTGCAATTTTCAAACTCTCTCCGTTGTTCGTAAGTCATATTGTAATACAAATCGCTTGGTTCTAGGTTTAAGTTGAGATTAAAGTCGCTTGACAGTTTGCTAATTTCTATTACGGCAATTGCATTAGCCTGTGACCAAGGCCATCCGTATTCACTATCCTTCAGTTCTAAAACATCTACTTCTCTCCAAAGCATATAGTGCTTTTCATCGACTGTTTCTCTATCTATCAGCTTTAAATAGTTGGCAGATATAGCATCTTTCGGGATGCCATAGTTCTTCCATAAAACATCTAAATACTCCTTGCTAAACTGAATGTACCATTCTGCATCTGTAAGTTTTCCAAAAGGAACAGTAATCAAGGCTTTGCCATCAATAGCCAGTAAATCGTAAATTTTAGCGATCGCCTTTAAGGGCCCTTCCAGATCGCGGGACTCACTCTGTTCGCCATAGCCTCCTGAAGGATCGTCTGCTTGCCCTACGTGCTCGACACTAGAAATTGATACTATTGCATCATATTTTTCCCCTGATTGCAAGCTCATCAAATCTTGATTTTCTACACCTAGATCGACTTCAAATTTATCTACAATTCGTCTCGATCTGATCCCAATATTTTCGCTCAATGAGTTTTCGTAGTGGGAGAGTACGTTGCCAATTTCGAGAATTTTTTGAGGGTTCTTGAGATTAGCAATAAAATCAAAAGCAATCGAAATTTCTACGGCTCTTTCGGTCGGATTATTAAATCTTATCCGATTGTAATATAACTCTTTACCTTTAAAAGTAAAGGTTCTTGTCCACTTAGTCATTTTTTCCTCAAACAGCAAATTACAAGTTTTCCGGCGCTGGTTACGCTGAAAATCGGTACTTGAGAACGGGAGTATTACATTTAACGCTTAACCTGTGATTATTACACATAGAAGCTTTTTATGCAAGCTACGGGATATTTGGACAATATTGCTTGAGTCGGTTCCCTGTTTTTATTCCTTTTTGACTTTTTATAAATGCCATTATTTTAAAATATTCACAAAAAATAACCCCCCTCGGATTGGGGGGTTACTGCTAATCAGAAATCAATACTTCCGTTCCTGCGGCTCAAACATCGTAATCGCCACCGGCATATAAGCCAAATCAATCCCCGCAGGTGAATAATAGGCCAGCGTATGTTTCAAGAAATTGCCGTCATCCCGCTGTGGAAAATCTTCCCGCCAATGAGCACCCCGACTTTCATGGCGATTTAAAGCAGAAGTTAAAATCATTTTCCCCACAATTATCAAACTCCGCAACTCCAAAGCTTCCACAATTTCCGTATTCCACAACTTGCCTTTATCATCCAAGTAAACCTCCTGATATTGTCGCTCCAATTCCTCCAATTTTGTTAAGCCTTCTTGCATCAACTCGGCGCTACGAAATACACCGCAATACTCAGTCATCGTATCTTGATACTGTTGCCGGATTTGATTGATGCGGTATTTGCCGGGACGTTCTACAAGTGCCTGAATTTGCTGGCTGGCTTCCTTGATATAATGCTGTTCGTCTACTGTTGGCAACTTGCGATTTTGGACGAATTGTGCTATTTTTGCGCCAGTCACTTTGCCGTAAACGACGCATTCCAAAAGCGAGTTACTGCCCAAACGGTTCGCACCGTGAACTGACACGCAAGCTGCTTCGCCCGCTGCAAAGAAACCGTCTACCAAACCATCAGCACTGCTGCGAACTTGCCCGCTGACATTAGTCGGAATTCCGCCCATTGAATAGTGCACTGTCGGACGCACGGGCATGGGCGTTTCTACGGCATCAATTCCTAGCAAGCGGTGCGCTTCTTCCCAAGCAAACGGAATTTTGCTCATGATTTTTTCCCGTCCCATGTGCCGCAAATCCATGTAAATAAATGGGCCGCCAGCACTACCGTCAACGTTGATTCCTCGGCCTGCCCGAATTTCTAAGGAGATGGCCCTGGATGTAATATCTCTCGGTGCTAATTCCATCCGCGACGGGGCATAATTTGCCATAAATCGATCGCCCTCTGAATTAATCAAATAAGCGCCTTCGCCCCGCACAGCCTCCGAAATTAAGACTCCCACCGGATACAAACCAGTCGGGTGAAACTGCACGAATTCCATATCTTCCAACGGCAATCCCGCCATAGCAGTCATCGCCAAACCGTCTCCAGTTGAGGCGTAATCGTTCGAGGTCGTGTTGTAAACCCGGCCGTAACCCCCCGTAGCAAACATCACTGCTTTGGCGCGCACAACCTCAATTTGACCGTCATGAAGGCGATACATAACTACGCCCTTGGCTTGCCCTTCTTCTAAAATCAGGCGGGTGACGTACCATTCCTCATAGACATGAACTCCATTACGGCGCAGGTTGTTGACCAATTCGTGGAGGATGGCGTGACCGGTTTTGTCGGCGGCGTAGCAGGTGCGGTTGTGGGAATGTCCGCCGAAGGCGCGCTGGGCAATTCGGCCGTCTGGGAGGCGGGAGAATAGGACTCCCATGTGTTCTAAATCGATGACTACGCCCGGTGCTTCGCGGGTGAGGATTTCTACGGCGTCTTGGTCGGCTAAATAGTCTGAACCTTTTACTGTGTCGAAGGCGTGAGCTTTCCAACTGTCTTCTGGATCGACGTTTTGCAGGCTGGAGGCCATGCCGCCTTGGGCTGCTACGGAGTGCGATCGAATCGGGTGAGTTTTGGCAACTATGGCTACCTTTAAGCTGGGGTCAGTCCGAGCAATTTCTACTGCGGCGCGGCAACCTGCTAAACCGCCGCCCACAATGATTACGTCGTGTTCTAGCATTTTTTGAGTAATGTTGAGTGTTCTCCTGTACACATAATTCTGATGCACAAAAAAAATCCTCACGCAAAGGTAAGGAACTTTTTAACTTTTGATTTGATGAGACTTACACAAAAAACCCGGTTTCTGTGAAAAATCCTGGATACTCATTTGAGGTATTGACGAAGAAACCGGGTTTTTGGCTTCTGGTGTGTAAGTCGTATTTAATTAAAAATCAAAAATTTGAGTTGGATTAGCCCACAGCTTGGGCTGGTTTTTGACCGGGTAAATTGGCGCTAGCAGAGGGTTTGACAAGGCTGGCGGGTTCTACGGCTGTGACTTCGATGTGATTTAGCAGAGTGGTAACAAACGCAAACAGCAAGAAAGGTAGAGACAGCACTAAAATCAGTCCGACGGTGGCTAAAGCGTAGATTTGACGGGCGCTGCTCCACAAGGCGAGTGCGGAGGCTAGACTCATAAAGATGACAATCAGCCAAATAATGATTTGACCGTAAATGTCGCCGAAGGTTAGCGTGCATTTAAGGTGATAGTTGTGCAAGTTATTCATTTTGGGGCCTCGCAAGATTTCTATTAGGGCTGGCACGAAAATATTTGAAATTTCTTAGTTTAGCTAGCGTAACTTGGTTTGAGGGCGGTTCTAAAGATTTTTAGAGAGGTCGCAACAAGACTTTATAGATTGTTGATTACAGTCTAATCAAGAACAGGCAAGATGCCTGTTCCACAAAGAGTGAGTTGTCTTGTGGGGTGGGCATCCTGCCCGCCCTTGAAAGGCTGATTGAAAATGGTGCAATATCTTAGGGAAAAATCTAGCTTGTTGCCGATCGCCCAATTTAGTAAAGAAATGTTAACTTATCAGAGGAATGGAATCAACTTTGCTAGGGTAACACCCATTTTTTTGCCTATGTCGCCCGTTAGCGCAGCCCTCGGAGAGGATCGCACTTTACTGATTTCACGCTCTTTCCTAGCCAGTTTAGGAACGCAGATGTTCTTACACCGGGAGGATCGCATCCCGCAAGAGAGTCCGGTTTTGGTGGTAAGCAATCACCGCAGTTTCTTAGATCCAGTGTTGCTGACGGCGGCTTTGGGTCGATCGATCCGGTTTGCTTGTCATCATTACATGGGACAAGTTCCGGTGGTTCGGGAATTGGTCACATCTTTCGGGGCTTTTCCTTTGAAGAAACCGGAACACCGACAGCAGCATTTTTTCGATCAGGCGACGGCTTTGCTACAAAATAGGGAGATGGTTGGCGTGTTTCCAGAGGGGGCGGAACCGATGGTGAATTTTACGCAACCGAATACTGTGGGGAAGTTTCAGCGGGGATTTGCTCATTTGGCTTTGCGGGCTCCAGTGCGGGATTTGGTGGTTTTGCCGATCGCGATTAGTTCTTTTGAGGAACAATCGGTGCGATCGGGTTTACCGTTGAAGTTGTTGAGTTTATTCGATCCTTCAGAACCTTTGTTCGATCGCCCAGGATGGCATCCTGTGATAGTCTACAAGCGAGTTAATGTATTTGTTGGGCGTCCGTATTGGATTACGCGCGATCGACAACAGCAATATCGAGGGAAACAAGCCAAAGCAGTTGTGGCTGAACTTACAAAACATTGTCAGGGAGAAATTGCACAATTACTTCAAGCAGGTTGACTGTTGACTGTTCACTGTTGTCAGAGTTTAGATCAAATCCGTGAGGATAAAAATTATTGCTCTCTCTTTTCTTCCTCTGTGTTCTCTGCGCCCTCTGCGGTTAAATCATTCCGATTCAACCGGAATTAATACTAAACCTAAAATCTAATTTTCCTTCTTCCTTCTTCCTTCTTCCTTCTTCCTTCTTCTTATGCCAAACGTTAGTCATAAAGTTCGTTTTATAATGCCAAAATCGCCGAATTCAGATCTACCTTTATTTGTATTTCTGCCTGGTATGGATGGTAGCGGTTTGCTGCTGCGATCGCAAATTCCTAAATTAGCTCAAGATTTCGACATTCGTTGCTTAGCTCTAGCGGCTGATGATAAAGTTTGTTGGGACGTACTTGTTAGCGAAACAATCGATTTAATTGCGGCAGAAAACGCTACTGGAAATAAGAGACCTGTTTATCTATGTGGCGAGTCCTTTGGTGGGTGTTTGGCGATGAAAGTAGTTTTAGAGGCTCCTGAATTGTGCGATCGACTAATTTTAGTCAATCCAGCTTCTTCCTTCCGACAGCAGCCTTGGGTACAGTGGGGTTCATACATAACTCAGTGGCTACCGGCCAGTTTTTATCCGCTTTCTGTGGTCGGTTTATTGCCGATGTTAGCGTCCTTGGGCAGGATTGGGCAGCCGGAACGTCTCGCTTTGCTAGAAGCGATGCAGGCTGTACCTCAAAGCACTTCTGTGTGGAGATTGGCTTTGGTGCGATCGTTTGATGTTGACGAAAATCAGTTGCGCGGCATCAAACAGCCGACGCTAGTAATTGCTAGTGGTAGCGATCGGCTCTTGCCTTCCTTAGCAGAAGGGAAGCTTTTAGTCAAGGTAATTCCCAATGCTGAAATGGTGAAGTTGGCTAACAGCGGTCATGCTTGTTTGTTAGAAACTGATGTTGACCTTCATCAGATTATGCAAGGTCAGAATTTCTTTTCCGGTTGCATCGGAATGATTTAACCGCGAAGGCGCAAAGGACGCAAAGGAAGAGAAGAGAGAGATTAATACAGGACGATGAAGAGAGGAATTGATATGATATCAAATCTGTTAGCATCGGAATAATAAATTCGAGCTCACCGTTGACTGTCAACCGTTAACCGTTAACCGTCAACCCAACGGCTCAGGGCGGCGCAGTCAACAGTCAACAGTCAACATCATTCCGGTGTTACCGGAATTGATATGATATATTCAACCAGAGTTAAAGATGAGTTTTTCCGGCTTCAATCTATTCTATCCAACGCGATGACATTGATATACGATCGCAATGACAATGAAAATCAACCACCCGTCAAAGCTTTAAACACCCACCCAAAAAACATCACACTCAAGAAAATTACACCACCAACAATCAACATCAAACCCAACAGCAAAGCCACCACAAACAACCAATCAGCCTTTTTCCCCACAGGTTCAGGGGAACCTAAATGAGCATCCAGCAATTCTATATTCTTGACATTAGCCTTCCAAGCAACATCCAACAAATCTCCAGCCACTGGTACAGTCCCAGCAAGTGTATCAAATACAATATTAGTCGCCATCTTGACTAAAGTCTCTTGCGGCACTCCCATTTGAGCAGATTTAAACACAACATAACCTGCAAAGACTGAGCCGATCAAATCGCCGCCACCCGGTATCAATCCCAATATTGGATCGAGTCCAATCCGGTATTTTGTGCCGGGAATCGGAATTGCATTGTCTAGTAAATGACTGATTTGCCGCAGACGACGCAAAGATGCAGCCTGAGATTTGCTAGCAGTATTTGTGGATGAATTTTGTATAGGAGAACGAGACATTTAGATTACTCCTGATTGTGATATTAATATTGATTCTGGTATGGGCTCTTTCGGGTTTATGAGATTGTCTATTATGGGCAATTATTGTTGGTGAACCCTTCGACTACGCTCAGGGCATCGCCCGCCCCTACAAAATTTAACATCATATAAGTAGTCCGAATACAGAGAAACCCGGCTTTTATTCAAAACCGGGTTTCCTACTTCTAACTGCGGGCTTTTAATTTAGCCTACTATTTGTTGCCTTCAGTGAAGTCGGCATCAATCACGTCATCACCGCCACCAGTCGGGCCGCCAGTCGGGCCACCAGGGCCGTCAGTTGGGCCGCCAGCTTGTTGGTACAGGCTGCTGCTGACAGCGTAGAATGCTTGCTGCAACTCTGTTGTCAAGGTTTTAATGCGATCGTCATCTTCACTATTGATCGCATCACGCAAGTCTTTGATCAAGCCTTCAACCTTAGTCTTATCATCAGCAGGAACCTTATCACCCAATTCTGCCAACTGTTTCTCGATTTGATAAGCTAGGGAATCGCCTTGGTTTTTGCGATCGATCTTTTCGCGACGTTCCTTATCAGCAGCCGCGTTCGATTCGGCTTCCCGAACCATGCGATCGACTTCATTGCTAGGCAAAGTAGAAGCACCAGTAATGCTAATAGATTGCTCTTTACCAGTACCTTTATCCTTAGCAGCTACATTCAAAATACCGTTAGCATCGATATCAAATGTAACTTCAATTTGAGGTACGCCGCGAGGGGCTGGTGGAACTCCATCTAAACGGAATGTTCCTAAATCTTTGTTGTCGTTTGCCATTTCTCGTTCGCCTTGCAAAACGTGAATTTCCACGTTTGTTTGGCCGTCTACAGCAGTCGAGAAAGTTTCCGACTTCTTAGTAGGAATAGTGGTGTTGCGAGGAATGATTTTAGTCATCACGCCGCCCAAGGTTTCGACACCGAGAGATAGCGGAGTAACGTCCAGCAACAGGATGTCTTTGACTTCGCCTGAGAGCACGCCAGCTTGGATTGCTGCACCGACTGCTACCACTTCATCCGGGTTTACCGTTTGGTTCGGGTCTTTGCCGAGGATTTTTTTGACCAGTTCTTGCACGGCTGGAATGCGTGTAGAACCACCAACTAAGACAACTTCATTAATTGCAGATTTGTCTAGTTTGGCATCGCGAATCGCATTTTCTACGGGAATGCGAGAGCGATCGATCAAATCTGAACAGAGTTCTTCAAACTTGGCCCGCGTCAAAGTGGTATCCAAGTGTTTTGGGCCGTCTTGAGTCGCAGTAATAAATGGCAAGTTGATTTCGGCTTGGGTAACGCTCGAAAGTTCAATCTTGGCTTTTTCTGCTGCTTCTGTGAGGCGTTGCAATGCTTGTTTGTCTTTGCGGAGGTCAATTCCTTCGGCTCTTTGGAAGTCTCCGGCGATGAAATCAACAATTTTTTTGTCGAAGTCGTCACCGCCGAGATGAGTGTCTCCAGAAGTTGACAATACTTCAAATACGCCGTCGCCGACTTCGAGAATAGAGACGTCGAAAGTACCGCCACCTAAGTCAAATACGAGGATGGTTTCGTTGCTCTTTTTGTCTAACCCGTAAGCTAAAGCTGCTGCTGTCGGTTCGTTGATAATCCGTAGCACTTCAATACCGGCAATTTTTCCAGCGTCTTTAGTAGCTTGGCGCTGGGAGTCGTTGAAGTACGCGGGAACTGTGATCACCGCTTGGGTGACTGTTTCGCCGAGGTATTTGCTGGCGTCTTCTACGAGTTTGCGGAGGACTTGGGCGGAAATTTCTTCAGGCGCAAATTGCTTGCCACGGGCGGGACAGTCTAGTTTGAGGCTGTTTCCGACTTTCAGGACTTTGTATGAAACTTCTGTGGTTTCGTGGGTTACTTCGTCTACCCGGCGCCCGATGAACCGTTTTACTGAGTAAAAGGTGTTTTCGGCGTTCATCACAGCTTGGCGCTTGGCGATTTGTCCGACGAGTTGATCGCCATTCTTGGCAAATGCTACTACGGAAGGTGTGGTGCGACCCCCTTCGGCGTTGGCTATGACGGTGGGTTTGCCGCCTTCCATTACTGCGACGCAGGAGTTTGTCGTACCTAAGTCAATTCCAACTACTTTTCCCATAGGGGTGTTCCGGCTCCAATATCTACAAAATTTTGCTTTTCTATCTGTGTGATAGCCTGGTTATTCAGGACTGCCATTTCACCTGGGGGGGTGTACGGGTAGTGAGTCCAGCTTTAATACAGTCTTCGATAGGGTGATTATCTGCTATACAAAGATAAATTTATCGCTGCATTTAAATCCCTGTCTATCGAATGACCACAACTTTTACAGTTGTAAGTCTATACTGCGGGTGGTTAGACCTTGGGATGAAGGCGTGTTTACCGAACCTGTTAAGGGACGGTTGCATCACATGATGCTTGCACCGCTACAGTTGTTGACTGCTTTTCTTTACTCTTCCTAATGTACGGCGTTTGCGCGATCGCAGTATTGTGGCAAACCGTATACGTTGTGTTGTGTTTGCCGTCTTTATTGTATAAATTTGGTTTGGTTGCGTTCGGGCGATCGCATTTTTGGATATAAAATATAACTAGAAATTATCAATATCGGTAATGGTTTGGGTTTTGAGGAGCGATCGCATTTTGGTACTTCTCCCGCTGCTAACATAGCTTGGCTAGTATTATTTTAACTCAAAAATAGTCCTAGACGCGCCAGTAGTCAGAAACCGGGTTTTTTACAAAAATACTGCACTTGAGCCTTTAAAGCTGGTAAAAAACCCGGTTTCTTTGGTTTTGATGCGTCAGTTCCTTTCGATTGACTACTGACTAATCAGCAAAGCACAGGGAAAGTAATTCAGAGCTTCACCAATTGCCAGTTGACCGTTACTTTCTACCATCTGATTGGTAATTGCATCTTGCCAAACAGACGGCATTTCATCCGACAATTCTAGCTTAGTATCTTGCCAGATATTTTTGCCGATCGGCATTTCTTCCGGCTTGACGATGCCAGTAAAAAACCGGGGAGCAATGACAATAACTGTAGTATCGTCGTAGCTGCGGGCAAAGGCGACAATATTATCTTTGAATGTGCCAACTACCTTCAATGGCTGATAATTACCTGATTGAAAAACTTGCAGGTATTGTTTTCTCGCTTCTAGAATTCTGGCAGTCATAAACAACTTAATTCTAGCATCTTCTTTCGTTGAAATCAACTGCTCAATCAGTTCCAAAATATTAGTTTTAGCTTGGGCTTTAATCTCCTTTAATACCTTGATCCGGCGCTGAAAATCAACGGGACGGCGGTTATCTGGATCGACATGGCTTAAATCCCAAAATTCCGTACCTTGATAAATATCCGGCACACCTGGGGCTGTAATTTTCAGTATGGTTTGAGATAAAGAATTTAAAATTCCGTAATCAGCTACTTTTTTCCAGAAAGGCAGAAATTTTTTGAGGAACTGATTTTGTTCACCAGGTTCGAGAACGCGATCGACAAAAGTCATAAAACCGTTCTCATAGTCGTTATCTGGTCTCAGCCAAGCAGTGTGAACTTTGGCTTCACGGACGGCTTTAATTACATAATCTTTCATTCTTTGAATAAAGTCAATATTTTCGATTTGCTCAAAGGGAAAACTGCCAATTAAGGTTTGATAAAAGAAGTATTCGTCATTAGTATCGGGAACCATCCGATTCACCAAGTTGACTTTTTTGGCAGAATTCAACTCTCTCCAAGATTTAACTTGCTGTTCCCATTCATCGGGTATTTCTGACAGTACATTAATTCGCGATCGTACATCTTCACCACGTTTGGTATCGTGGGTAGCTGTCGCATTCATTTTGTGAGGCCAAACTGCTTGCTGATGTTGGTTGAATTCGTGAAAGTCAGCCAGCGATACGCCGAATTGACTGGGGTTTCCTCCCACTTCGTTGAGCGATAAAAGTCTGTAGTAGACGTATAAAAGCGTGTCTTCAATGCCCTTTGCCATCAAAGGGCCTGTCAACTGCTGGAGTTTCATCACGAAGTGTCTACGTTGCTCTTTTTGTTCGGCTGTCAATATTTCTTCTGCTTCCAGCAACAGCACTGTTTGGATAAAATTAAGTTCTTTTAGCAGTAATGGTACTTGTTCTTTGGCTTTGGCGATCGCATATTTGACGTAAGTGCGATCGGACTCTCTCAAACCTTCTTGATTAATGTAAGTTCGGTAAACTGGAAAAATCGTCAAAATTGCGGCTAATGCTTTTTCCAAGCCGTGGCGAGTAAAGTCATTTCCCTGGCGAGATTGACCAGATATATTTTTCAAAAGTTGAGCTAAATTGTCTACATCTCCCGCCAAATTTTTCTCAAGAATTAGCCTCTTTTTATCGATAAATAACTGTTCATAGGGGACACTCAGACGAGTAAATCTGTGATAGATTTCGCTAAATTGCTGTTCGCGATCGCACCGACAAAAAACGCCGTTTACATAGTTTAAGAAATCGTAACCACTTGTTCCCTCAATCGGCCAATATGACGGCAAATCTTCTTTGTGTTCGAGAATTTTTTCGACCGTGATGTAAATATCTCCCGTTTGGTGTCTGAGTCGTTTTAAATATTCAGTAGGATCGTAAAGTCCGTCGATATGGTCAATCCTCAATCCGGTAATTTTCCCCTCATCAATCAAGTCGAATATCAGAGCATGATTTTTATGAAAAACTTTAATATCTTCGACTTTTACCGAAATTAGTTCGTTGACAGTAAAAAATCTACGGTAGTTAATTTCTTCTGCACCAACTTTCCAAAAAGCCAGACGGTAAAACTGCTCGGAAAGCAAATCATCTAGTAGGTTAAAGCTTTCAGGATTGCCCTTTTCTCCGTTAAAAAAGTTGATATTTTCATCGATGAATTCCTGAACTATCGGATTTTGATTGTAGAGTTCCCACAGCAGTGCTTTAACAAAGGCTATCTGATCGTATCTTTCTTGGCCTTTGGTTTCTGAAGGAGTATTTTTGATTAGATAAAGAATCCCCAAAAACTTGACAAAATCAGGATGCCGCCTCCCTAATTCCCTGCCCAAATATCCCAAATTATGACTAATAAACTTCGCGTAGGATTCGATTTTGACTGGCAATTTCAAGCTGTAGTAATTGATGCTCAATCCAATGTCACTGTATTTGAGTTGAATCTCGCCATTTTCCAGACATTCTCCATAAAAATTGCCCAGTAGCGGAGCCAGCACTCGGCCTCTGAGATGTTCGTAACCGTGATCCCATTCAATATCAAAGTAATCGAAATAGTCGGAATCTGGCCCGTGTTCCAATACATCTAACAGCAACAAGTTTTGAGTATCGTAAGCCATATGGTTCGGGACAATATCTTGCAACCATCCCATTTTTTTGTTCTGGATTTCGTCTGTGAGTGCTTCAAAATTTTCGGAAGTTCCCAATTCTGGATTGAGCTGATTTGAGTCAACGACATCGTAGCCGTGACTGCTACCTTTTCTGGCTTTAAATATGGGTGAAGCGTAAAGGTCGGTAATTCCTAGGTCTTTGAGATAGCTAATGATTTGTTTGGCGGCTGCAAAGTTAAAACCTGCATGAAATTGAATCCGATAAGTTGCTGTGGGAATTCGCATCATGTTAATTTTACTCCTGTTATAGAAGAAGGAAGAAGGAAGAAGGAAGAAGGAAGAAGGAAGAAGGAAGAAGGAAGAAAATCCTTCGACTACGCTCAGGAACCGCTTTTTCTTGTTCCTAGGCTGTGCCTGGGAACGCATATGTAGAGGCTCTTCGACACTTCGACTACGCTCAGTGCACCGCTTCGCTCAGGGTGCAGATTTTAACTATAATTCATAGAGTGCAAAACTCTGCGGTTTGATGGTCAATTGTTGCTCTGAAGTGATTTTTTCAGGCAAGGTTGAATCAGCACCCATCCATTTTGCATCAGCCGAGTCTAAAATCTTTTTCCAATTACCATCAGGAAGCGCAGTATTAAAAGCGACCTGTTGTTTGTTGAAGTTTAGAATGCAAAATATCTGGTTGTCATCTGTCCAGCGACGTAGAAATAATATTTTTTCGGCTTCAATGCTGGACACTTCTAAGTTGGTTTTATCCAGTTTTTTGAGGGCGGGTATGGTGCGCCGCAGTTGAATTAAATGTTGGTGCCATTCCCAGAGGATTTTATGTTTACCTGCTGTTTGTTTTTCCCAGTTTAATTTGCACTTTTGAAAACTATCTGGACTCTGGGGGTCTTGAAATTCGCCTCTGCCTTCAAAAATTTTAAATTCTTGCTGTTTGTCTTTACGAATAGCTTCTATTAAGTTCTCGTCTGAGTGGGAAACGAAGTACAAAAATGGTGCTTCTTCTCCGTATTCTTCTCCCATAAATAGGAAGGGAATGTAGGGAGAAATTAAGACAGTGCCTGCGGCAAGTTTTAGTCCTTCAAAGTCTACAATTTTTGAGAGTCTGTCTCCCAAAATGCGGTTGCCTATTTGGTCGTGGGTTTGGGAAAATACGATGAATTGATGGGCTGGTTGAGCCTTGGCGGAATTACCGTGTTTTCGCTTTCTGTGGGGGGCGTATTGGCCGGAGTAAACGAAGCTTTCTTTGAAGGATTTTGCTAAGTGTTCGCATTTGCCGAAGTCTTGGTAGTATCGGTCATTTTCTCCGGTGAGCAAGGTGTGTAGTGCGTGGTGAAAATCGTCGCACCATTGGGCATCTAGTCCGAAACCGCCGAGTTCTTTCGATCGCAAAACACGGACATCATTTAAGTCACTTTCTGCGATTAGATAAAGTTCTCGTCCCATTTTTTCAGAAAGGTCGGTAGTTATATCGCTTAGTTCTTGCAAAAATGGTCTGGCACTTACTTCAAATATTGCTTGAATTGCGTCGATTCTCAGACCGTCGATGTGATAGTCTCGAAACCAGTATAGGGCATTTTCAATAAAGTAGTTGCGAACTCCATCACTATATGCGTCGTCGAAGTTGAGGGGAGTTCCCCAAATTGAGCCGTATTTTGATGTAAAGTAAGGAGCAAATTGACTGAGATAGTTTCCTTCTGGACCGAGGTGGTTGAACACTACGTCTAGAATGACTGAGATGCCTTGTTTGTGGCAGGCATTAATCAGTTTTTTGAATCCTTCGGGGCCGCCGTAGGAGTTCTGGACGGCGTAGGGATATACGCCGTCGTATCCCCAGTTTCGCTCGCCGGGAAATTGGGCAACGGGCATGATTTCTATGGCGTTGATTCCCAGTTCTTTGAGTTGGTTTAGTTGGGGAATTATTGCTTCAAATGTTCCGACTTGGGTGAATGTGCCGACGTGTAATTCGTAGATGACCGTTTCTGCTAGGGGTACGCATTGCCAATCTGTGTCTGTCCAGGTAAAGGCGTTTTCATCTATTACTTGCGAAGGGCTGTGTACGCCTTGGGGTTGATATTTTGATGCGGGGTCTGGCCAGTCATTTTTTGCTTCGAGTTGGTAAGTGTAAAGGGTTCCGGGTGGGATGTCTGTAGCTGTGGTTTGCCAATAACCATCGGCGGATTTTTGCATGGGAATTAGCTGTTTGTCTGGGGAAACAAGTTGGACTGCTACTTGGGTGAGGGTGGGTGCCCAAACGGTAAATTCACATTGGTTGTTGCCGAGGTAGTTTGCTCCTATCTTCACTTTGAGTTGTTCTCCTGATAAAATAGGTTTGTGGTATGACTGAAAATGGTATTTTTGGAATGGGTCTGTTGAGTGCCGATCGCCAAAAAGCCGATTTTCAAAGTAATATCATTTAAAAAAGTAACGGACAACTAACTTTAGACAGAGTAAGGGGTAGAATTGTCGCAAAGAGTCAAAGTTAGCGATCGCCTGTCTCTAAATTAGAGCATGAATCTGTACGGCTAGTTAGCGAATCCCTCGAAAGAGATCGCCAAATTAATATTCTGCAAGGGTTAGCATTTATTAGTCATCGCAAGAATTGCCTATTTTGAACAGGCAAGATGCCTGTTCCACAATACTTATGGTCGATGTCTATGATTTATATACTGTGTAAAATCTACCCAAAGGTAGATCGTAATTAATCATGAGTGTGTTGTTATGGTTATGGCTTTTGGACGGGAAATCTGTTGCAATCTAGACTCAGCGGAGTCTCGCGAGTGGTTGGTCACAAACGGAATCGGTGGTTATGCTAGCGGAACGATCGCAAATCTACTCACCCGCCGCTATCATGGGTTGCTGGTAGCTACCCTAAAACCTCCGCTGGGAAGGACTTTGATGCTCGCCAAGTTGGACGAGACGGCGGTGTATGACGATCGCGCCTATCCGCTTTATACAAACCGTTGGGCCGACGGGACGATCGAACCCCAAGGCTACAAGTACATCGAAAGCTTCCACCTCGAAGGGACAACGCCTGTTTGGAGATTTGCTCTCGCCGACGCTATCCTAGAAAAGCGGATTTGGATGCAACAAGGTGCGAACACAACGTATATTCAATACCGCTTACATCGGGGATCAAAACCGATCGCCCTCGCTGTCAAAGCCCTGATTAACTATCGCGACCACCATCACATAACTAGCGCCGATGATTGGCAAATTAGTCTAGAAACCTTGAATAAAGGGATTTGCGCCACTGCTTTTGACAAAGCTGCACCCCTCTACCTGCTAACAGATGCCGAACCAGAAGCCAAATTTCGAGTCTCTACGCCCTTATACAATTGGCACTACGGATTTGATCTGGCAGCCGAAAGACGACGCGGGTTGGAGTGCTGTGAGGATCATCTGCACTCCGCGACTGTCCATTTTGCGATCGAACCGGGACAGTCTCTCACTTTGATAGCCAGCACGGACAAAAATCCGCAGTTAAACGGCGATGCAGCTTTAGAATCTCGTCGCACTTATGACCAAGAAGTGCTACAAAAAGCGTCAAAAGTGAGCGAATCTCCCGATTGGATAAATCGCTTAGTGTTAGCCGCCGACCAATTTATCGTCAGCCGCCCGATCGCAGAAGAACCCCAGGGTAAAACGATTATCGCTGGATATCCGTGGTTTAGCGACTGGGGGCGGGATACGATGATTGCGCTACCTGGGCTGACAATCTGTACTGGGCGATCGGACATTGCGCGATCGATCCTGCGGACTTTTGCACGGTATGTCGATCGCGGGATGTTGCCAAACCGCTTCCCTGATGCTGGTGGTGCACCGGAATACAACACCGTAGACGCGACACTGTGGTACTTTGAGGCAATTCGCGCTTATTACGAAGCGACTGGGGACGATCGACTTTTGACCGAACTCTGGCCCACACTATGTGAGATTGTTGATTGGCACATCAACGGAACTAGGTACAATATTCGCGTCGATCCTGACGACGGTTTGATCTACGCTGGCGAAACGGGGGTACAACTGACTTGGATGGATGCGAAAGTTGGCGATTGGGTGGTGACTCCGCGAATTGGTAAGCCGATCGAAATCAGCGCTCTTTGGTACAATGCCATACAAGCAATGGTCAGTTTTGCTCAAAAATTGGGCAAACCTCACTATGAATACCAGCAATTGGCCGATCGCACGGCTGCCGGATTCAATCGTTTCTGGAACGATGCCACAGGTTACTGTTATGACGTTCTAGACGGCCCAGACGGACACGACGGTTCCCTCCGACCAAATCAGATATTCGCAGTCTCACTGCCCTTAGACTTGTCCCCCAAATCATTATCAGCAATGAAGATGAGGGTGAATTACATTCATCGGTATAAACCGTTACTCACGCCCGATCGGCGTCGGGGTGTGGTTGATGCTTGTGCTCAGCAGTTACTGACTTCTGTGGGCCTCCGCAGCCTCTCGCCGGAAGACTCGCAGTTTCAAGGCGAATATGCAGGCGATCTATTGCAGCGCGATCGGGCTTATCATCAGGGAACAGTCTGGGGTTGGCTGATCGGGCCATTTGTGTTAGCCCACTTAGATGTCTATAAAGATCCAGCAAAAGCGCGCGAATTGCTAGAACCAATGGCACATCATTTATTAGCCGGCGGAATTGGCAGTTTAAGCGAAATTTTTGATGGCGATGCACCTCACTCGCCACGGGGCTGCACTGCACAAGCTTGGACAGTGGCTGAGGTACTGCGGGCTTGGTTGGCAATTAAGAGTCAATAAGTTTTTTATGAACAGGCAAGATGCCTGTTCCACAAGAAAATTGATCTTGTGTGGAACAGGCATCTTGCCTGTTGCTAAAAATGGTGAAGTGACCGGCGGGCAGGATGCCCACCCCACAAGAAAATTGA
>REAP01000280.1 GCA_004294385.1 Oscillatoriales cyanobacterium | reverse complement strand
GAAACCGGGTTTCTTAGTCAACTCTAGGTGAGTCTGCCTTAATCATAACAGAAACCGGGTTTCTTGACCCCACATAGCGATAAATTATCGAATATGTTACACTTATGTCTAGAGAAGAAAAAGGGAGTCAAACAAAATGACAACTATCCAATCAATGACAACTGTAATAACATCCCTTTATGAACAGGATTTTTATCTGTGGTTACAGACAAATATCAACTTATTGAAAGAGGGAAAGTTTGCCGAAATAGATTTAGAGAACTTACTAGAGGAACTGGAAAGTATGGGGAGAAGCGATAAAAATGCTTTAAAAAGTAATTTGAGGGTACTTTTAATGCACTTACTTAAGTATAAATATCAGCCCGAAAAACGAACAAATAGTTGGGTGTACACCATTATAGAACATCGTAAACGTATCCGAGATACCTTCAAAACCAGTCCGAGTTTATATCGTTTTTTTGAAGAGATTTTTAATGAATCTTATCAAGATGCCAGAGAACTAGCCGCAGGTGAAACCGGTTTATCTATTCAGATATTTCCCCCAGAGTCTCCATTTACTGAAGAAGAAGTTCTTAATCCTGATTTTTTATCGCCTGAGTGCGATCTGCCTGAAAATCCTGAGAATATTGAATAATGGAATCAGATATCTTTCTCTGTACCGATCGCTTGCTAGCTTAAACTACATTATATAACCTTTCATCCCACATTCGCGACCCAAAAGTCTCCTCCAAGCGTTCCACCCGTTCTGAAATCAAATTGCTACAATATCTTTGAGACTCCTCAGTCCGCGTAGGCGGACTTCGTTTGTATAGCCCCGAATTCTATTCGGCGGGCTTAACTTCGTTTGTATAGCCCCGAATTCTATTCGGCGGGCTTAACATTAACTTCGTTTGTATAGCCCCGAATTCTATTCGGTGGTCTTATACCAATTTTTTATGAGGCTGCATAGAATCTGATCCCCCCTAGCCCCCCTTAATAAGGGGGGGACAAGATTCTTCTCAAAGTCCCCGCAACGATGCGGGGGATGCGAGGGGGATCTAGATCTGTGCAACGACCCATTAAATTGGTATTAAAATTAAAAATGAATGTTTAATCCAGACTTAATATCCCACCATTCTAGAAACCACCATGTCAGACGACTTTTCCCTAGACGACCTTTTAAACAACAGCTACGACGCCTTCAAAGACGCAGAAAATGATGTGGGACAGTGCAATGTTTTAGTCATCGGCAAAACTGGTGTAGGCAAAAGTACCCTGATCAATGCAGTTTTTCGCCAGCGCTTAGCAGAAACCGGAGTCGGCCGCCCCGTCACTCACGGTATTCGCCAATATACTAAACCGAATTGCCCGATCGCAGTTTACGACACTCCCGGACTCGAACTCAATGCCGAACAAATTAAAATTATTCAATTAAACGTTGCTAAACTCATTGAAGACCAAAGACTCCTCCACCCCAAAGAACACATTCACGTCATCTGGTACTGCATCAATCACGGCGCAAATCGCATAGAATCCGTGGAGGAAGGCTGGCTAAGAGAAATGGAAATCATGGATGTACCAGTTATTTTAGTTCTCACTCAAACTACATCGAAAAAACCGAGCGAGTTTTTCAAGCAACTGGAACACATGAATTTGCCAGTCAGTCAAGTTATCCCAGTCATGGCGGAACCGGAAGAAATTGATGAGGATTATACAGTAAAATCTCACGGTTTAGATAAGTTGGTCGATGCAACTTTTCAACTGCTACCGGAAGTAGCTAAAAAAGCCTTTGTCAAAGAACAAATTGCCAATATTGGACTCAAATCGGACATGGCATTTAAGTATCTCAGTGCCTATGTTGCCGGTTCTGCGATTATCGGTGCAACTCCTGTACCTTTTGCTGATGCACCAATTTTGATGACGATGCAAACGGCAATGATTGCGAATATTACTGTGATTTTTGGAATGCCCTTTGATAAGGGATTTATCTCGGCGATGCTGTCTGCAATTAGCGGTGCTGGTGGGGTGACTGCTGTTGGTAGA
>REAP01000070.1 GCA_004294385.1 Oscillatoriales cyanobacterium | reverse complement strand
TGAGTTTCCGATGAGGATGTGAATTTTTTCATTCAGAATTTTAGCTGTGCTAAAATTCGAGAATGAAACAGCCCTGGGTTTAAACCCCTGTCGGACTATCGGTTTGACCTGGTTGTTGACACCTATGCCCTATGCCCTATGCCCTATGCCCTATGCCCCTCTTCTATATTTCCGGTTTCAAAGCTCGTTCCATCAGAGCTAAAACAGCTTGTTCGGGAGTGATTTCACCATTGAGCAAACGATAAACTTGACGGGAAACAGGTACTTCAATAGCACGTTGATTAGCTAAATCTATCAAAACATTTGTAGTATTAACTCCCTCAGCGGTGCTTTGTAATTCGTGCAAAATTTGTTCTAAAGATTTACCTTGAGCCAATCCGAAACCAACCCGATAATTGCGCGACAAAGAACTATTGCAAGTAGCAAGTAAATCTCCCAAACCTGATAACCCATAAAAAGTTTCAGCCTGAGCACCCAGACGAACACCAACCCGAATCATTTCTGGTAAAGCGCGAGTTAGCAAGGCAGATTTAGCATTTGTTCCTAATTGTAAACCGTCGCAAACACCAGCGGCGATCGCAAATACATTTTTCAGGGTTCCACCTAATTCAGTTCCCAAAGGATCTTGATTTACATAAACCCGAAAAATTTCAGAACTGTAAATATTTTGCACCTGCTTAGCCGCTGGTAAATTGTAACTAGCGGCTACCGTTGCAGCAGGTAATTCCTGCCGAATTTCTGCGGAAAGATTGGGGCCGGAAAGTACGACAATGGGATTTTGGGGAAAAGCAGCTTGCCAAATTTGTGAAGGAGTGCGAGTAGTCGCGGGATCTAAACCTTTGGTAACGGTAACTATAATGGTATTAGGACTTAAATTTGTACAGAGAAGTCGATCGACTGTGGGGCCAACTCCTTTCATGGAAACTGCGGAAACCACAACATCCGTACCTGTTATCACAGATTCTAGCTCAAAAGAACTGCGGCGTGACCACAAATGAACTTGATGGTCATTTTTACTTGCTAGATTTGCCAGTGCAGAACCCCAAGCACCTCCGCCTAATATTGTCAAAATTGTCATTGGGTAATGGGTAATGGGGAATTGGGAATTGGGAATTGTCACCAAGACATAACAACTGTCAACTGCCGTGCCCTGAGCGTAGTCGAAGGGTCCTGCCGTGCCCTGAGCGTAGTCGAAGGGTCAACTGCCGTGCCCTGAGCGTAGTCGAAGGGTCAACTGCCGTGCCCTGAGCGTAGTCGAAGGGTCAACTGTCAATTGCGGGCGCAATCCATAATGACGGTATCGCCAATAATCGCGTAAAATGCGATCGTGATCGAAACAAAGTTCAGCAGGAATTTGCCAAGATTCAAATATTTCTAAATTTTTAGCATCGTCAGCGGCTTGGGGAATTCCGGTTGCGGAAGCTAAGAATACTATGCTGATAGTGTGTTGGCGAGGGTCGCGATTTGGGTCGGAATAAACATAGAATTGCTCTACTAATTCTACTTCTAAGCTGGTTTCTTCTAAGGCTTCGCGTTTGGCTGCGGTTTCTGCGGATTCGCCGCAATCCATGAAGCCGCCGGGAATTGCCCAGCCGTAGGGAGGATTGCGACGTTCTATGAGGACGATCGGGCGGTGGGGGCGATCGACTAATTCGATGATAATATCAACTGTAGGGGTAGGATTTTGGTAAGTCATTTTGTTGGGAATGGGGAATTGGGAATGGGAAATTGGGAATTGGTCATTGGGCATTGGTCATTGGACATTAATGATTTTATTATCTAACAAATAACAAATAAAAAATAACAAATATTATGCATAAATGGATCGGCTTATTGAGTTTTAAATATGAATGAGCGACAACTTCATGTTTTTCGATAACCTTTTATGAATTATTTTTTTGTTAATCGCTGAGCGATCTTTTAGATACCCGACTTCTTCAAGAAGTCAGGGATCTGGGTATTCTCTATTGCTAATCGCTTTCGAGAATGCCAGCCAGCAAAGCTTGCTGAACGTGCATCCGATTTTCGGCTTGATCCCAAACGCGCGATCGCGAACCTTCAATTACTGCATCTGTAATCTCTTCGTCTCGGTGTGCTGGCAAACAATGTAATACAATTGCATTCTTATCTGCTAAATCCACCAATTCTTGATTTACTTGATAAGGCTCAAACAAAGGAATCCTGGCTTTCGCTTCTTCTTCCTGTCCCATACTCGCCCAAACATCGGTATAAATTACTTGAGCATTTTTGACAGCAGCTTTGGCATCGACAGTCACGGTAACTTCTGTTTTTCCATTAGCAATTGCTTTGGCTTTTTCCACAATCTCAGGATTTGGTAGAAAATTTTGAGGACAAGCAATTCTCACATTCATTCCCATGATTGCACAACCCAACATCAGCGAATTCGCCATGTTATTGCCATCGCCTAAATAAGTTAAAGTTACTCCTTCTAACTTATGAAAACATTCTTTGACTGTCATTAAATCTGCCAGGACTTGACAGGGATGTTCGTCATCTGTCAGGGCATTAATTACAGGAATTTTCGCATAATTCGCAAAAGTTACTAAGTCTTTTTGCTCGAAAGTCCGAATCGCCAAAACGTCTAAATATCTGTCTAAAACCCGCGCTGTATCGACTAAGGGTTCGCCACGGCTGACTTGAGTAACGTTAGGATTGAGGTCAACAACTTGCCCTCCCAATTTATACATAGCTACTGTGAAACTCACCCGCGTTCGTGTCGAAGCTTTGGAAAATAGCAAGCCGAGAACTTTAGGACGTTTCAGCTTGACCATTCCCGATTTTAAACTGGCTGCTAGATCCAGTAAATAATTTAATTCGTCAATACTTAAATCTGCCAGACTTAATAAATCTCGTCCTTTTAATGAATCCATATTGCGCCCACACAAATTTTTAACTGTGCATTAAATTTTAGCCCGAAGAGGCGGGCTTTGTTTATTTCAATTTGCATCATTCTTAATAGGGCTTTCATGGCGGGCAGGATGCCCACCCCACAAGAAAACTGACTCTTTGTGGATCACAAGAAAAATGACTCTTTGTGGAACAGGCATCCTGCCTGTTGCTAAGATAGTCCAATATCTAAGTTTATTTCAACTTGTGGGTAATTGCTCGATCGCGCGATCGATCGAATCACAACCTTGTTCAACGGTTTCTACCACCGCCAACAAGCCCCGCAATTCCGCAGCACCGGGGAAGCCCTTAGCATACCAGGTTAAGTGCTTGCGCGCTTGAGTCACACCGCTCTCACCCTTATATTCCCACAAAGCCCGCAAATGCTCCTTAGCACATTCGAGCTTTTCAATTGGTGTCGGATTTATCTTTTCTACACCTGTTTTGATGAAATAATCCACTTCTCCCACCAAGAAGGGATAACCCAAAGTTCCCCGCGAACACATCACTCCATCCGCGCCTGTTTCTTCCAGACAACGCATCGCTGCTTCCACTGAAAAAATGTCTCCGTTGGCTATCACAGGAATTGACAAAACTTCCTTAACACGGCGAATCCACTCCCATTTTGCCTGACCATTGTAACCTTGCGATCGAGTGCGGCCGTGGACAGTAATCATTTTTGCACCCGCATCTTCCATCCGTTTGGCAAATTCCAAAATATTAATTTCTTTGTCTGTCCAACCGATGCGAGTTTTGACAGTCACAGGAACATCTACCGCTTCCACAACCGCCCGCACAATTGCCTCGGCAGTTTCGGGAGCTCGCAGTAGAGAAGAACCGCCACCATTTTTAGTAATTTTGTTAACCGGACAGCCCATATTAATATCAATTGTATCCGCTCCTTCTGCCACTGCCTTCTGGGCCGCTTCTGCCAAAAATTCCGGGCGACAGTCAAATAATTGAATACTAATCGGGCGTTCGTTTGGGTCAATTTCCATAATTCTCGGCAGTTGCTTGACGTAGTGCAAACCCGTAGCATTCACCATTTCGGTGTACATCATTGAATCTGGTGCGTAGCGGCGCACCAGGCGGCGAAATACCAAATCTGTAACACCAGATAAGGGTGATTGCAACACGCGGCTTTTTACTTCAAAGTCGCCGATTTTCAGCGGAGTTGCTAATCTTTTTTGTAATTCGGGAGAGAGAGTAAGCATAGTCGATCGCTTCTGAGATAACAATTGAATTCTAATATCTGTATATTCTACAACATTAAGTATTTTTACTTGAATAAAGTAAAAAATTAATACAAGCCCCACAAGAAAACTGGCTCTTTGTGGAACAGGCTCTTATAGCCTATTGTTAAGATTCGAGGGCAGGCAGGATGCCCAACCCCTACTCCCCACAATAAAAATCACTCTTTGTGGAACAGGCATCTTGCCTGTTCTTAATAAAGGTGTTCTTCGGTAAGTTTTAAACTACAATTGGTGAATTCCCGATGACGCCGATCGCACATTATAAAAATTGTAGAGAATTCCTATGGATGCCACAGCACTCTGGCAACGCTACCAAGACTGGCTTTACTATCACTCTGGATTGGGGCTTTACCTCGACATCAGTCGCATGGGATTCGACGACGCTTTCGTCGCCACAATGAAACCCAAATTTGACAAAGCTTTCAAAGACATGGCAGCTTTAGAAGCAGGGGCGATCGCCAATCCCGACGAACACCGCATGGTAGGCCACTACTGGCTGCGAAACTCCGATATCGCCCCTACCTCAGAACTCAAACAAGAAATTGTCGAAGCAGTACAACAAATCGAAACATTTGTCAAGAAAGTTCAAAGCCGCGATATCAAACCACCATTCGCTCCCCAATTTACCGATATTATCTCGATCGGCATTGGTGGTTCTGCCCTCGGCCCCCAATTTGTCTCCGAAGCTTTATCCCCAGACATTCCGCCCCTAGCAATACATTTTATTGACAACACAGATCCGGCGGGGATCGATCGCACCCTCAACAAAATCAAAGACAAACTCGCCAGCACCCTAGTAATTACTATCTCCAAATCCGGCGGCACCCCCGAACCCCGCAACGGCATGATCGAAGTTCAAAAAGCCTTCGCCGCCCAAAAACTCGACTTCGCCAAACAAGCAATTGCCATCACCGGAGTTGACAGCAAACTAGACAAATTAGCCAAATCCGAAGGCTGGATTACCACCTTCCCGATGTCAGATTGGGTGGGAGGACGCACTTCGGAACTCTCAGCAGTCGGACTTTTGCCAGCAGCTTTGCAAGGCATCGACATCCAGGCAATGCTCGACGGTGCTAAAGTCATGGACGAAGCTACCAGAACCACTGAAATCAAACACAATCCTGCCGCATTGTTAGCAATGTCCTGGTATTTTGCCTGCAACGGACGTGGCGAAAAAGATATGGTAGTTTTGCCGTATAAAGATTCACTGCTATTATTTAGCCGCTATTTGCAGCAATTGGTCATGGAGTCGATCGGCAAACAGCTAGATTTAGATGGCAACATAGTTGATCAAGGAATATCAGTTTACGGCAACAAAGGTAGCACCGATCAACACGCCTACGTCCAGCAACTCCGAGACGGCGTTTCCAATTTCTTCCTAACATTTATCGAAGTTTTGGAAGACAGGCAAGGCATTTCCCCGGAAGTAGAACCAGGTGTCACTTGCGGAGATTATTTGTCTGGTTTGTTGCAGGGAACTCGACAAGCTTTGTACGAAAATCACCGAGATTCGATTACTCTGACAATACCGCAAGTAAATCCGCGAACTGTAGGAGCATTAATTGCCCTCTACGAAAGAGCAGTAGGTTTTTACGGTTCCTTAGTGAATGTCAACGCCTATCACCAACCAGGCGTAGAAGCAGGCAAAAAAGCTGCTGCTGCTGTGTTGGATTTGCAACAACAGGTACTACAAGTTGTTAAAGATGCTGGAAGTCCTCTGTCTGTGGCAGAAATTGCTGCAAAAGCCGGGATGTCAGACCAAATCGAGATAATTTACAAAATTCTACGGCATTTGGCTGCTAACGGCCGAAATGTGTTACTAGAAGGTAATTTTGGGCAACCTGCTACTTTAACTACAAGCTATAAAGGAAGTTAGCCAGTAGAATTAAAAATTAAGAGTGAGATTCGTCATTTTTAATTTTTAATGTTTAACTTTTAGTTCGCCCCCATGCCCTTGACAATTCTGGTTGCTGACGATGATTTTGCGACTCGCTTGTCGATTCAGGATTACCTAGACATTTTGGGTTATTCGGTAATCGCTGCTGAGAACGGCAAAGAAGCTCTCGGCTTGGTAGAGGAATATCAGCCACACTTGATTGTGACTGACATTACAATGCCTGAAATGGACGGCTACGAGCTCGTGCGACGAGTTCGGACTCGTCCAGCTTTCCGACTGCTACCGGTGATTTTTCTGACGGAACGGACGAGTACGGAGGAACGGATTCGGGGCTATAAGATGGGCTGCGACAATTTTCTGGCTAAGCCTTTTGAACTCAGTGAATTGGGGGTGGTAATTCGCTCTTTGCTCGATCGATATGCTCTGATTGCCCAGGCACCGTCTCGATCCCCTGAACCAGAAATCATCCACACAGAGGGACGCAACAGAGTCAAGGGCAATGGTGAATTGGATTTTTCAACTCAAAAGTCAGAAATGCGCGATTCCCTAGGGGATAGCTCCGCTTCACGGGCTTTTATGGGCCCAAGTTCTCCGATGTTGACTCAGCGAGAGCGAGAAGTGCTGAATTTACTTACAGAAGGTCTTTCTAATATTGAAATCGGCAAGCAGCTCCATCTCAGTCATCGAACTGTGGAAAAGCACGTCAGTAGTTTGTTCAGAAAAACTGACAGTAGTAACCGTGCAGAACTGGTTCGTTTTGCGATGGAACATCATTTAGTTGGGAATTGGTAATTGGGAATTGGGCATGGGGCATGGGGCATGGGGCATTGGGCATTGGGCATTGGGCATGGGGCATGGGGCATAGGGCATGGGGCATTGGTTATTTTTATCAGAAAATTGGGTTGAAAACCCCGTCCTTATAGGACGGCTTTAATTCAAATATAGATTAAGGTTTAAAATTGTCAACCTTTTAAATACAAAGAAGTATGACAAACCATACAATTAAGTAGATCTTTAGTTTAAGATCAAACCAGGTACACAACAAACAGGAGGTGACTCAATCTTGTTGACCAACTATGTTTACAAACTGCGTCCAAATCAAACCCAAGATTTAAAAATGTCAAAATGGGTGGATATGTTGAGAAGTCACTATAACTGGTGCTTGAACGACAGAATAACTCAATATAACCAACAATTTGTTCAAGGGGACTACTCCGATCTCAGAAATCAGATTGAAGCTTGTCCATTAACCTGCTTCGTCAGTAAGAATGGTGCAACCGGCAATCCCTGGAAAGATTGCAAGGTAGATTTTGAAGGTAAACTCAAAAATCCTCGTCGCAGTGCTGGTGACATTCAAATCACAGCATTACCTGACTTAAAAACAGCTAGACCTTGGTATAGTGGCATAGACTCAACTGTTCTACAACAGAACGTTAAACGTTTAGATACTGCCTACAAAAATTTTTTTGAAGGTAGAGGATTTCCTCAATTCAAAAACCGTAGTAACTTTACTTCTTTTACTTTTGTAATGGGAATAAAGATACAAGGTAACAAAATCTACTTAGCCAAACTAGGGTGGATGCGGTTTTACAACTCACGTTCAATCCCTGATGGTTTCACTATCAAAGCTTGTACTGTCAGGAAGCGTCAAAATGGTTGGTACGTGTCTATTCGGATCGAAAACAAGTCTGTTCCCGATTATATTGCCAAACCTCTTAAGGATGTAGTTAAAGTAATTGGCTGCGACTTAGGGATTACCAAACTGGTGCATTTTTCCGATGGATATCAGATTGAAAATCCCAAATTCTCAACCAATAAAAAAGTTAAACGCACCTTAAAAATTAGACAGAGACGAGTGAGTCGCAAAGTTAAAGGTAGTAAGAATCGAAAAAAAGCAGCCAAAAAAGTAGGACTATTACATCAAAGAATTAGTGATCAGCGTCAAACGTATCAATGGAAAGTCGCTCACAAAATAGTGGATCGAAATATTGATGCAATTGCTTTAGAAAATTTACATATTTCTGGAATGCTACGTCGTTGTCGTGTGAAAATTGAGGAGAAAACTGGAAGATTTCTCAAAAATGGACAATCCAGAAAAAAAGGTTTAAATCGCTCTATCTCCGATGCTGGCTGGGGTGAATTGATTTTAAAGATTGAGTATCTGGCTGCAAAGCAAGGAAAAGTCGTAATTAAAGTCAATCCCAAATACTCTAGCCAAGAATGCCGAAATTGTGGTCATATTGACAAATCAAACAGAGATGGTGAAAAATTCATCTGTGTTGAATGTGGATATCACGAACACGCCGATATTGGTGCTGCAAAAACGATTAGAGATAGAGCTTCAAAAATGGTACGCGGGGACTCCGCGAAACCTGGTGTAATGCACCTAAACGCCCAAAAGGTATCACCACGCTCAAAAAGCAAATGTGGTGAGTTTGGGAACCCTATTAATAGGGATATTAAGACCGCAATGTCTTAAGAATCCCCGTGCCTTCAGGCCGGGGAGTGTCAACAACCAATAACCAATTACCAATTACCAATGACAACCGACTACTTCAAGTATTCCAATAAACCCTCGCAAGCATCCAGCAATAAATCAATTACGCGATCGAATCCCTCCGGCCCACCATAATAAGGATCAGGGACTTCTTTCAAGTCATGTTTCTGGCAAAAATCGCACATCAACCGTACTTTTTCTTTATATTTTCCGCCATTATCAAGAGCAAGAATATTCCGATAATTGTCCCGATCCATTGCCAGAATTAAATCAAAATTCTCAAAATCTTTCTTTTGAAATTGGCGGGCTGCGCCTAACAATTCAATATCTCGTTTTTTTGCCGCTATTGCCATTCTACTATCAGGAGGACTGCCAATATGATAGCCGGCAGTTCCAGCAGAATCGCAGGTGATTCGATCGCCTAAACCCGCTTTTTCGATCAAGTGATTCATAATATTTTCTGCTGAGGGCGATCGGCAGATGTTTCCGAGACACACAAATAATAGTTTAGTCATTAGTTATTGGTAATTGGGAATTGGGAATGGGGCATCGGGCATTGAGCATCGGGCATTGGGCATTGGGCATTGTCACCAAAACATAACTAATAACTAATAACTAATAACTAATAACTAATAACTAATAACTAATAACTAATAACTAATAACTAATAACTAATAACTAATAACTAATAACTAATCACTAATCACTAATCACTAATCACTAATCACTAATCACTAATAACTAATAACTAATCACTAATCACTAATCACTAATAACTAATAACTAATCACTAATAACTAATCACTAATCACTAATCACTAATAACTAATCACTAATCACTAATAACTAATCACTAATCACTAATAACTAATCACTAATAACTAATCACTAATCACTAATAACTAATCACTAATAACTAATCACTAATAACTAATAACTAATAACTAATCACTAATCACTAATAACTAATCACTAATCACTAATAACTAATCACTAATCACTAATCACTAATCACTAATCACTAATAACTAATCACTAATAACTAATAACTAATAACTAATCACTAATCACTAATAACTAATCACTAATCACTAATCACTAATAACTAATAACTAATCACTAATAACTAATAACTAATCACTAATAACTAATAACTAATCACTAATAACTAATAACTAATCACTAATAACTAATAACCCTTCGACTCCGCTCAGGGTACGGCAAATGATAACGGTCAACGGTCAACGGCCAACCGTCAACCGTCAACCGTCAACTGATTAACTGAAACCAGGGATATTCAGTCCACCGGTCAGTTCTTCCATTTTTTCCCGCATCATCATCGTTGATTTAGTGTAGGCATCCAGCATCGCCGCTGTCACGAGGTCAGAAACTACATCAGCACCTTCACCCATAGCATCCGGGGAGATTTCTACGCGACGGGGTTCTTGATTGCCGCTGAGAAAAACTTTAACCAGGCCACCGCCGGCAGTTCCCTCAATTTCCATTTGATCTAAGTCTTCTTGGAGCTTTTTAGCTCCTTCTTGAACTTGCTGAGCTTTTTTGAAAGCTTCAGTCAATTCTTTCATTTTGCCGAGGCCGAAGCCAAATCCTTGTCCTGATTTTGTCATAATTACTTTGTGATTGTGTGTGTGGACTGGCAGGTCTATAACGGAAACTCTCCCAGTATTCTAACTTCTGGCTCCAACAACAGCGACCACCGCTGCTGGACTTGCTGTTGGACGTGGCGGATGACTTGAAAAATATCATTAGCCGTTGCTGAACCGCAGTTAAGAATAAAGTTAGCATGGCGTTGAGCTACTTGGGCCCCGCCGATCTGATATCCTTTCAGTCCAGCTTGTTCAATTAACCAGCCGGCCGCCTTTGGGCTGGGGTTACGGAAGACTGAGCCACAGCTAGGCAGGTGGTAAGGTTGACTGGTTCGCCGCTGGCTGAAATTATTGTTAGTTTCTGCCATTACTTGCGATCGGTCGAATCCCGGCTGTAACTGAAAAGTCGCTTCTGTCACGAGTCTTTCGCCCCCTTGCAGCAAGGACGTTCGGTAACGGTAGCCCAAATCTTGGGGTGTCAGAATTTCCACCTTCCCACCGGGAGACAGTACCGTCGCATTGACTAAAAGATCTGCTATACAGCCCCTGTGAGCGCCCGCATTCATCACCACGCAGCCTCCAACGGTGCCTGGTATGCCGACAGCCCATTCGAGGCCTTTCCAGCCGCGTTTAGCCGCTAACCAAGCGAGGCGGGGAATTGACTCCCCCGCCCCGGCTGTTACTTGACCTGTTTCTTCATTAAAACTCACCTGTTTCAAGTATCGGGTGCCGACGACCAAACCGGACAAACCCCGATCGCTCACCAACAAATTAGAACCCGCACCTAGCAGAGTCACAGCCAGCCCCTCAGAGTCAGCCCAGGCAAAACTCGCTTGTAAAGCTTCTATGCTACGGGGAGCAATGTACCATTCTGCTGGCCCACCGACTCGGAAGGAAGTCATGCTGGCCAGTGAAACTTGAGAGTTAATCTTGCAGTCAATTCCCCGCAAAGAAATAGGAGAATACACTCGCTGATAGTCCTTAACAGAGGAGTTATTCGAGATAGTCACCATTTTGGAAATCCTTAAAATTACCTTTGATTCAAGACTTGGTTGAGAATCTATTTATTGATAGCTGTGTTAAGTTCGCGATCGACTAGCCACACAGAATTATCGGTACTATTTGCACCGCCATTTGGTCGATCGACTCTAATAGACATCTCCAACAATTCTTGTGGAACAGGCATCCTGCCTGTTCAAAACTAGCTTTTCTGGAGATACCTAATATATGAGCGATCGAGCTATTCCCGGCGATCGACTGATTGATAAACAGCCATCACCTCTGGAATAATCTGATTGAGATTCCCAGCACCCAGAAACAGAGCCAAATCCCCTGGCTGCAAATTTTGGGTTAAAAATTTACTTACCGACTCCAGGGAAGCCTGAAACTCCACCTGTTGACCTTCTTTAGCAATCAAATCAGCCACCTTCTGCCCGCTAATTTGTCCTAAATCGGGTTCCCCAGCACTATAAATATCGCAAACAACAACCAAGTCAGCATCACCAAAAGATTGGGCGAATTCCGGCAAAAATGTCAGAGTCCGACTGTAGCGGTGAGGTTGAAAAATTGCAACCACTCTTCCAGATTTAGGATTTTTTTCGCTACCTTTTATACGCAACTGAGCGGCGGCTAAGGTGACATGAATTTCGCTAGGATGGTGGGCATAGTCATCCACAAATAGGATGTCATTGTGAAAGCCGCGCACCTCAAAACGGCGACGCGCTCCTTCAAAGCTAGCCATTGCAGAGGCAATTGCTGAAAACTCTACTCCCAATAATCTACCAACTGCGATCGCAGCTAGTGCATTGCTGAGATTATGTTTCCCTAGCAACTTCAACTCCATTTCCCCTAGGAGAACTCCTCGTTCCCAAATCCGAGCCTTGGTACTGTCAGCCCCGTACAGGACTTGATCTGCCGTGTAGTCAGCACCACTGTCTGGCTGCAAGCCATAGCTGATATTTGGTTTGAGGCAGTCTTTGACGATTTCGTCATCAATGCAGCCGATCAAGGTTTGACAATTTTGGGCAAACACCTTAAATATGTCTATTACCTGGTCAAGGGTATTGTAATGGTCTGGATGATCCAGTTCCACATTTGTCACCACGCCAATTTTGGCTACCAGTTTGACAAGAGAACCGTCGGATTCATCAGCCTCGGCAACTAAGTAGGGGCCTTTTCCCAAACGGGCATTGCCTTCCCAAGCATTTACCTCGCCTCCTACAACTATGGTCGGGTCTAAACCCGCAGTCATCAGCATGAAGCCGATTAAACTGCTAGTGGTAGTTTTACCGTGAGTACCTGCTACGGCAACGCTCTGGTAATCTTGAATTAAGGCAGCCAACACATCCGATCGATGAAAAATCGGACAGCCTAAATCTAAAGCAGCTCGATATTCAGCATTTGCCTGATGAATAGCCGTAGAACAGACTACTTGGGGCAGTCCCAGCACCGATTTTGCTGCTTGGTCACTGCCATTTTGTTTGACAGCTTGGGCGATCGCCACAGAACCACCTACCCGACCATCTACCGCCGAAGATACGGCTTTTTCTGGGGGTTGACCAGCCGGAATGTGGTCTGGGACTGACTTTTGGAATAGCTCAAAATTGCTAGCGTTTTGACCCCAAAAAATATGAGCACCCATTGCTTGCAAGCGCTGAGTTATGTGGCTGGATTTAATATCCGAACCGTACACAGGCAAGTTGCGTTTCGCTAGAATGTAAGCAAGGGCTGACATTCCTATTCCACCAATGCCGATGAAATGAAATGGTTTACCAGTGAAATCAACAGAACTTGGCATCTTCGCTCCTCACGCACCACACCACGCCAATAACACGCGACATGATATCAAGAATTATTTTTTCAGGATACATTTCGCTATAGATTTTTGTACAATTTTCTCTGCGCGTTCCTCGATGTCGGGATTGGCAGAGATGTTTTTCTTGTATCCTATTTGACCTTAGTACCGAGTAGATTTCCGGAACAACAGTTATAAATTTGCAGGTTAGAGAGGATGGGCTTTGGGGTCTGGGCAACAGACTGGTTTTGGGCGGATAGCATATTCCTGTATTATTTTTTTCCATCCCCTTGCTCTGCTGGGATACAGCAGCAAAAGCCCCGCGATATTTTTACGCCCGATGTGGGGTGAAACCCACAAAGATTTACCGAGAATACCACTTTGTATGCAAAAAGTAGCGATTTTTGGGGGGACTTTCGATCCGGTTCATTGTGGACATTTGTCGATCGCCAAGATGGCGGTCTGTCAATTTGCGCTCGATCGCGTTGTCTGGGCGGTCGATCGCACTCCTCCTCACAAGTCGCACAGTGTTTTGGCAAGTTTTGAACAAAGGCGGGAAATGGTGGCTCTGGCGACGGCCCGACGACCGGATTTTGAACTTTTACCCCTAGATACTAATGGTTCTGCTACTGGTGCGATCGACTCTTTGCTGTATTTGCAAAATTTGTATCCAGAGGCGAAGCTTTACTGGATTATTGGGGCTGATGCGATCCTTACTTTGGCCAAATGGCCTAGGTGTACGGAAATTGCTGGATTGTGTGAGTGGTTGGTGGCCCGACGCGAGACTGCGGATGTTGAGGTGGGGCAGATGGGAAGGTCGATCGACTCTGTGGAGGATAAAATGATGGTTCAGACGCAGACTGTTTGTTCGGTTGTGGCGACGCAGATGGCTGTGAGGGGTGTCCAAATTCGGTGGCAGGTTTTGACTATGCCTGCGATCGAGGTTTCGTCGAGTTTGATCCGTTGTTACTATAATGAAGGCCGTGCGATCGCACATTTAGTCCCAGAGGCGATCGAGACTTATATTACGAGCCATCAGCTTTATTGATAAATCAAGTATCTGAAGCATTCGCGATGAGGATTCGACATTATAAACGAAAAATCAGAAAGGATCAGCGTTTGCGGTATGATCTTCTTTCATAGCTAATTCTTAAATTTTACCAAAATTTTACCCTGAATTAGGGGCAGCCATCATTAGGAGGTACTAAGGTGATTCGAGTCGCGATCAATGGTTTTGGGCGTATTGGGCGCAGTTTTACGCGGTGTTTGCTAGGCCGAGAAAACAGCCAGCTAGAATTGGTAGCTATTAATGACACTTCCGATCCAAAAAGTAATGCTCACTTGCTCAAATACGATTCCATGATGGGAACGTTGAAGGGTGTGGACATCACTACGGATGAAAACTCGATTACCCTCAACGGCAAGACAGTTAAATGCGTCAGCGATCGCAATCCTCTAAACTTGCCTTGGAAAGAATGGGGTGTTGATCTGATTATTGAATCAACAGGCGTCTTTATTGACCAAGCTGGTGCATCAAAGCATATCACTGCCGGTGCCAAAAAAGTGCTAATTACCGCTCCCGGCAAAGGGCCAGAAGTCGGTACATATGTGATGGGAGTCAACCACCACAACTACAAGCACAGTGACTACACAGTCATCAGCAATGCTAGCTGTACAACCAACTGTCTAGCTCCTGTATTGAAAGTGCTGCACGAAAATTTTGGCATCATCAAAGGCATGATGACAACCACCCACAGCTATACTGGCGACCAACGCTTGTTAGATGCTAGCCACCGCGACTTGCGGCGGGCACGGGCGGCGGCGATGAATATTGTACCAACTTCGACCGGTGCGGCTCAAGCTGTAGCTTTGGTAATTCCAGAATTGAAGGGCAGATTGAATGGTATTGCCATGCGCGTGCCAACTCCCAATGTCTCGGTAGTTGATTTTGTAGCTCAAGTAGAGAAAAAGACTTTTACCGAGCAAGTAAATCAAGTATTCAAGGAAGCCGCCGCTGGTTCCATGAAAGGGATTTTGGAGTACAACGACTTGCCTTTAGTTTCTTCGGATTATCGAGGAAATGATGCTTCTTCCATCCTAGATTCTAGCTTGACGCTAGTCATGGACGGCGACATGGTGAAGGTATTGGCTTGGTATGACAATGAATGGGGCTACAGTCAGCGGGTTGTTGACTTAGCTGAATTAGTCGCCCAACGTTGGGAAGGCTAGATTCTTAGATCCCCGACTTCTTGAAGAAGTCGGGGATCATTCCATTCCATTCCATTCCAGTCCATTCCTGTCATGGGGCTCAGTCCATTCCATTCCATTCCATTCCATTCCTGTCATTCTGAGCGAAGCGAAGAATCTCAGAGTCCAGGACTGAATTGCTCCACTGTAATGCTGTTCGATGCCATTGAGTGAGATACTTCGTTTCACTCAGTATGACACATGAGATTCTAACAGGATGACACATGAGATTCTACTCTTTGCTCTGTTCGATGTCATTGAGCGAGATACTTCGTTTCACTCAGCATGACAGATGAAATTCTACCAGCATGACAGATGAAATTCTACCAGCATGACACATGAGATTCTACTCCTTACTCTGTTCGAGAGAATCAAGCGAGATACTTTGTTTCACTCAGCATGACAGATGAAATTCTACTCTTTGCTCTGTTCGATGCCATTGAGCGAGATACTTCGTTTCACTCAGCATGACAGATGAGATTCTACTTCTTATAAAAAAACATATGAAAAAAGCACTAATTTGTGGTGTATCCGGTCAAGACGGAGCTTATTTAGCGAAACTACTTTTAGATCAAGGTTATCAAGTTTCCGGCACTTCCAGAGACGCCCAAATGTCTAGTTTCGGAAACCTGGCCCGTTTGGGAATCCGAGAGCAAGTAAAACTAGAGTCCATGTCTCTTAATGATTTTCGCAGCGTCTTGCAGGTACTAGCGAAAATTCAGCCAGACGAAGTATATAATCTAGCAGGTCAAAGTTCCGTTGGTCTATCCTTTGAACAACCTGTAGAAACCCTCGAAAGCATTGCCACTGGTACATTGAATCTGTTAGAAGCGATTCGATTTACAGGAGGCAAAATTAAACTTTATAATGCTAGTTCCAGCGAATGTTTTGGCGATACTGGAGGCAATCCCGCCGATGAAAATACGCCATTTCGTCCCAGAAGCCCTTACGCCGTCGCAAAAGCAGCAGCATTTTGGGAAGTAGCAAATTATCGGGAAGCGTACAATTTGTTTGCCTGTTCTGGTATTCTATTCAATCACGAATCACCGCTGCGGCCAGAGAGATTCGTAACCCAAAAGATTGTATCAGTTGTCTCTCGAATTGCTGCGGGGAGTTCCGAAAAACTGCATTTAGGTAATATTTCAGTCCATCGAGATTGGGGTTGGGCTCCCGAATATGTAGAAGCCATGTATTTGATGTTGCAACAGGATGAACCGGAGGATTATGTAATAGCTACTGGTGCTAGTTTTGCTTTGGAAGAATTTGTACAGACGGCTTTTGTTTGTGCAGGTTTGGATTGGCGAGAACATTTGGTGACGGATGCGAGTCTCTACAGGCTGACGGAAATTGCGGTGGGGAAGGGGAATCCGGCTAAGGCGAAGGCTAAGTTGGGATGGGAGGCTAAGTATCAGATGCAGGATGTCGTGCGGATGATGGTGGAGGCGAGGCGAATTGCCTAATTTTGTGGCACAATCTGCTGTTTGAATTCAAACACATTGGGATTTTTGGGATCGTAAAAAGCTCGTAACCAATGCACATTTGGAGAACCAAAAGTTTCAACTCTGGTAAAGTTTGTTAGTCTGGGGAGTTGAGTTTCGTCTGTGAAACGGGGTAAAGGTTTATCGATGCGGAAATAGTGGGTATCGCCGTGTACGAATACGACTTGTCCTTTAAACTTACGGGTTTCAGTTTCTAGAGTTGTGATAAAGTCATTATAGCCAGTGATTCTTTTGTCTGTGCGATCGAGTTCAAATCCCGGATTTGCCTGGGCGATTAACATGATTCCTTTGCTGTTGTTGCGGGAAGCTAGGGCAAAAGATGCTTTGATCCATGCTAAGTTGGCTAAATTGCGATCGGCATATTCTAAATCGGCTTCAGCATTACGACCAAAATTGTTGTTGCTTCCTGGCATATTGATCCCAAAAAACATAATACCATGATAATTCCAGCGGACATTTTCGCGGTATTTAGGAAACTCTGGATTCTCGCTTTGACGGGTGAGAGTTAAAGTCCGTTTTCCCTGACTTTGATTTCCTTGATTGAATATTTCCCGCAGTTTAGCAAGTCTTTCTATCGGATTGTAGTTACCTTGACGGTGACAATCAGTCCAGTCATTATCGCCATAAATCAGAATAAATGGCATTGCAAAATTATCAAATAACTGTTTGCGACTGACAAATGTTGCGTCGTCGCAAAGACTTCCACCGCTTTTGATATCACCATCATGGACAACAAACGCTGCGGGCGAACGATTGATATCTGCAATCAAATTTGGAAACTTTGCTTCTTGTTCTGCACTATAGGGTAAGTCGCCAATTAAGGCAAATTCAAAAGGTGTATCGGCTGAATTTTGAGCGTAGGTGAAAGTGCCAAAGCTGGTAATTAAGGCAAAGATAATAAATCCAACAATCCAATACTTTTTAGTCATTTGTTTTAGGATGAATTTACCTAATTAATATATAGCAACGCCAAGGTGTTAAAACATTTATGGTTATTGAACCCTTCGACTCCGCTCAGGGAGCAATGATCAAAGCCCCTTGGTACTATAATTGTTCGAGTAGCCAAGCGATCGCACTTTCGACATCAGCAACCACCGCAACGGCAGGTATCGGCGGCCTCCCCACCATCACCACCGGAATTCCCAATTCCCGCGCGGCTACAATTTTCGCATAAGTGGCATCGCCACCGCTGTTTTTGCTGACAATCGTATCAATCTGATATTCGATCAACAATTCCCGCTCATTTTCCAATAAAAAAGGCCCTTTTGCTAATAGCAATTTGCCGTGAGGACATACAATATCTAGGGCTGGGGGATCGATCGCACGCATCAGAAACCAAATGGCATCTAAACTAGCAAATGCACCCAATTCCTGTCTACCAATGGTGAGAAATACGCGCTGAGACTGCCCTGATAAGGCAATGACAGCAGCTTCGTGGCTTTCGACTTCAATCCAGCGATCGCCCTCGACAGGCTGCCAAGCTGGGCGCACCAGCATCAAATGGGGCAATTGACATTCAGCCGCAGCCGTTGCAGCATTCACAGAAATCTGAGCCGCAAACGGATGAGTAGCGTCAATCAAAAAGTCGATCGCGCGATCGGTCAAATACTCAGCCAGTCCAGACGCTCCCCCAAACCCACCAATTCGCACCGTACCCGTTTTTGGAGTAGAAGGCTGTTTAGTACGTCCTGCTAGCGAAGAAACCACATCCAGGTTCGCAATTTGGGAAGCTCGCGCCGCCAGTTGTGCCGCATCCCCTGTGCCCCCCAAAATTAGCAAGCGTTTTTTCACAAAATTTCCCCTACCTGATCCAGCCAAGACTTTGCAATATAAGATGTTAAGTAAAATGTTAACTCTCAACACCTATGATGCGATCGCTCTTAAGATTTTTGACAGTAATAATTGTAACCGGGTTAGTTTGCTTCGGAAATATCATGCCCGCCGCAGCGCAAGTTGAGACAACAAATATTACCGATCCCCAACAGGAATTAGGAGAACTCATTCAAAAAGCTTTTGAAGCAACAAACGAAGGCAAGTTTCCCAAAGCTGAAAGTTTTTGGACTCAAATCATTGACAAATTTCCCGATCAAGCGGCCGCTTGGAGTAACCGTGGTAATTCTAGAGTTAGTCAGAACCTGCTAAAAGAAGCAATTGCTGATTACGAAAAAGCAATGGAATTAGTTCCGAATGCTCCCGATCCTTACTTAAATCGTGGCACAGCCTTGGAAGGCTTAGGACGTTGGGAAGAAGCGATTGCCGACTATAATCATGTACTAGAATTAGAACCAAAGGATCCAGCAGCCTACAATAATCGAGGCAATGCCGAAGCAGGTTTAGGTCAATGGAAACAAGCAATTATTGATTACAGTAAAGCCTTTGAATTAGCTCCTGAATACGCCTTTGCTCGTGCCAATCATGCCCTTGCGCTTTATCAAAATGGGCAACCCAAAGAAGCAATTCGCAATATGAAAAATATTGTCCGCAGATACCCTCAATTTGCGGACATGAGAGCTGCCCTCAGCGCTTGTCTTTGGGAGGCGGGACAGCGTGGGGAAGCTGAGAGCAATTGGGTAGCGGCAATTGGTCTTGACTCGCGTTACAAAGACCTCGATTGGGTGAAAAATACTCGTCGTTGGCCGCCAGTTGTTGTTAGCGCTTTGGATAAATTCTTGAATTTGAAATAATATTGAGGGAATTGGGAATAGGGCATCGGCCAAAGAGGGAATTGGCCAAAGAGGGAATTGGCCAAAGAGGGCATTGGTTATTTGCGGTTCCCTGAGCGTAGTCGAAGGGCTATTGGTTATTTGCGGTTCCCTGAGCGTAGTCGAAGGGCTATTGGTTATTAGTTATTAGTTATTTGTTATTGGTTATTGAACCCTTCGACTCCGCTCAGG
>REAP01000069.1 GCA_004294385.1 Oscillatoriales cyanobacterium | reverse complement strand
TTTGAACAACTGAATCGGATGGGTAAGTTTCTGTTGATTTTCGATGGTTTTGATGAAATGGCCGCTAAGTGCGATCGGCAAGAAACCATCAACAACTTCTGGGAACTAGCAAAAACCGTCGTTCCCGGCGCAAAAGTCATCCTCACTTGCCGTACCGAACACTTTCCTGAAGGCAAGGAAGGACGGGCATTGTTCAATGCAGAACTGCAAGCATCAACAACTATTTTAACAGGCGAAACTCCCCAATTTGAAGTATTAGAATTAGAGAAATTTAACGACGAGCAAATTGGGCAAGCGCTGTCATTTCAAACAGAAGCGGCGACAGTCGAAAAAGTGATGAGAAACCCGCAGTTATTGGATTTAGCGCGTCGCCCGGTGATGACCGAGTTAATTTTGGAAGCATTGCCCGATATTGAAGCTGGAAAACCAGTCGATATGTCGCGGATATATCTGTATGCGGTGCGGCGGAAGATAGAGAGAGATATCAAAGCTGAACGCACTTTTACTTCGTTAGCAGATAAGCTTTATTTCTTGTGCGAACTATCTTGGGAAATGCTGTCAACCAACCAAATGAGTCTGAATTATCGCGGTTTTCCCGATCGCATTCGAGGCCTGTTTGGTTCCATCGTCCAAGAGGAAAAAGACTTAGACCACTGGCATTATGACATGATGGGTCAAACGATGCTAATCCGCAATGCAGATGGCGATTATACTCCGGCGCATCGTTCGTTATTAGAGTTTTTTGTCGCTTATAAATTTGCAGCGGAATTGGGAGTTTTGGCGGCAGATTTTACCGAATTAGTTGCGCCGGAACAGTCTTGTTTAGATCGTAATGCAGCGCCTCAAAAATATGCTTGGTCTAATTATTGTCGGTTGCAAGCCCAGAAGAGAAATAAAGGTGAACTTATCGCAGCTTTAAAGGGATTTACTGCTGAAGATTTAGGGCAACTTTGTCAGAGTTTCGGACACGCGCCGCTGACGAAAGCAGTGATGGATTTATTGTTGCCGATGCTTTCGGAAACCGGGGCTTTGTCGTTTCTGGAAATTATCGAAGCAACGCGGGGTAAAACTGAAAGCGAGGTAGGTTATGTGGGAGGGAATGCGGCGACGCTGTTAGTGAAAAAAGATAATGCTGCTTTAGAAGGTAAAGATTTTTCTCATGCCGTTATTTTAGGTGCTGATTTTACAAATGCAACGCTGCGAAACGTCAATTTTGCTGAAGCGAATTTGGCTAATTCTGATTTTACTAAAATCTTCAGCAGTGTTAGGTCAGTCATATTTAGTCCTGATGGCAAACTGTTAGCTACAGGTGATACTGATGGCATAGTTCGCTTGTGGGAAGCTAGCAGTTTCAGAGAAATATTGACCTGTAAAGGACATACTAACGTAGTGGAGTCAGTCGCCTTCAGTCCTGACGGTAAAATCCTTGTTAGCGGCAGTTATGACAAAACAATTAAGTTATGGGATGTCAAGACTGGTGAATGTTTAAAAGTTTTCCAGGGACATACCGAATCAGTAATGTCAGTCACCTTCAATCCTGATGGAAATATACTCGCTAGCGGGAGTTTCGATCGCACGATCAGGTTATGGGATATCCGCACGGGTGAATGCCTCAAAATTTTGCAGGGTCATACTAAAGTTGTATTGTCAGTTGCTTTCCATCCTGTTGATGAGATGCTTGCCAGTGGCAGCGGCGACAATACAGTAAGGCTGTGGAATATCGGTAGCGGTCAATGCCTCAAAATTTTGCACGGTTATACCAAAAACGTGTTTTCAGTAGCTTTCCATCCTGCGGGTGAAATACTTGCTAGTGGCAGCGGCGACAAAACAGTGAAGCTTTGGAATATCGGTAGCGGTGAATGTCTCAAAACTTTGGAGGGACATGGCGATCGAGTACGGTCAATAGCCTTTAGCCCAAATGGCGAAATACTCGCAAGTGGAAGTCACGATCGCACAGCAAAACTGTGGGATATCCGCACTGGAGAATGCTTGAATACTTTGCAAGGGCATAGCAATCAAGTAGGGTCAGTTGCCTTCCATCCTGGGGGTGAAATACTTGTTAGCGGTAGTTACGATAAAACGCTGAGGCTGTGGGATATCAACAGCGGTGAATGCTTGAATACGTTGCAAGGGCATAGCAATCAAGTAAGGTCGATCGCCTTCAGTCCCAACGGTGAAATGTTTGCCAGCGCCGATGACGAACAAACAGTCAAGCTGTGGGATGTCAGCAGCAGTGAATGCCCCCAAATCTTGCGCGGACACCTCGATCGGGTAAACTTAGTTGCCTTCAATCCTTCGGGTGAAATACTTGCCAGCGCTAGTTACGACCAAACACTGAAACTGTGGGATATTCGCAGTGGTGAATGCCTCCATACTTTGCCAGAATTTGGCAATGAAACACGATCGATCGGCTTCAGTCCTTCGGGTGAAATACTTGCTAGTGCAGGTTATGACCAAACGGTGAGGCTGTGGGATATCGGTACTGGCGAATGCCTCAAAACGTTGGACGGGCATAACAATTCTGTACACTCGGCTGCTTTCAGTCCTTTGGGCGAGATATTTGCCAGTGCAGGTTTTGACGGAACGGTGAGGCTGTGGGATATCCATACTGGTGAATGCCTCCAAATCTTGCAGGCGCATACGAATTGGGCACCTGGGATCGCCTTTAGCCATAACGGTGAAATACTTGCTACTGGAAGTGTCGATCGAACAATAAGATTATGGGATGTCAAGAGTGGTGAATGCCTCAAAATCTTGCAGGGGCATACTGATTGGATACGTTCAGTTGCCTTTAGTTATTCTGGTGAAATAGTTGCTAGTGGCAGTGTCGATGGAACGGTAAGAATATGGGATATCAGTACAGGTGAATGTCTCAAAATTTTGCAAGGTCATACCAGTAGAATTAACTCAGTTGCCTTCAGTTCAAATGGAAAAATCATTGCTGCTTGCAGTCGGGATGGCACAATTATACTTTGGGATGTTGAAACAGGTGAGTGCCTCAAAATACTGAAAAGCGAAAGACCTTATGAGGAGATGAATATCACGGGTGTTACGGGTTTAACGGAAGTTGAAAAATGCACGCTCAAAGCTTTAGGGGCTGTGGAAAATTAATCATCGCAAAGGAGTTAGTTTGCCACTCTTTATCAAAGTCAAAATATTTGATAAAGAGTGGCAACAAATCATAGGGCTGTGAAAATTCCTGAGCCATCAAAATTTTAGCCGATCGCGTCACGGAGCGCATTTTTAGTCATAGCTGCGATCGCCTGTTCGGTAGCTTTCGGCAAATGATAGTATTTTCCCCCAGAAGTCTTAGCTAATTCCTTAGCAAAACCAGTAGAAATAAACTTACTCTCCGTATCTATCACCAGCAATTGCATTCCCAAACCACGAATTTTCGCAGCAATTTCCAACAATTCGCCCTTAATATCCGGCTTTTCTCCATCTTCAATTGGTTCACCCAAAGAACGCGCCAGAGAAATATTCCCGCGCCCGTCAGTAATGGCCACAATCGCAACTTGACCGATATCTCCCGATTGTCGCGCGTTTACTCCCACCCGCACGGCTTGCGTCAAACCGTGGGCTAGAGGCGAACCGCCACCACATGGCAACCTTTCCAAACGCTTACGGGCTAAGGCTATGGAACGTGTAGGCGGCAGCAATACTTCAGCTTGTTCTCCACGAAACGGAATCAGAGCAACTTGGTCGCGACTTTGATAGGCTTCTGTGAGTAGCTGCATCACAGCACCTTTCGCTGACTGCATCCGGTTGAGGGCCATCGAACCCGAAGCATCCACCACAAATACAACTAAAGCCCCAGCTTTTCTGGCCAGTTTCTTCGCCCGAATGTCTCCCTGTTCGACAAATACGCGGCGCTTCCCTTCTCCCTGATTTGGATCTTGCCCCTGGGGGTGGAGGGGGTTAGAACTCCTTTCGCGGCGGGCTTTTTGGTAGGGTGCGGCGGCTCTGAGGGTGGCATCTACAGCGATGCGGCGGACGGGGCCTTTTGGTAATACTGGCTTGACGTAACGGCCTCTATCTTCCGAAAAAATGATGCTACGGCTTCCCGATTTACCTTGGCGGCTGGTGTTTTGGGCGAAGAAAAGGACGCTGGGGTCGAGAATTACTCCTTCGGGGTCAAAGATAAATTCTTCGGGAATACTATTCTCATCTTGTTCTTCTGGAGGTTCGTTTTCTTTGTCTTTGTCTTCATCTTCATCTTCGTCTTTTTGTTCGTCTGTTTCTTCTTGTTCTTGTTCTTGTTCAGAGTTGCTTTGTGGAGGCGGTGGCGGAGGAGGAGGAGGATTGTTTTCGTCTGGGGGAGATTGGATGACGGTAGCGCGGGGTACGATGACTAATTCTACGGCGCGGCGCAAGTCTTCAGCATTAACTTCTGTCCGTCCTTCGATGGCGGCACAGGCTTTGGCGACTCGGACTGCAAATATTTCGGCGCGGTGTCCTTGTACTGCGCCGCGAATGGCTTCTTCTACTAAGTAGCTAATTTGTTCGCGTTTGATGGTGACATCTTTGAGCCATTCTCTGGCTAGGATGATTTGGGTTTTGAGGTTGTCGGTATCTTCGGCGTATTGGCTGAGAAATTGTTGGGGGGAGTTGGAGTAGGATAGGGCTTGGTCTACGGCTTGGACTCTTTGTTCTAATTCGAGTACGCTGTCGGCTGAAAGTGCGATCGCGATGCGATCGAGCAAATGTTCTCTGAGTGGCCCTTCTTCGGGGTTATAGGTGGCAATAAATAGAGGTTTACATGGGTGTTGGAAGCTGAGACCTTCCCGCTCTATTTGATTTCTGCCTTCTGTCAATACTGTTAACAATTGGTTGGAAATATTGTCGTCGAGGAGGTTGATTTCATCTACATAAAGTACACCTCGATTTGCTTGTGCTAGCAGTCCTGGTTGAAAGACGGTTTTGCCGAATTTAACTGATTGTTCGACATCCACCGAACCTAATAATCGGTCTTCGGTGACACCCAAAGGAATTTGGAGGAAGGGCGTAGGAATAATTTCGGTTGCGAGATTAGTATTTGTGGTACGGGCATCTTGCCCGTTATTTTCTGCTTCGGCATCTTGCCCGTTATTTTCTGCTTCGGCATCTTGCCCGTTATTTTCTGCTTCGGCATCTTGCCCGTTATTTTCTGCTTCGGCATCTTGCCCGTTATTGTCGGCTTCGGCATCTTGCCCGTTATTTTCTGCTTCGGCATCTTGCCCGTTATTTTCTGCTAACAGGCAAGATGCCTGTTCCACAAGAGCTTCTTCAGGTTCGGCGTTGCAGAAAGAGTCTTTAACAACTTCAATGGGCGGGAGGAGGGAATGCAAGGCGCGGGCCATTACTGATTTTGCGGTACCACGGCGGCCTGCGATCGCAACTCCTCCCAATCCGGGATCGACTGCGGCTAAGAGCAGGGCTAGTTTAATGGATTCTTGGCCGACAACGGCTGTTAGAGGAAAGGCTGTCACGGTAGGGGTTGCGTAGAGGGCGGACATGGAAATAATCTTTTTGTTAAAGAGGCATTATATAGACTTATTATACTACCAATTGGATGCCCAGAGTGTTTCTAACCGATTTAATTTGAGACTATTGATTTTCTTTCTTCTTCCTAACACTTGTGCTGAGCCCAACGACTGCGTTTATCCTGAGCGAAGTCGAAGGGCTCAGGATAAACTCCGTCGAAGTATCCGTTAAATCCGTTACAGAATCCGTTGCCGAACTTCCTTCTTCCTAACATCCGTTAAATCCGTTACAGAATCTGTTGCCGAACTTCCAGGGGTAAAATAACTGTGAAAGTGGAGCCTACTCCTATTTCTGATACCAGCTCTATTTTGCCTTGCAGTAGTTTTACCAGTCGCGATACAATAGCTAGTCCCAAACCTGTGCTGTCGGATGAAAATTGCTGTTTGCTAAGTTCTCCTGCTTGAAAGAAAGGGTCAAAAATGCGATTTGTATTTTCGGGGGCGATGCCTATGCCGGTGTCTGTAATTGCGATCGCCCAATTTTCGCTTCCAACTTGACAGCAATGTAGTTCGATGCTACCAGTTGCTGTATAGCGAATAGCATTGCTCAGAAGATTGGTAACAATTTGTTGCAGTCGTTGGGAGTCGGCGATTACTTCTTTTAGGGCAGTGTCGCTAGTTATGGCTAGCTTTAATCCTTTAGCATCAGCCATTGGTTGCATTATTTCTACTACTGCACTAATGATAGATTTTACATTAATTTGTCCCAGGCGAAGTTGAATTTTTCCAGCGTCGGCACGAGATAGTTCTAGAGCATCATTAATCAACCGTAGTAATTGTCTGCCGTTACGCAACACTCGCTCTATATGTTCGATGCCCGGTAGGGTATCTTTGATTTCAGGTTGCTTTTTTTCTTGACGCAAAAACAGTTCCGAATAACCAATGATTGAGTTGAGGGGTGTTTTGAGTTCGTGAGCCAAATAGGATAGATTTTCTTGGTTGACGCTGACTAGGCGATTCAGTTCTTGATTTGTGAGTGTTAGCTGAGTTTGGATTTGCTGAAGTTCGCTCAACCGTTGGGCAACGTAACTATTAAAACACTGGGCAATTGCTTCGTCTACTACCGCATCTATTAGTCGAAATGCTCTGACTACTTCTGCGGTTGTTCCTGCGAGTAATTCTGCTTCTATATTGGAAAATATGACTTGACGCAATAAATGATATTCGCGGGCTATTTCTTCTGGATCATAGCCTTGTTCAGCTCGGAGGAAGCCGTGATCCAAACTGGCTTTAATGATGATCCCGATTTCGCTGTTTTGATATTGGCAAAGCACTGTTGCCATCGCGGCTAGCAGTTGAGGAATGTGATTTTTGATGGCTGAGTGCGGCAAGGTGTCAGCACTTTCAATTTTCCTGTCCTGACGAACTGCTTCAATCCAGTTTTTGAGAATAGTGTCGGTTTTGTCAGCGAGTAGTTGACTGTAATCCATGATGTCTGCGTAGGGGTTGAGTCTGACAGATGTTACCATTGTCTCAATGATCGGTATACTTTTGTAAGTAATGACAAATCTAAAATTAATTGACAAGCCCCTGACTTTAGGCATGGAGTTAATCTAAAATCCAAAATCCAAAATCCAAAATCCAAAATCGATTGACCAATTTCCCAGGTTTGAGCTTGCCCCCTAACAGAGTACCTACTCCTAAAGACCTATTGACAATATTAGAGCATTATGCTTATAATTTGTAGACTGAATTAAAAAGTTAAGCCTAATCGAGTGCTGCACGATCGCACAAAGTCGTGTCACTAGAGCGGAGGAACCAATTTTCGGGGCGAATCTCTACAGAATTAAGAGCCAAAATTAAAAATAACATCGTAATTTTTAATTTTTTAGAGAAGGACATCTCTCAGTCCTAGCCCGTCAGCTAACTTCGCAGGCATTGAGTAGAGACTGAAGAGTCAACTTTCTTTCACTAGATAGTTTGCCCTCGTCGGTGTCTCCGGTTGGTATTGTTCAGGATTTCTTGTACCTGCCCCTGACTCTGAGGAAAATTAAATGTTTATTCAACTTAACCTATCGGCGATGGCAGTTGCTGGAGTTGCAGCTTGGAAGCGGGCAAAACCAGCTATCATCCGAGATGCTATATTGTTGCCTGCTGCGGGTTTTTTAGGTATTCTGATCCTGTGGTGGATTATTGCCAGCTTCAAAAGCGATTTGATTCCCACTCCGTATCAGGCGTTAGTCGCTAATTGGGATTACATAGTGCATCCATTTTATCAACGAGGCCCAGGAGATTTAGGTATTGGCTGGCTGTTGATCGCAAGTTTACGCAGGGTGTTACTAGGATTTTCCCTGGGCGCAATTGTGGCGATTCCCGTGGGATTTCTGATCGGAATGTCCAAGCCAGCAATGATGGCGCTGAATCCAGTGATTCAAATCTTCAAACCAGTATCGCCGCTAGCTTGGCTACCAATAGCACTATCGATTTTTAATCTGGCAGATCCGTCGGCAATTTTTGTAATATTTATTACGTCTTTGTGGCCGACAATTATTAATACAGCCCTGGGAGTCTCTAGTGTTTCTAAAGATTATCTGGATGTGGCACAAGTATTAGAAATGTCACAGTGGCGGCGGATTACGAAAATAATTTTACCTGCAAGTTTGCCCTATATTTTTACAGGTTTGCGGATTAGTTTGGGGATTGCTTGGCTGGTGATTGTGGCGGTAGAAATGCTGACTGGTGGCGTGGGAATTGGCTTTTTTGTGTGGGATGAGTGGAGTCGTTTAAATCTGAGTTCGGTGTTTTTAGCTGTGTTTGTGATTGGAATAACTGGTTTGGTGCTTGATTGGGGAGTTGGCAAAATTCAAGAATTGGTGACGCATCGAGCGCTGAATAGTTAGTCCTTGGGCATTGGGCATTGGGCATTGGTAATAGGGCATAGGGCATGGGGCATGGGGCATAGGGCATTGGGCATAGGGCATTGGTAATAGGGCATTGGGCATTGGGCATTGGTAATAGTAACAACTACTTTCGGAGTCAACAGTTATACAGTCAACAGTCAACAGTTAACAGTCAACAGTCATTAGTCAAATGAAATATGAGTGATAGTTTTTTTCAGGAATGGAAGCGACGAGAGTTTTTGCAAGGAATGGGTTTGGCGACGGTGGGAATGGCTTTGTCTGGTTGTGGAGTTAGCGCAGATCGATCGGCAAAAGGACTTACCGAAGAGGCTTTAGCTGTCACACCGATCGTCAATTCCCAAACATTAGAAAAACCCAATTTAACTATAGGATATGTTCCCGTTAACGATTGTGCACCATTTGCGATCGCCTGGAAGAAAGGCTTTTTCCGTAAATACGGTTTAGATGTCAAACTCAATCGCGAAGCAAGCTGGGCAACCTCCCGCGACGGCGTGATTTTCGGGCGACTCGATGCTTCCCCAGTGGTATCCGGTGCAGTCACAAACGCCCGTATAGGTGCCGAAGGAGCGCGTTACTCACCCATGTGCGCGGCAATGACAATTCATCGCCACGGCAACGCAATGACGATGAACAAAGCGATGTGGGATTTCGGTTTGCGCCCCTGGCACGAATACAACGGCAATATTGAAGAATTTGGCAAACAATTACGAGCTTTTTTTGATAGTCAACCGGCCGAAAAGAAGGTTTGGGCAGTTGTACTCAGTTCTGCTATTTACGAATACTTTCTTCGTTATATATCCGCCGCTGCTGGTGTCGATCCATTCAAAGAATTTCGGATAATTATTGTGCCTCCACCTCAAATGGTAACTAATATGAGGATGGGTGAAATGCAGGCTTATATGGTGGCAGAACCTTGGAATACACGGGCAATTCAAGGTAATATGGGAGTGGGTTTTACCTTCGCGCAAGGCAAGGAAGTTTGGCAGGGACATCCCGATCGCGTTTTGGGAGTTATGCAATCGTTTATTGACGAAAACCCGAAGACTTATTACTCCCTGGTTAAGGCAATGGTGGAAGCTTGCCAGTATTGTAGCAGGCCGGAAAATCGCAGCGAAATAGCGCTGCTGCTGACCGAGCGATCGTTTACAGGAGCTAAACCGAAAACAGGGGCGATCGATAAATTTACCCGGCCGGGAATTGTGGGAGACTACAACTACGGTGGGTTTGATGAAAAAGACCGTACAGTGCGATCGGAGGATACAACTATTTTCTTTAATATCCCCGCCAACTTGCCTCAAATAGCAGGAAATCATTCAACATTTATGTGGCAATCTCATAGTATTTGGTTGATGACTCAATCTGCTCGCTGGGGACATATTAAAGAGGTTCCCAAAAATGCTGAGGAGTTAGCCAAAAAAGCTTGGAGAACCGATCTTTACCGCAAGATTGTTGCTGAAATGGGAATAGATTGTCCTTTGGATGACTATAAAATTGAACCTGCGGAAGCGTTCATTGACAAAAAAGCATTCGATCCTAGCGATCCGGTAGGTTATCTCAATAGTTTTGAAATTAGAGCAAATCGTCCTCAATCTTTTTTTATGTCTTAAAGACTGAGATTTTTCGCTTGTTATACCATCCCGCCAGGGACTTAAGTCCCTGGCTCATAGCTAAAGTCGGTTGAAACCGACTGCAATATTTTAGAATTTAGGCAATAGCAAGAAAATTCAATTCACACTTTACTATTTTTTAGGAGAAGACCGTGACTCAATTCATTTCTACATCTACCAAAACCAACGATCAAGTTAACAGAAAATCTGAGTTTCTGGAAATAGACAATTTGTTCAAGTCTTACAAAAGTGCTGACGGTAAAGAATCTAGTGTTCTCCAAAATGTCAACTTAAATATTGCAGAAAATGAATTTATTTCTGTAATCGGTCACTCCGGCTGTGGCAAATCTACGCTACTGAAAATAGTGGCTGGTTTAGAAAAACAAAGTTCGGGAATGGTGAGGCTTGAAGGCAAAGAAATTCGCAAACCAGGTGCCGATCGCATGATGGTATTTCAGAACTATGGATTGCTACCCTGGCTGACAGTCAGAGAGAATATTCGGTTAGCAGTTGATGAAGTTTTGCAACATCTTGGTCGCCCAGAGAAGATTAGTCTTGTCAACGAACACCTCGCAATGGTAAACTTAACATCCGCAGCGGATAAATATCCCGATGAAATTTCAGGCGGCATGAAACAGCGGGTAGGAATTGCGCGAGCTCTGGCAATTAGACCGAAGATGTTGTTAATGGATGAACCGTTTGGGGCTTTGGATGCTTTGACTCGCGGCAAGTTGCAGAAACAGGTATTGGATATCTGGGAAAAGCACAAACAAGCTGTCATGATGATTACTCACGATGTGGATGAGGCTATCTATATGTCCGATCGCATTGTGCTCATGACAAACGGCCCAGCGGCGACTATCGGGGAGATTTTGAAAGTGCCTTTTTCGCATCCACGCAACCGCCAAGAGTTGCGGGAAACGACTGAGTATTATGAACTTCGGAACCATGCTTTGAATTTTCTCGACAGCCATTTTACGCAAGATGAATGATTGGGAGTTTTTAACCGCAGATATTAGCGGATAAACGCAGATGAACGCAGATGGAATTTTATTTTTGTTCTGAAGCGTTCATCTTGAGTGTTTTCTAGAGATTTGCGATTGGTACTTCCTCGACTAATTCAGCTAACTCAAACTTAAACACCTGCGAATAGAAGTAGAATTCACCATCAAGGGTTCTTTTGATATTTTCAGCGCGTCGAAAACCGTGTTGTTCTCCTTCATAAGCCACGTAAGCAACGGGCCAACCTTTTGCTTTCAAGGCATCCACCATCATCTCCGCTTGATTGGGGGGAACAACTTTATCTTCCAATCCTTGAAAGAAGATTACAGGACAAGATAAACGTTCTGTAAAGTGTATAGGCGATCGGGCTATATACAAATCTTTTCTCTCAGGATAAGCCCCGATTAATCCATCCAAATAGCGCGATTCAAACTTGTGAGTATCGGTGGCTAAAGCCTCCAAATCACTCACCCCATAATAGCTCGCACCAGCCTTAAAAACATCCCGGAAAGTCAGGGCGCACAAAGTCGTGTATCCCCCTGCACTACCACCAGCGATCGCCATTCTATTGCGATCGACTAAACCGCGATCGGCTAAATATTGAGCACCATTAGCACAATCATCAACATCCACAATTCCCCAACTATCTTGTAGTCTTTTCCTATATTCTCGGCCGTAACCAGTGCTACCACCGTAATTCACATCCAGGACAGCAAAACCCCGACTTGTCCAGTATTGAATCTTCAAACTCATGCTGCTAGAAGTCGCAGCAGTGGGGCCGCCGTGACTTTTGACCACCAGCGGTGGTTTTTCAGTTGCAGGGGCTGTGAAGTCCTGATTTTGGGGTGGATAGAAGAAACCAAAGGCCGTCAAACCATGTTCTGTCGGAAATGCGATCGCGGTAGGTATCGACAGATAACCTGTGTCAATAGTCAAATTAGTCGATCGACGCAATACATCTAATTGACTTGTCGCTAAATTTAGTTCTACAATAGCACTAGATTCAGTCGGCGAACTTGCCAGAAAAACCACTCTTTCTCCTCCTGCTTTTACCGAGGATATATCAGTGTAAGGTGTTTCAATTTCTGTCAACTGTTTTGTGACTAAATTGACAGTTGCTAGATACCACTTACCTTGTTGATTGTAAGTACAAACAATCTTGCTTTCCGAGACGACAGCATAAGTAGACATCCCAAACACCCACTGAGGAAGTCCAAATTCTGCGGTCATTTCACACAGTGACTCTATTCCTACCTCCCCCCTTTGGGGATTGAGAGGCGTTCTATAAAGATTCCACCAATTCGACTTATCAGAAACAAAATATAACACTCCATCCGGCGACCATTCAGGTTGAAAAATCGACTCTTCCAATCCACCAGCAACTAACTGTTTCCTATCTAAATCACCATCAGCATTAATTTTTGCCACCCACAATTCAGTTCCATCCCAAGGCATATTCGGATGGTTCCAACTAATCCAGGATAACCGAGAACCATCAGGACTCAAACGTGGCGAAGCATAAAAATCATTTCCCTGAGTTAAAATCTGACTATCTTCGCCATCAGCTAAATTAATACTAACAATAGTATTGACAGATTCACCCTCCCCTGTATGGTCTTCGCGCACACAAATCAGGCGATTTCTTTCCCGATCAACGATGCCATCAGCATACCGACAATTAACCGCAGGCGTCAGAGGTTCTGGGTGAGAATCTAATGCTTGACAATAAATACGCCCGTCGGCAAAATGAGAAAAATATATCACACCGCTAGCAACAGCAAAGGAAGCGCCACCGTACTCGTGAACGCGAGTGCGAACATTAAAAGGTGGCGGTGTCACATCGCTGATGGTACCGTCGGGAGTGCGCCGTACGATGACGCTTCTTCCTGCTTCCGAAGGCCTGCCTTCTACCCAGTAGATGTCATCACCATCGATCGCAATTTGCCCCAGTCCTACAGTTCCCGAAACAATTAAATCTGAAGTGATTGGCGATTTCCAAGAGCCGTAAGGTGATATTCTGTTCATATAGTTGGAGCAGTTGTGTTTTAGAACAAATAAATTTATATTTGCATTTTACAGTAAGATTGTGCCACTACCCATTTAAACTTAATCTAGACTAACTATCTTAGGGAACACAAAAAAATAATGCGAATTTTATTTGTATCCGCCGAAGCAGCACCCCTAGCCAAGGTCGGCGGTATGGGGGATGTCGTCGGGGCTTTGCCCAAATTCCTACGACGCATGGGCCACGATGTCCGCATCTTCATGCCCTACTACGGGTTCATCCCCGACAAAATGGATGTTCCCAAAAAACCGGTTTACGAAGGCGCGGCAATGTTTGAAACCTTCTCCATTTTTGAAACTGTTTTGCCAGGCACCGATGTTCCTTTATACTTAATGCAACATCCATCTTTCTTACCCCGTCGCGTTTACGGTGGTTTAGATGAAGACTGGAGATTTACTTTCTTTTCCAATGCTGCGGCGGAATTTTCTTGGAATCACTGGAAGCCACAAATCATTCACTGTCACGATTGGCATACCGGAATGATCCCGGTTTGGATGAACCAAGACCCGGATATTAGCACAGTTTTTACTATTCACAATTTAGCGTATCAAGGGCCGTGGCGCTGGCGTTTGGAGCAGATGACTTGGTGTCCTTGGTATATGCAAGGTCATAATACAATGGCTGCGGCGGTACAGTTTGCCGATCGAGTAAATACAGTTTCACCAACTTATGCCCAACAAATAAAAACAGCAGCTTACGGAGAACAACTAGAAGGTTTGCTGTCTTTTTTGGGCGACAAAGTATCGGGAATTTTGAACGGAATTGATACTGAGTCTTACAATCCAGAAACTGACAAGTACATTCCTCAAAATTTTACTGCTGACACTCTTGAAAAGCGTCCTGCAAACAAAATTGCACTCCAAGAAGAAGTCGGTTTGGAAGTGAATAAAGGTGCTTTTTTAATCGGTATGGTGACGAGGCTAGTCGAACAGAAGGGGATGGATTTAATCATCCAGATGCTCGATTTATTCATGGCGTATACCGATGCTCAATTTATTGTACTCGGAACGGGCGATCGCTACTACGAAACCCAACTCTGGCAAATGACAGCCCGCTATCCCGGCCGGATGTCCACCCAACTACTCTACAACGAAGCCCTCTCCCGTCGCGTATACGCAGGCTGTGACACCTTCCTGATGCCGAGTCGTTTCGAGCCCTGTGGCATCAGCCAAATGCTCGCCCTCCGCTACGGATGCGTCCCCATGGTGCGTCGTACCGGTGGTTTAGTGGATACGGTGTCGCACAATGATCCTATCAATAATACAGGTACGGGTTACTGCTTCGATCGCTACGAACCCCTCGACTTATTCACCTGTATGATCCGAACTTGGGAAGGTTTCCGCTACAAAGATAAGTGGAAAGAACTGCAACAGCGCGGGATGAGAGAAGATTTTAGCTGGGATATTTCTGCCAAGAAATATGTTCAGTTGTACAGCGATGTTTTGGGAATACCAGTGGAAGAATCTGCACTAGAAGAATCTGCACCAGAAGAACAGCTAGAATTGATTGTTGACAGTTGATTGTTGACAGTTGACAGTTGACAGTTGACAGTTAACTGCGTCGCCCTGAGCGGAGTCGAAGGGTTGACTGTTAACTGTTAGCTGTTGGTTCCAATGCCCGATGCCCGATGCCCAATGCCCAATGCCCTATTCCCAATTCCCAATTCCCAATTCCCAATTCCCAATTCCCAATTAAACAAATAAATCTAGAGGTAAATGACCGTAAGTTTCGTTAATTCCTCCTTCTTCAGAAGATTGACAGCACACCAAAACGCCACGATAAGTTCCGACATAGCTGTCAACATAATATGAACCTTTCAAAGTATTAAATTTAATATAAACTGAACCAGTAAATGAAGCAACAGAATTTGGATCTAAAACAGGTTGATATCCCAAAGCTGTTAAATAAGTTTTTAAAGCAAAAAAACCTTCATCTGTCGAAGACGCACAAACTCCCAGCATTTGGTAATCTGACAAACTTGCTACCAGTAAGATAGCTTGACGGAGTTCTTGTTTTTTCAGTGGCGATGCTACAGATTGCATATCCAGACAAGTGAAGTCTTTGAGGATTTGCTGTGCTGTTTCAATGGTTAGGGTGGTCTGGTTTTGAGTAGACATTAATTGTATTGTTGACAGTTGACACTTCGGTTCCCTGAGCGAAGTCGAAGGGCTCAGGGCAATGTAGTTGACAGTTGAGGATTGATGGCTGATTATAGCATTGTGCGATCGCCTCTATCGCACAATATACCTAAATCACCCAAAAAATAGCAAAAACTATCTGAATATTACTGAATTTGCCTCCATTAATGGTAAACATGAATAATCAAAAAACCTATGAAGAGACTATGAAGAACCAACAATTGCTAAAAAACCGAAGAATACCCCTAAGTTTTCCGTTTCGACTGCTACACAAAACCAAAATTATCTATTTGCTTCTGATATTTTTAATCAGTATCGGTATTTCTGGATGGACTGTAGAATCTTATTTTGTTAGAATCCCCATTTTGGGATTTCATGACATTGTAGATATGCAGAATCCTGCCGACTTGCCACCTCGTAGACGTAGTTTTCCAACGGACTATAGCAAACAAGATTTGGCAGTATTTTTAGAATACTTAGTTCAACAAAACTACTGGTTTTTATCATCTCAAGACTTGTATACATATTTCATTAACAAGTCAAAGCCAGTACCAGCCGAACACCAGGGTCAAAAACCGATTATGATCACCTTTGACGACGGCTACAAAGGGGTTCATACAAATGCACTGCCCCTGATAGAAAAACTATCATTTATCTATAAAGAAAAAGGCAAATTTGTTTTGTTTGTCAATCCGCACTTTTTGGGTGTAGACATGGGCAGAGATTTCTTACCTCACACTAGCTGTAATGATTTAAGAGAGGGATATAAAAAGGATCTTTATGATGTTCAATCTCACGGCTTTACTCATAAAAATTTAACTACACTTAGTGGCAAAAATTTAGAATTTGAAATTGCTAAATCTAAGTCGGCTTTGAGACAATGTATGAGCGATTTAGACAAGAATAAACTTGTCGGCGCTCACATAGCCTATCCCTATGGTGCATCAGATAGAGAAGTGGAAAGTATTTTACCTAAATATCATTTAAGTGGGTTTTTGTACGATGACAATTTGTTGAGAGTAAGCCGACTCAGAAATAACTATCGCATCTCTCGGATGACTGTTAGTAAAGATATGTCGCCTACTGATTTAATTCGGATAGCTGAAAGGGCTTCTACTTTAAGAAAAAAAAGGTGGTTTTAGTTAAAATAGAGTTGATCGTAATTTTTTCAATTCAGATGAGTCCACGTTTTTTAAGCTTGGCTAGTGCATCTTCTGCTGCATTTTTTTCAGCATCTTTTTTACTTTTACCTTTACCTTCTCCATAGGGTTTTTCTGCGACATAAACTTTAGCGAGAAATTCGGGAGCGTGAGGTGCGCCTCCAGCTTGGATTGTTACATATTTGGGGGGAGTGGTGTCACCGTTGGCTTGTACCCATTCCTGAAAGCGGTTTTTCGAGTCTACGCTAGACCTGATTTCGACTACATTTTCCGGCACAGAATCAAACAATTGCCACACAAATTTGCGAACTTTGTCCATGTCTTGTGTATCGAGATAGTAAGCACCAATAAATGCTTCAAAGGTGCTGCTGAGCAAATTCGGATTGGTAATTCCTCCTTCTCGCTGAGCTCCTTTTCCGAGGCGCATTTTTAAATCTAAATCGATTTCAGTCGCAAATCTGGCTAGTTGTTTTTCATCTACTAGGGCTGAGCGGCGACGAGTAAGTTGGTCTTCTCCCATTTCTGGGTGGCGCTGATAGAGATATTCGCCGCTGAGAAAGGTTAGTAAAGCATCACCAAGAAATTCTAACCGTTCGTTGTCTTCTTCACGATCTCCGGGGTTTTCGTTGACGTAGGAACGGTGGGTGAGTGCTTGGCGGAACAGTTTTTGATTGTTGAATTCGGGAAGAGTCATTTGTATTTCTTTTGTTTGGTTAGTGAATTGCATGGAAGTTGGGTAATCGTTGGTATTGTTATGTGGACATGAAAGAGCCACAGATAGCGGTTGGTTTCGGGAATCTAGTTTATCAAATAAACGGGATTTTTGCTATCTGCGGTGAGGTTGATTTTAACAGATATTTGGGGTTTCTACTATTAGTCTGCTAGTTTCTTCGTCCGCCAGGGGTTAAAACCCCTGGCTCATAGCTAAAGTCCTCTGAAGAGGACTGAAGATTGTATTTTTTTAACTGTCAGTCAGTCGGTTTTAACCGACTTTAGCTATTAGCCAGGGAATTAATTCCCGGCGGATTGTGCAACTTTATGCAGATAATCTTTCTGCTTTATCCTGAGTATTCCCTGCAAGCAAGCTAGGCAGATTGTCTATATAATGAAAGTTATCATCACCAACTAGGTTAATCACTTTTTTGCTGGCCTTACAGCGTTGTGCAAAAACTATGATTGTTTTTCCAACAGCAAGCATCAGACTGATTAAAGGTGCAAAATCCCGATCTCCTGAGACTAGGATAATTATCTCAGGAGAAGGTTTGATGGCAACTCGTTTAATCCAGTCAAATGTCAATGCTTTATCTACACTGTTCTTGTCATTGGAGCGAACATCAACACCCTGAAAACCAAGATACTCTACATTATTTTTCGCGAGCAATTGATTTTGATGCTGCGAGTTATAGTAAGTTTTGAGGCAATCTAAACGCCCTTTTGGTTTGGCAAAAGCGACCAATAATTCAGCTTGTTTTTGCGTTAAGTGGACGTTCTGAAGATCCCAGTAAATATGAACTAAAGCCTGAGACTGCTTTGTTTCTTTGCCAATTGGTAAATGATTGTTCGTCATTTTTATGTGTCCTAAAACTAGGTTTGCAGGACAGCATTGATAAATTACGCATCTAGTCAAGGAAAGATTGTCTGTGGGTTCGCTCAAAAATGAGGTTTTCCATTTAACAAAACTCTTGATTGACACACTATTGATTTAGTGTGTACTTAGTTGGTTAACGTCTCAGCGATAGGATGTATCGATTTCGGAAAGGCGTGCTAAAAACTCGTTGATATAGAAATTTACACAGATGTCGTGCCAACTGATTTATTTGTTCCAGTGGAAACGACATTAACTTGAATGTCTATATCAATGCGGCTTTAGGACGCTTACCCGAAATTCGCACATCATACCGCTGAGACGACTTAACCGACACTTTTTGCTTTTGAATGCGGGTGTCTATCTGAGCCGTCTAATTTAAAAGTAACAGTTTAAGTATCGGATTTGACATACTCCCCGGCGTAAACGCGCGGGGATTCTTTACGCTTCATCGACTGATGCTACCTTTCATAGTCTTACTCTGTCTCAGCGTACATTTAAGGT
>REAP01000068.1 GCA_004294385.1 Oscillatoriales cyanobacterium | reverse complement strand
TGAGTTTCCGATGAGGATGTGAATTTTTTCATTCAGAATTTTAGCTGTGCTAAAATTCGAGAATGAAACAGCCCTGGGTTGAAACCCCTGTCTCATAGCGAAAGTCCTCTGAAGAGGACTAAAGATGTGCACAATGTTTAAGGGTAAGCATCAAAGTCCGCCAGGGGTTGAAACCCCTGTCTCATAGCGAAAGTCCTCTGAAGAGGACTGAAGATGTACACAATGTTAATTAAGGGTGACATTTTGAACATTGTTAATTACCATCGCAATCTAACATTTTGAACATTGTTAATTACCATTAAAATTCTTCTCATCAGTCCTCTGAAGAGGACTTCAGCTATGAGACGGGGGTTTTAACCCTCGTCGGACTCCGCAACATCGCAATCTAACATTTTGAACATGGTTAATTACAATTAAAATCCTTCTCATCAGTCCTCTTGAGAGGACTTCAGCTATGAGACGGGGGTTTTAACCCTCGTCGGACTCCGCAACATCGCAATCTGACATTTTGAACATTGTTAATTACCATTGAAATCCTTCTCATCAGTCCTCTTGAGAGGACTTCAGCTATGAGACGGGGGTTTTAACCCTCGTCGGACTTCGTAACGTAACAGATAGCAACCTCAAGAAAAAATATACAAGTAGATCTTATATCAAAAACCCACATAATTTTGCCGCCACCAAGCACGCACCAACTTAATCTCCTCAAAGCTATAAGCTTCTTGCAAAAACTCATAAATTGCTTTCAATTTTTCATCCCCAATTATCTCAATTGCTTGGACAATTGGCTGCTGTCTTTCCGGTTCCACCAACAAATGAATATCGACTTTTTGCTCCATATCCATCAACTCTACTAAGTGCCCAACAATCGTATTAGAAGTCATTCCTCTGATTTCTGCTATGCCTTCAACAGTCAAACCTTTTCTGTGCAATTCCCAGGTTTGCATCTGTGTATAAGAAGGATGATTAGAAACATGAGAATTTTCAGCTACAGCAGAGGGTGCAGCACCAGTTGGCAAGCCTTTTTCTTTGCAAAACGTGCGAATTGCTTCCAAGAAAACTTTACCATACTTATCTCGCTTGTTGCTGCCAACTCCGTAGACTTCTACGAATTCTGTGAGATTCTTTGGGCGTTTTTCTGCCATATCTCGCAAGCTTTTATCAGCAAAGATTACATAGGGTGGCACGCATTGTTCGTCAGCAATTTGTTTACGCAGAGTTCGCAATATAGCAAATAAACTTTCAACTTCTACCGCTAAAGAGCGATTTGTTGCTTGCACTTCCTGTTTGGGTTTGACGGCGATTTCTACTGTGCGCTGACGCTTCATGATTTCCCAACTTTTTTCGTTGAGTTTCAAGATGGGGAAGCCGTCGGTTGTTTCATCTAATAAACCTTGATTCAACAGCGAACGTACTAACATTTTCCAATCGTCTGCACTTCTATCTTTGCCAATGCCATAGGTAGAAAGTCGGTCATGTTGGTATTGCAAAACTTTTTGATTTTTTGAGCCACGCAAAATGTCAATGATGTGATTCATCCCAAATTTTTCTTTGCATCTAGCCACGCCTGAGAGAAATTTCATTGCTTCAACTGTCCAGTCTTCTACTGGTTTTTTGTTGCAACAGTTATCACAATTTCCACAGTTTCCGGGGAATGAGTCGCCAAAATAACTTAGCTGAATTGTGCGACGACAATCGCTTGATTCTGCATAGTTAATTACTCGTCGCAACTGTTGACGACCAATCCGCTGTTCTTGTGGATCGGGTTTGAGTTCGAGCATATATTCGATGGTTTTGACATCACCGAATCCAAAGAATAGTGTACAATGGGATGGTTCGTTGTCTCTGCCTGCTCGACCTGATTCTTGATAGTATCCTTCGAGATTCTTGGGTAAGTCGTAGTGAATCACAAATCGGACATCGGGTTTGTTGATTCCCATGCCAAAGGCAACTGTGGCTACCATTACTTGTACGTCGTCGCGAATGAAGCGGGTTTGATTGGTTGTGCGCTCAATATTGCTCATCCCAGCATGGTAAGGTAATGCTTGAATGCCACTTTGTTGCAATTTATAGGCGACTTCTTCAACTTTTTTGCGACTGAGACAGTAGATGATTCCTGAACCGCCTTTCTTTTGAATTATCTTCAAAACTTCGGCAAAACTATGCTTGTTTTTGGCGCGGACTTCGTAGTATAAATTGGGGCGGTTGAAGCTGGCGACGTGGATGTAAGGATTTCGCAGGGTTAGCTGCTGGATAATATCTTGGCGGACGCGCTCGGTGGCGGTGGCGGTTAGTGCCATAATGGGGATGTCTGGGTAGCGATCGCGCACTCGTTCCATTTGTCGGTATTCTGGACGAAAATCGTGTCCCCATTCGGAAACGCAGTGGGCTTCGTCGATCGCAAATGCCGAAATTCCCAACTTATCTGCTACTATATCTAGGAATGGCAAAAATCTCTCTCCCAGCAAGCGTTCCGGCGCAACGTAGAGCAGTTTGATTTTACCTTCGAGAATTGCTGTTTCGCGCGATCGCACTTCCAGAGAATTCAAAGTGCTATTGAGAAAAGTCGCCCCAATCCCATTATCCTGCAAAGCTTCCACCTGGTCTTGCATCAGGGCAATTAACGGCGAAACCACCACGCTCAAACCCGGTTTCAGCAGTGCCGGCAATTGAAAACACAAGGACTTACCACCGCCAGTCGGCATCACAATCATCTGATCGCGTTTTTCGAGAGCAGCTTCGACAATTTCTCTCTGTCCCGGACGAAAAGAGTCATAGCCAAAAAAATGTTTCAGATGGTGTTCGAGGGACGGTGGGACAGGAGATGTTGGCAGATTTGACCCTGACATTTGCAGTAGTTGGTTTGTGACTTCTAGACTATTCTATGCTTTTTGAGTACAAATACAGTTATAATAATTAAAATTCTTAATTTAACGAGAGAAACCGATGCCGAAAGCAATTTGGAATGGTGCCGTTTTGGCAGAAAGCGACAAGTGCGAAGTTGTGGATAACAACTATTATTTCCCTGCGGATGCCATCAAACGTGAATTTTTTAAGGATAGTAGCACTCAGACTACTTGTGGTTGGAAAGGTGTCGCTAGTTACTATAGCATTGAAGTGGCTGGAGAAGTGAATAAAGATGCCGCTTGGTATTATCCTACTCCGAAAGATGCGGCTAAAAATATTGGAGGCTACATCGCTTTTTGGAAAGGAGTTAAGGTAGAGGCTTAAGCAAGGTCGGACACGGCATTGCCGTTTCCCTACCCCAATTAATTGTAGGGAAACGGCATTGCCGTTTCCTAATTATGGGTAATATTAATTCCGATTCCACCGCATTTTGTATAATATTAGAACAGGCAAGATGCCTGTTCCACAAAGAGTGAGTTTTCTTGTGGGGTGGGCCGGAGAGCCCGCCCATGTTAAGCATTTTGTATAATATTAGAACAGGCAAGATGCCTGTTCCACAAAGAGTGAGTTTTCTTGTGGGGTGGGCCGGAGAGCCCGCCCGTGCCAATACTATTCCTGTTCCCAAGCGGCAGCGGCTTCCCATCCTAAACCACGACGAACAATAATCGGTTCGCTTTCGGTTAAATCGAGAATGGTAGAAACTTCATATCCCGGATCGGAACCATCATCGACAATGACATCTACCAACTTTGATAAACAGTCAAATAGTTCGGCTTTGCCAATGTTTTCGGTTTTTGCTGTGGCTGCGGGTGCTCCATCTTCATCATCAGCAGTGATATGAGCGGATGTTGAAATAATCGGATTTCCCAAGGCTTCCAATAGTGTAAAACAAATTGGGCGATCGGGGACGCGAATTCCTGTGGTTTTGCGTTTCGGGTTCATTACTAACTTTGGTACTAACTTGGTAGCTGGTAACAAAAATGTATAGGGGCCGGGAATTAGTCGCTTGATAATTCGGTAAGCCTCATTGCTGACAGCAGCATACTCGGCAATATTTGACAAGGAAGAACACAGGAACGTTAATGGCTTATCATTGGATAGTTGCTTGATCTGTCTGACTCGTTCTACGGCGGATTTGGCGTTGAGATCGCAGCCGATCGCGTAAACTGTATCTGTCGGATAAAGCATCACAGCCCCAGCTTTTAGGGCAGATTTAATCTTCTCGATCCGGTCTTTTTGGGGTGTAAGTGGATGCACTTCGTAAATAGTTGCCATGTTATGATATTGCAGGCTAAGTGGGCGATCGAAATATCGGCTGAAACTCATATCTTGCACTATTCTCAAAAACAGGCAAGATGCCTGTTCCACAAAAAATGAATGTTTTGTGGGGTGGGCATCCTGCCCGCCCATAAAAGCCTTATGGAGAATAGTGCAACATCTCAAGTGAAACAATCAACGATCAAAATTAATTGTTAATCATGAATAAAATAGCTTATTTTGAATGCCCAACCGGCATTGCTGGTGATATGTGTCTTGGTGCCCTAGTCCATGCGGGCGTTCCTTTGGACTATTTAATTGAAAAACTGAATTTGCTGGGTATTTCGACGGAGTACCAATTGCGTACTGAATTAGTCCATCGCAATACTCAGCAAGCAACTAAATTTCATGTGGATTTAATTGCCGATTTGCCGAAAAAAGCTCAAAATCCGGGTACTGACTCCACCGTAGATCCCTCGGAAACCGAATCGCCAACATTCGATCGCAGCCAACACCATCATCACACTCACGAACACTCTCACGGCGATGAAAACGATACGGAAAGTGAGCATACTTCCCATCGTCACCTACCACAAATTGAGCAGATTATTGTCTCTGCAAAATTGCCTCCACGAGTGGAAGCCTGGAGTTTGGGGGTATTTCGGAAATTGGCAGAGGCGGAGGGTGCTGTACACGGTATTTCCCCAGAGGAGGTGTACTTTCACGAGGTGGGTGCAACGGATGCACTGGTTGATATTATTGGTACTTGTTTGGGTTTGGATTGGTTGGATATTGATGAATTTTACTTTTCGGCAATGCCGACTGGTGGCGGTACGGTGAAGGCGGCCCACGGCATATTAGCGGTGCCCACGCCGGCGGTGATGCGGTTGTGGGAAACGCATCGAGTGCCGATTTATAGCAATGGGATCGATCGCGAATTGTGCACTCCTACGGGAACTGCGATCGCCTGTACTCTGGCTGAGGGGTTTGGCCCACCGCCATCGATGCAAATTCACGCGATCGGATTGGGTGCCGGTTCTCGAATGCTGCCAATTCCTAATATTTTGCGCCTCTGGATTGGGGAGAAAGAAGAGGGAAGTTCGGCAGCGGATTCTGTAACGGATGTAACGGATGGAAGAGGGGAAAAGCAAGAATTTATCCCATTCCCGATTCCCGATTCCCTGGAAAATATTGTGGTATTGGAAACGCAGATTGATGATTTGAGTCCGCAGGCGATCGGTTATGTTTTTGATGCTTTGTTTACCTGCGGAGCCCTGGATGTTTTTACTCAACCAATTGTGATGAAAAAGTCGCGGTTGGGGGTTTTGTTGACTGTGATTTGTCATCCTGAAACTCAAGCAGCGTGCGAGATAGTTATCTTTCGGGAGACTACAACTTTGGGAATTAGGCGATCGACTCAACAAAGAACGATTTTGCACCGAGAATTCCAGACTGTTCAAACAGAATATGGCCAAGTGCAAATCAAAGTTGCGAAGACTGGAGAAATGATTACTAATGTCCAGCCAGAATATGAGGATTGCGCGGAAATTGCCAGACTTAAAAATATTAGCTGGCGGGAAGTTCACCGCTTGGCGCTGCAAAGTTGGCACGATCGCACTTAAAAACCCCGATTGTTTTGGTACTTATAAATCGGTCTTATCCTGTCTTTGTGGAACAGGCATCTTGCCTGTTCTTCAGAATCTCATATCAATTCCGGCTGCACCGTCAGGATATAAAGGACGCAAACAATCCACCCTAACAGTCCAACTAGATCCTGATGTTGCAACAATTTTTCCAGATTCTGGCGCAGTTAGTGAAGGGTTGCGCCTATTGATGCGACTGATTAAACATTCCCCATCCCAGCCAATTGTACAGTCTGTAACGGCATCAAAAGAGGTATAATTCCGATACTACTTAATATTTAAAGCAGCCTCTGTGCTTGTAGAATCTGCTGTTGCCATTTCTCGAAAATGTGCATTTTTGAGTTATCATCGTGCTCAACGATCGCCTTCAATTGCTCCATCAGCTCGATCGCCAACGGTACACCAAGCTGCAATTGTTCCAAAACCTCCCGCTGAGCAAAAACGGTTTCCGGTGTGCCTTCTAGAATCAGTTGTCCTCGATCCATGACAAAAATCCAATCCGCCCAACGATAGATGAAATCTAGATCGTGACTTGCTAACAGAATTGTGGTTCCAGTCGCGTGAATTTGTTGGAGTAAACCAATCAATTTTCGGGTGTGGCGCGGATCGAGATAGGCGGTAGGTTCATCTAATAGCAACAGTTTGGGTTTGAGAACCATGATATCGGCGATGGAAACGCGCTTTTTTTGTCCTAAACTGAGATTGTGAATCGGTTGATTTGCTAATTCAGTTAGGTCAAATTGCCCGATCGCCTCTTGCACCATTTTAGCAACTTCCGGTTCTGTCAAACCCAAATTGTACAACCCATAGGAGATATCCTCTTCAACTGTGGAAGCTACCAATTGATGTTCGGGATTTTGAAAGACGAGTCCGATTTGTTGGCGCAATTTTGTCAAGGATTTGCGATCGTAACGGAAGGGTTCACCTTCCCAGCGCACGGTTCCTGCTTGTGGTTGATACAAGCCGTTTGCTAACAGAAATAAGGTGGTTTTGCCACAACCATTTTGACCAATTAGCCCGCAGCGTTTGCCAGCGGGGACTTTCAGGCTTAAACCCTGAATTGTCGAGGCTGAATTACAGGGATATTGGTATGAAGTGCGATCGAATTCGAGAATTGGGCATAGGGAATTGGGCATAGGGAATTGGGAATTGGGAATTGGGCATAGGGCATTGGGAATTGGGCATAGGGCATTGGGAATTGGCTGTGCCCTGAGCGTAGTCGAAGGGTTCTTGGTTATTAGTTGCAGCTAACAAATAACCAATAACAAATAACAAATAACCAATAACAACTATCAACTCTCAACTATCAACTATCAACTGCGGTTCCCTGAGCGTAGTCGAAGGGTCAACTGTCAACTGCCAAAGTTGAATTTCATAACACAAATGCTGCTCAAAAAGTTGGCTGGCTTCCAATCCTTCAACAACTAATTTTTTGAACCAGCGACGAAATATCCAGCGTAGGAGTTTGTGTATGGGCGGAACCGCGATCGCAATTAAGTCTGCCACATAAATCATCGTGTTCAGTCCATATCTGCGGAAAGTATCGACATATAAATCGATTGTTGGCACAATATGGGCTGAAATATCCTCAGTTTTTACTAAAGTGAATCCAGCTTGTTTTAATGCTGCATGAAGTTCACTCACAACATGACAATTCGAGAACATTCCCTCTTGATAATTAGCATCAGAACGCAACATATCGGCCAGCAACACGTAGCCTCCGGGATTGAGGATTTTGGCGGCACCGTTAGCAATATCAACCGCCGACATATATTGACTACTTTCGCTAAAGAGAATTAGATCGTAGGATTTGGTTGCTTGGAAGTTTTCAAAGGTTGTGAGGTGGAAGATGGTGCGATCGGCTGTACACTTGAGAAAGCGCTGTTGTTGGAACGGATCGGGTGCGAGTCCTTCGACTGCAAAACCGCGATCGAGCAAATAAGCCGCATTACCACCAATCCCACAACCCACATCCAGGATAGTCTGAGTACCTTGGGGGATGGTATCTAATAGTTTTACAGTATAAGCTTGCTGAGCGATTCGTAGTCGCGCCAGAGTTAATTCATCAGCGGGCACAGGTAAAGTTTCCCAATAGCCATAATGAAGATAGGGCGAATCTGTCAGGCCCAAATAGTAATTAAGCGCTGCATTTTGGTAACGAGTTACGTTCGAGATTTCGATTGATTTTGGCTGCGACATTGGATAAATTTAGTAAATTTTAGGATTTCGGGCAGAGTTGAAATTCTTCCCAGCGTTTGCATACTTGTTCATAGCACTCAACGGGCGAAATTGCCAAGTTTTGCAACAAATTTATATCTATCTGACCATTGGCAAGCAGTATAAAAATAATTGCTTTTTCAGGTTCGTAGCTATCAATAACTCCCAGCAGATTGGAAACAGTGTCTTCCTCTAGTTCTAATTGTTGCAAATAAGTAGTTGCGTGCGATCGGGAAATAAACTGCAAATCATACTTTACAGTATCTACGCTCCAATTAATAGAACTATTAATTGGAGTATCTATTTGGCAAACAACAATGCCTTGTCCTAGATGCCAAAAGCCATTCCATGCAGTATATCCGATCGACAAAATGTTCTGGTGAATAAACAAATTCTGCCAGTAGCCAAAACTGCCCTGCCAAACACTATCTTTGATTCGCATTTCTTTTAGTTTCCCGTTGCGCCGACGAAAAGCAGTTTTAACTCAAAATTGCGTTTTTGGCGATCGTCCAAAGGAACGCAACAGTAAATTAATTGTACAAATACTGAACTAACCATCATCCATACCTCGTAGATGAAAACAACAGGTAAACAAATCGGCGGGCATCCTGACTCAGAGATGCAGTGATCTCATTACAGTTGCGGGACAGCGCCGGATTCGCACCGAACTTTCCCCCTTACGTCTGATGTGTGTTTGTCATCAGAGCCGATCGATATACGGGAATATTACCACTATTTTGGATATTTGACAAAAACGAGTATTAAAAACTCAGCAGGCGGGCTTCATACAGCATTTGCTGTTTCACGTACAGATTGAAGAAAATGAACGATCTCCTGCATAATTGAAGACAATTGTAGAATCTCAATATCTTTATTAGTCAATCGATAGATAATTTCTGAGGGATTGTGAATTATTTCTGATTGAGAAAGCAATTGTTCTAAAGCTTTTTTAGGTTGATAAACTGCCATGTCAAGTATATTTTTAGGAGGAATATATCCTAGCAACCGCGAAAGAATAGTGGCATCTTGAAAAAAGATAGTTTCGATTTCAGGAACAGCCATAATTACTTTGACAGGTGTATTAGCTGCTACGCCTCCAACTATTTCCTCAATATCTTTGAGGCGTTGTTGAACTAACTCTGGCACTACTGAATCCGAATCAACTACAATCACAACTGGTACTTGCCGACGCACAACTAAAGAACGAGCAAGTGATTTGATAGCATATCCTCCACCAGCAGTAACAACTTCCACATCATTGAGTAATTTTCTTGGGATCACAATTTTAAGTAATTGTGCATCGAAATTTCCTTCACAAACAATGTAAGTAATCATGGGATATCTCGCTCTCTAACGTCGTAATCAGGCAATCCGTGTTCTACACATACACGGTATTTTAAAGTTAATAATTCACAGATTGTTTCATTGTCCAAGGCATATTTTATTTCTTCTCCACTCCATAATAGGATTGTTTGCGGTAGTGAAAAGTATGAAAGATACCGAGCCGGTTCTGTGAATTCAGTTCGGCTGAACACTAATCCAACAGTGGCTGCGGGACGACGTAAAAGTTGATTGCGAAGTTTAGCAATAGGAGCAATATCAACGTTTGTTTTGTCTCGAAAGTCTTTGCTTTCAACCAAACAAGACAGTCCAGATGAATAGACCACACCATCAATTTGTTCGACTTTTTCCCCAAAGAGTTCCACGCTATAAGGCCATTTTACCTCTGCGCCATCAAGTTGAAATGCTCGTAAAACTAGGTACTCAAAGGCTTGGCCCGCGTCCCATCCTGGGGTGCTACGATTCTCGATATTGTCCCATAGAGTTCGTAAGCCATCCCATTGGAGCGATTGAATCATCCTTTCATAGTCTTTTGACGCAACCAAGTCTAATACTCCAATAACTACACGCTTCTCAGTAAGTAATCTATTTAAGTTTATCATAAAACTTGATAACTGATTATCGTCACCCGCCAGAGATTACCTCGAACGCCGAAAAGATCGCCTTTACGATCGGTACAATACTATCACATCTTGCATTAGGCATTGCCGATCGCCAATATCTCCCCATTTTCATAATCTTTTCATTATTTCTGTTTTTATGCTAAATTAAAAAAATCAAAGAATTATAAAAAACCACAATGAATCACCAAGCGCTCTGCCGTAAAACGTATCAAATTGGTATATTCGGGCTATTACTGGGAATTTGGCTCAGCGGGTGCAACGCTCAAACCACAGAGCCTCAAGTCAAGCAAAATGGCGAATCTAGCACAACTACCAGCGATTCCACTCGCAAAGACAAAAAAGTCATTCTCACCACCTTTACCGTCCTGGCAGACATGGCTCAGAACGTTGCAGCAGACAAGGCGATCGTCCAATCAATTACTAAACCAGGTGCGGAAATTCACGGCTATGAAGTTACACCCAGCGACTTAAAACGTGGGAAAGATGCTAATTTGATTTTGGAAAATGGCTTCAATTTAGAGCGCTGGGCAACTCGGTTTTACAACAGTCTCCCCAAAGTTTCTCACATTACCTTAAGTGAAGGAATTCAACCGATTAATATTGCCGAAGATGCTTATCGTGGCAAGCCAAATCCCCATGCTTGGATGTCACCACAAAATGCTTTAATTTACGTTGAAAATATTCGCAAAGCATTGGGAACTCTCGATCCAACTAATGCTGCAACCTATGACGAAAATGCGGCAAAATACAGTGATAAAATTCAGGCGATCGATGGCAAACTCAAACAAGCTATTTCAGCGATTCCCCCAGACAAACGTTACATAGTAAGTTGTGAAGGTGCATTCTCTTACATTGCCCGCGATTACGGATTAAAAGAAGTTTACCTTTGGCCAGTCAACGCCGAACAACAAGCTACACCAAAACAAGTTGAACGGGTGATTAATACGGTGAAGGCAAACCAGATTCCGGCTGTATTCTGTGAAAGTACCGTCAACAATGAGGCACAGCTTCAGGTAGCAAAAGAAACAGGCGCAAAATTTGCCGGGGTGTTTTATGTCGATTCCCTATCTCCACCCGACGGGCCCGCATCAACCTATCTTAAGTTACTTGAATATAATGTCAATACTCTGATAAAAGGACTACAGGTTAATCGGTAATGGGGAATGGGGAATGGGGAATGGGGAATGGGGAATGGGGAATGGGGAATTGATAATAAGGAGAAAATCAGATGAATGAAATCAGCATTGATCTTGAGAATGTGACAGTTGCTTATCATGGCAAAGTAGCCTTGCACAGCGCCTCGCTACAACTGAAAGCAGGGACAATTTGTGGATTGGTGGGGATGAATGGCGCGGGTAAATCGACATTATTCAAGGCAATTATGGGGTTTGTGAAGCCAAACACCGGACGAATTTTAATTAATGGTTTGCCGATTCGTCAAGTGCAAAAAAGCAATTTGGTTGCCTATGTACCTCAGTCGGAAGAGGTAGATTGGAATTTTCCGGTGAACGTTTATGATGTAGTGATGATGGGACGCTATGGCTACATGAATCTGTTGCGGATTCCCCGATTGATCGATAAACAAGCGGTGCGAGAAAGCTTGGAAAGGGTGGAAATGTGGCCTATGTGCGATCGGCAAATCGGAGAGTTATCCGGTGGACAAAAGAAACGCACCTTCTTTGCACGGGCTTTGGCGCAACAAGCCAAAGTTTTGCTATTAGATGAACCCTTTGCCGGAGTTGATATAAAAACCGAGAAAATGATGATTAACCTGTTAATGGAACTGCGTCAAACAGGACATACAATTCTCGTTTCAACCCATGATTTAGAATCTATCACCACATTTTGCGACCAAGTAGTATTAATTAATCGCAGCATTCTCGCCTATGGTAATACTTCAGAAGTGTTTACCGAGGAAAATCTTTCTCGCACTTTTGGCGGTTCTGTTGGCGATTTCTCTTTTAATAAAAATCGGTTAACCTGAGATATTGCAGCATTTTCAACTGTAGGGGCGGGTTCACCAATAATCTTAAATGGTGCAGACAGGTTAAATAAACCCGCCCCCCATTCAAGTCAATCAGGAGGAAAAGTAATGGATTTTATTCAATGGTTGGTGGCACCGTTTCAGCATGAATTCATGGTGAAGGCAATTTTAGTCAGCGCTTTAGTAGGGCTTGTTTGTTCTGCGCTTTCTTGCTACATGACTTTGAAAGGTTGGGCTTTGATGGGTGATGCGGTTTCTCATGCGGTGATGCCGGGGGTTGTGATTGCCTATGTGCTGAATATTCCTTTGGCTGTGGGGGCTTTTGTGTTTGGGGTTGGTTCGGTAATTGCGATCGGCTTTATCAAAGCGAAAACTCGCGTTAAAGAAGATACGGTGATTGGTTTAGTGTTTACGGGATTTTTTGCCTTTGGTTTAGTGTTAATTTCTAAAGTCAGAAGTTCGATTGATTTAACACATATTTTGTTTGGCAATGTTTTAGGTATTTCGGATGCAGACATTCTTCAAACTGTAGTTATTAGTGTAATTACCTTAGTGACGTTGGCAGTTTTACGCAAAGATTTAGTGTTGTTTTGTTTTGACTCGACTCACGCGCGATCGATCGGTTTAAATATCACTTTTCTCTATTATGTGTTGCTGTCTTTGTTATCTCTCACCGCAGTTGCGGGACTTCAGACAGTGGGGATTATTTTAGTAGTAGCAATGTTGGTGACTCCGGGCGCAACGGCATATTTGTTGAGTGATAATTTTGACCATATGACGCTAATTGCGATCGCGACTGGTGTTTTTTCTAGCGTCATGGGAACATATATCAGCTACCACATAGATGGCTCCACAGGCGGCTGTATTGTGGTGCTGCAAACGCTGTTGTTTGTGTTGGCGATGATTTTTGCCCCGAAACATGGTCTGTTGGTTAGAGCGAGGAATTCTGGGGCGATCGGTGAATAGAGCAGGAGTCGATCGGTGGAGTTAGAAGAGTGAATATAATAGAAGTGTCCATCTATTACTTAAAGTTCTTATGGTTGCCTTACCCGATCGCCTATTGATGAGCCCAGAAGAATACCTGGCTTGGGAACCCACCCAAGAGGAACGCTACGAGTATTGGGATGGCGAAGTCGTCGCGATAGGAGGCGAAACCCGCAGTCACAATCGGATTTGCATCAACTTCTTCAAGCTATTAGACGATCGCCTTAATCTCCCCTATGAGATTTACATCTTAGCTGTGAAACTACAGGGAGAACCAGGGCGAAAGTATTTTTATCCTGATGTTGTGGTAACTTGTGACGATCGCGATAACGATCCACAATTAGTGCAATTTCCTTCCTTGATTATCGAAGTTTTATCACCTTCCACCGAAGCAGTAAATCGCGGTATTAAATTTGCGAAATACCGCCAATTTTCAACACTGCAAGAGTATGTCTTGGTGCAAGTTGAACAGCCAGGAGTAGAGATGTTTCGGCGCAATCAACAGGGGCAATGGGTTCTCTCCGAGTATGGTTTGGGCGATTCCTTGCAACTTGAATCGGTGAATCTAGAAATTGCGATCGCCGATTTATACCGCCAAGTACAATTTTCTTAGTTGCATCGGAATTAATATTACCCACAGCCAGGACACGGCAGTGCCCTTCTTCGTGTCAACTTAAGGTAGAACCAATAGCCCGACAGGGGTTTAAACCCCTGTCTCAAAGCGAAAGTCCTCTCAAAGAGGACTGAAGAGAATAATTTTCAACTCTTGAGTCCTCTTTGAGAGGACTTTCGCTATTAGACAGGGAATTGATTCCCTGGCGGACTCGCGGGATGACCAACGGACTTGGTGGGCACGCGAGCTTAAATTGACACTAATCGGCACTGCCTTCTCCTAATTTCTTAACCAGGATTTACGCACTCTGACCAAAGAAACCGGGTTTTTTACGAAATACTTTGTTGCAGTACACAAATTCGATAAAAACCCGGTTTCTGGAGACCATTGTAAGTCCTATTTAAACAAACTGACCACTGGTAGTCGATCGCACACGACGAATCCCAATCACCGAAGGCATGGGCGAACGACGCGAATCATTCGAGATATTACTCGGCCACAAACTACCACGCGCAACAGTCCGAGTCTGATTGAAAACAGTACCGTTCAAATCCAACATTTCAATTTGTCGGCTGAGTACAGTACCATCATCGATCGGGCAATCTTCCCCAGGATGCTGCACCGCAATTACCAGCGTATCTCCGATAAAAGTTGGTCCAGTGATTTCGCACCGGTTCGGCCCGTAAGCAAAGGGAATTACACTTCCTGCATTCGGGCCGACAGTCGGAATGTAAAACAGCCAATTGTTGCCGAAAACACCAGTAAATTCTGATGTATTACCAGTCTTTTTGTGGTCGATCGCAGCTTGTTTTGCCGCAGAACCAACATCAAAACCATTGTGCGTGCTAGTAGACATATCAGTGACACCCCAAATATTACCTTGAGTGTCAAACTCCAAATTGTCTACACTAGCAAATCCTGCGCCAGCTACCGCACCAGCCTCTCCACCTTGACTAAAACGCTGCCAGCGGAAAGTCGAACCCGCACCGTCGGAACTATCTTCAATTATCTTGTAAATTCCTCCCGACTGCTGACCGCTATTGAGGGCTGCCGTGTATTTAGCAACAGAAAAAATGCGAGAATCTGGATAGCCATCGCTTCCAGGTGCGCCGTCAGTATAAGCAATGAAAACTTCCTTAGTAGTAGGATTGATTTCCAAATCTTCAGGCCGCGCCGTCGGAGTGCCACCAATTAAATTAGCAGCTAAAAAGGCATCAACTAAAACCGCACCTTGGCTGGTATAGAAACTAGCAAGAGTTTTATTTTTGTAGCCAGAGAGTGCTGTTGCTTCATTAGTTGTATCTACTACAAAAGAACCGCCGTCCTCGGTTTGACCGGCAATTCCGGCACGTTTTGGTAAACGAGTATTGGCATCTCTTTGAGCTTTGCCAAAACTTGCTAATTCGGCTTCGCCCATTTTTTTAGGACTTACTGGATTTGTTGGGCTATTTAATGCCAGTGGTAGCCATCTTCCCGCACCGTTACGATTGAATTGGGCAACATACAAAATGCCGTCTTCAAACAAGCGGCTGTTGTTTTTATCTGCGGGATTGGTGATAGTACCGTTGCTGACAAATTTCCAGGTGTGTCCGCCGCGCCGATCGTCACCCATGTACACTACTAACTTACGGCCTGCTTCGGCGCGCATCGCGACGTTTTCGTGGCGGAAACGACCCAAAGCAGTGTGTTTGCGAGGGCGGAAATTCGGATCTTGGAGATCGACTTCTACCATCCAGCCGTATTTTTCGCCAACTAAGCCGAATTCCTCGCCCGTAGTGCCTTTGGCGTAGCCCGTTTGGCCGCCGTTGGGTTTGATGTTTTCCTGAACTCCGACGAAAAATGCTTCGCTACCTTGGAAGTTTTCTTCGGCGGAGAGGATTGTGCCCCAGGGGGTTGTGCCGCCGGAACAGTTGTAGGCTGTACCGATGATGCGGTTTCCGAGTCCGTCGCTGTTGACTTGGGCGAAGACTTGGGTGGCTGCGGGGCCGGTACCTGTAAGATATTTGTCGTCGCCTTGTCTGGTTCCCCAGGAGGTGACATTTTTGTATGTGTCGGAACGTTGGCTGTTGATTCCGAGGCCGGAAAGTCCGTGGATGCGTCGGTTGAGGGGGTCGCGGGCGATCGCGCCAAATCTCCCATTGGCTTGTTTGGTGATGCGGACGATGGAACCACCCATATTGTACAAAAATTCGCCCAGGGTAGCGCGATTCTTTACGGATAAGTCTATACCGATGACGGCGCGATCGGTCGCTGGAAATGATGCCAAATCTGTCGGGGTATCCGGCGCTACTTTCGACATCGGGAAGCCTACATACTCGTGGTTAACCCAGAGATAGCCGTCGTCATTGCTGCCGCGAAGGCCTACGAAGCCTGTGTAGTCGTTGTTGTAGCCGAAATAGTCGGAGGAATCGGGGAAAACGCGATCGCCCCAGCGGAGAATCACATAGCGTTCGTATTCCGGTGGGACAACTACATCGTCAATAACGCTGTAGCTAGTTAATTTAGTATTCTGTGAAGCAGCCATTACAGTTCCTTGTCCGTTTAGGCCCGTCGGCATAAAGCTGGACAATTCTTGATAAACTGGCAGTGGGTGAGGAAGTCTTAACGGAGTGAAAGATATCGGACTTAACGCAGCTTCAGCCGAAGTGGAATTGAGGCCGAATAGTGTTTGAGTTAGTTGAGGTGCAAGCACAGTTGTAGCTGCACTGCTTCCGAAGAAAATTAGCAGTTGTCGGCGAGTTATTTTAGACATAAATTCCTGTTCAACCCCACATCCCTAATCTGGTGATTCTCTATGAGATTTTATCGTTGTTAAATTAAGGGAAGTTAACATAAAGGTTAATTAAAGTAAGATTATATTTTGATTAATAATTGGTTATTGGTTATTGGTAATTGGTTATTGGTTATTGGTTATTGGTTATTGGTTATTGGTTATTGGTTATTGGTTAGATACACCAGAGAAGTCCCCGATGCCCCATGCCCAATGCCCAATGCCCAATGCCCAATGCCCGATGCCCCATGCCCGATGCCCGATGCCCCATGCCCCATGCCCAATTAGTCATCTCGAAAGCCTGGATCGTTTTGTCGGTCGGCCGGCCGGCTGGGTGCTGGTACGTTAATAGTTTGCGAAGGCCCAGAATTTGAGGATGAGATATTACCCTCTCTGAATCCCAAGAGGTATTTAGCATCGGCAAAATATCTAGTCCACTGTTCGATTCTGGCATCTTTTTGCCACTGGTTGCGAGATACTCTCGATCGCAAAACTGGAACCATTCGTCTGCTGCGATCCGCTGTAACTATCACCGTAACTTCTGTCAATCCGGGATTGTTTTGGAATTCTTGGGCGATCGACTCTTTCGCTAAATCTTCCGCCTGCTGTACTAAACTGGCAAAAGATTGACTATCATCGGAATTTACGGTAAGATAGGTTTCCTTAGTTTCAGCCAAAGCGATCGATGTACTTGATGTAAAATTAATAGTGACTAGAATCAAAGCAGACAAAAGGAGACGGTAAAAACTCATTAATTTCCCAATTTAACACTGATACTTATCAAGTATAATCAATAAAAATTAAGCATAAATTAAGCTAAAATTAAAACAATTGGTTACAGAACCATCGAGACTTATTCATCTCTCTTATCTCCCTCTGTGTTCTCTGTGTTCTCTGCGGTTAAAATATTCCAATTCAACCTCCAATGCAATCAACAAAATGTGCCATCGCCCTCGGTAGCAACCTAGGGGACTCCCTCACAATTCTCAAAAGTGCGATCGCCACCCTAAACAAAACCCCAGGAATAGCAGTAAAATCCCATTCAAGCTGGTATCAAACAGCTCCAGTCGGGCCACCACAACCCGATTACATCAACGCCTGCGCCATCCTAGAAGTTACCCTAGAACCCGAACAGTTACTATTAACTTTATTAGAAATAGAAATAAAATTTAATCGAATTCGCCAAGAAAAATGGGGACCGAGAACCCTAGACCTAGATTTGCTATTATATGATAATTTAATCCTAGAAACTCCGACACTGACTCTACCTCATCCTCGGATGACCGAAAGAGCGTTTGTATTAGTACCTTTAGCGGAAATTGCCCAGGATTGGGTGCATCCAGTGACGGGAAGTGCGATCGGACAACTGGTGCAAACCGCAGACTGTTCGGGAGTGCAAAAAATGATACTGTAGAAAAGGAACAAAACTAATTATCACTTCCCAACTCCCCATTCCCCATTTCCCATTCCCAATTCCCAATTCCCCATTCCCCATTCCCCATTCCCCATTCCCCATTCCCCATTCCCAAAAAATAGAATCATTCCGATGCAACCGGATTTGATATGATGTGTTAAATCAGTGCACTCTAATCTTATTTACTTGTTGCTTATGGCGATCGGTCAAGAACTACCCCAACTCCTCAAACAACGCCTGTTTTACAAAGGGCGTAAGTTTAATTTTGACGTAACCAGTCTCCGCCTTCCCAACGGTTCCGAAGGCGAATGGGAATGTATTCGCCACCCCGGTGGAGCCCTTGCAGTTCCCGTCACCCCAGAAGGTAAACTCGTCTTGGTGCGACAATATCGTTTTGCTGCTAAAGGGCGAATCTTAGAATTTCCTGCTGGTACAGTAGAAATCAACGAAACACCCGCCGAAACCATTAAACGCGAAATCGAAGAAGAAACCGGATATCGCGCGGGTAAATGGCAAAGATTAGGGGAATTTTTGCTCGCCCCCGGTTATTCCGATGAAATCATTTATGCTTTTTTAGCCCAAGATTTGGAAAAACTGGAAAAGCCCCCAGCCCAAGATGATGATGAAGACATGGAAACTGTTTTATTCACTCCTGAAGAATTAGAAAAAGCGATTTTAGCTGGAGAACCAATTGATGCAAAATCAATTTCTAGCTTCTTCTTAGCCCGTCCTTTTTTAACTTAAAATGTGTGGTTTCGACGCAGTTTATCCTGAGCGTAGTCGAAGGGCTCAACCACCAGGAAAAAGTCGTAGGCTGAGCGTAGTCGAAGCCTGGTAATGTATGGTTTCGACGCAGTTTATCCTGAGCGTAGTCGAAGGGCTCAACCACCGCAAAAAATCGTAGGCTGAGCGTAGTCGAAGCCTGGTAATGTATGGTTTAGACGCAGTTTATCCTGAGCGTAGTCGAAGGGCTCAACCACCGCAAAAAGTCGTAGGC
>REAP01000067.1 GCA_004294385.1 Oscillatoriales cyanobacterium | reverse complement strand
TGGTGTTCGCCACCCACTAACCATTATTATTTTCCGACCAGTCGTTTGAGCAGGCGTGTCTCATGTGTATCGGCGGTTATGCTACCTGTAGTATTCTTTTAATCTACCATAATACGAACTGATTTATGGAAACTTTGAAGCACAAATTTGGATAATTAAAGCCGTCCTAGAAGGACGGGGCTTTAGACCCAATTTTCTGGTAATGTACTTTAAATAGATTAAATTTCACTCAAACAATACGGTATCGCAATGGTCGTCGGCGAATTCAAACCAGGTTTAGAAGGTGTTCCTGCTACCTTGTCCAGCATTAGCTTTGTGGATGGACAAAAAGGGGTGTTAGAATATCGCGGCTTTAGCATCGAGGAACTAGCACTCAAAAGTTCTTTTGTCGAAACTTCATATTTATTAATCTGGGGTGTACTTCCGACAAAGGAAGAACTAGAAGCCTTCGAGCATGAAATTCGGTATCACCGCCGGATCAAATATCGCATCCGGGACATGATGAAATGCTTCCCCGAAAGAGGACATCCAATGGATGCTCTGCAAGCTTCAGCAGCGGCTTTGGGTTTATTTTACTCGCGCCGAGCTCTGGCAAACCCAGCATACATTCGAGAAGCTGTAGTGCGACTGTTAGCGAAAATTCCGACAATGGTAGCAGCGTTCCAGCAAATGCGGCGAGGTAATGACCCCGTGCGGCCAAGGGACGACTTGAACTACTCGGCTAACTTTCTTTATATGCTCAACGAGCGAGAACCCGATCCGCTGTTAGCTAATATTTTTGACGTTTGTCTGACTCTGCACGCCGAACATACTATCAATGCTTCTACATTTTCGGCAATGGTAACAGCTTCGACTCTGACAGATCCTTACGGGGTAATTGCTTCGGCAGTTGGCACTTTAGCAGGCCCACTGCATGGGGGGGCGAATGAAGAAGTGATTGAGATGTTGGAGCAAATTGGTTCGGTAGAAAATGTGCGACCTTTTGTCGAGAAGTGCGTGGCAAATAAGGACAAAATTATGGGCTTCGGCCACCGGGTTTATAAGGTGAAAGATCCGAGAGCAACTATTCTTCAAGGGTTAGCAGAAAAGTTGTTTGAAAACTTCGGTCATGATGATTATTATGAGATTGCTGTCAAGTTAGAAGAAGTTGTTGAAGAAAAACTGGGTCACAAAGGAATTTATGCCAATGTAGATTTCTATTCAGGTTTGGTTTATCGGAAAATGGGAATTCCTACAGACTTGTTTACACCAGTTTTTGCGATCGCCCGTGTTGCTGGCTGGCTGGCTCACTGGAAGGAACAGCTAGAGGCAAACCGCATTTACCGCCCTACTCAAATATATACTGGTACTCACGGTGAGTCCTATATTGCGATCGACCAAAGATCGTAAATAGTTGACAGTTGACAGTTGACCCTTCGACTCCGCTCAGGGCGACGCAGTTGACAGTTGACTGTTGATAGTTAAGACGATTTTCAGGAAGTCCAGTCCTCAGACTTGCGGGTCTGAGGCTTTTTATTGTAATGTCAACCAAGCCAGTAATATCAAATCCGTTGGCATCAGAATTGATACCCACAGTCAGAGACAAGACAGTCTCCCTATACAATTAATCCCGGTAGTCCAAAGGCACTGCCGTTTCCTTATCATTCCGGTGCCGGAATTAATATAACGCACTCAAACAGGCTGCTAGGCGACAATGATTGTCTGACCATCGGTCAAACTATTGAAGTCATACGTTTTGCTACCAGCTATCAGTTTTTCAAACTCGGAAGTTATCATAATGCTGCTACCACTTGTGAAATTTATCGTTGTTCCCGATATTCCAACGGTATAACTTCCTGATGTTAATTCCAGTGTATCTTTACCATTTCCACCATTGAAATTACCGTTACCAAAACCCTTGAGATAGTCTTTACCATTTCCTAAGAACACGTTGCCAATGCCATTGAAGCCTCCCTCGGCAATAATGGAATCATTGCCATTTCCAGTATCAATGCTTCCATTATTGTAGATGCCGTACCAGCCGCCAGTACCAGTGATTATGTCGTTGCCATCACCAGTATCAATGGTGCTGTCGGAATAGTTAAAGATGCCCCAGCCGTTAGTGCTAGTGCCAGTGATTATGTCATTACCAGCACCAGTATAAATGGTGGCTCCGACATCGGGGATACTACTGTTAATGATGCCGTAGCCACCTGTCAAAGTAGCATTGCCAGTTATTTTGTCGTTACCATCACCGGTATTGATGGTGAAAAAGTTTTGGATGCCGTAGCCGCCAGTACCAGTGATTATATCGTTGCCATTTCCAGTATTGATCGTGCCGAGATAGTTGACATTTATGCCAGAATCGATTGCAGTACCAGTGATTATGTCGTTACCATCACCAGTATCGATCGTACCGACGTTGGTGAAGATTCCGTCGCCTGCCCTGCCAGTGCCAGTGATTATGTCGTTACCATCACCAGTATTGATCGTGCCTTGTTCGTTGCGAATGCCAGCACCACCAATATTGATGGTGTCTTGGTTTTCCTTGCGGATGCCAGTGATTATGTCGTTACCATCGCCGGTATTAATGGTGCCGGAGTTAAGAATGCTGAATCTGCCAGTGCCAGTGCCAATGATTATGTCGCTGCCAGCAAGGGTATTGGCGATGCCAGTATTCAGTATTTCCTCCACCCCAGACGCGGGAACAATATCAGCCTTGTTGGTAAACGTTAGATTTGAAAGTTCGATTGCCATCAAAAAACCTCGGAATTAATAGAGATAAGATAAAGAAGGTTAGAGATTCTAACTTAGACTTGTATCATAATTTACAATATTTTATTCCACATTCCGCATTTCTTAACATAGTCAAAAGTATCTCGATCGGAAAATGTCATCCTAGAGATTTAATTACTTGAAAATTTTCAATAATTGACTACTATTGAGGAAAATATACAATAATTTACAAAGCTTAATAGGAATTTCGTAAGGTGTGCACTGCACACCCTACTAGCTAAATCTACACGGATTGAGCTACATGATGGCGGCTAGTCAATTTATCCAATTGAGTCACCAACAAACTCAGGAACAAACCCACATCAGTCACAACACCAGTAGATTCGATCGAACCCCGATCGCTCAATTTAGTCACCACCGCCGGATTAATGTCCACACAGACCATCTTCACACCAGCCGGAGTCATATTTCCCACACCAATAGAGTGCAGCATAGACGACAACATCAACACCATATCCGCACCACGTAACAGCTCAGTATACTCCTCTTGAGCCTTAACCAAATCCATTTGCGTGTCAGGAAGCGGGCCATCATCACGAATCGAACCAGCTAGAGAAAACGGTATATTGTTCTTCACGCACTCGTACATGACACCATTAGTAACCAGCCCAGCTTCAACAGCTTTCGCAATACTCCCGTAACGGCGCACAGTGTTAATTATTTTCAAGTGATGTCGGTGTCCACCGCGCACAGCAACACCGCGTTTCATGTCAACCCCCAAAGAAGTTCCCATGTTCGATTGTTCCATGTCATGAACCGCGATCGCATTTCCGCCCAACAACGCTTGCACATAACCTTCGCGAATCAAATGTGCCAAATGTTCGCCGCCGCCAGTATGGATGACAACAGGCCCTGCGGTAACTACAACTTTACCACCCCGATCGCGAATTTGGCGCAATTCCCACGCTACCTGTTCCACTACCAACTCTACCCGGCGCTCACTAGAAACGCTCCCAGACATAAAGCTAAATTCCTGAGAATTACGTTGTTCCCGCGACTCTGTTTTGCGAATTGTGCGAATACCAACCACATCAACAACAACTTTTTCTCCTACTTTTAAATCCCGCAATAATTTACATTTTGCGACTGGACCATCAGCAGTTTCGGTAATTGCTACTGCACCATCCATTCGCTGATTTTGTGCTTTCACCCACTGGTTATTTACCCGCACTTCCGTCGGATAAATCGTACTAACATAAAAGTCGTCCGGGCCAACGCCATCTTGTACTACAGGTTCTAAAATAGCATCGCAAATCTCTTGGGGCGGTGGCACAGCACCCAAATCAATCAGCATTCCCATCATTTCTTCCATCACATCATGGGAAGGAGCCGAAACTTTAACATCAGCACTAGATGTGCTTTGACGCTGCTCTCCCAGATTGAAATTGAGCACCTGGAAACTGCCACCGAGATCGACAATCAAGTCTAAAGCACGACTAATTAAACCAGCATCGAGTAGATGACCTTCCATCCGAATTGTGCGGCTTTCTACCATCACGTTTGCCGATCGATCTTCTTGCACTGGTTCTATCACCCGCAGTGTCAGACACTTACAAGCGCCGCCAGCTTTCAAAAATTCACTCATCGGCGTTTCAATTACTTTAAAACCAGCCTTAGTGATGCTATTTTTCAAGCCTTCGCTGACCTTATTCATTACCACAATATCGTTAATATTGACAGCATTACAAGCAAAATTAGCGGCATCTGCTTCTTCAATAGCAATCCGTTTTTCTGGTGCAACTCGCATTTCAATTAAGCGGTTGGAGTAGGAATCAAATGCGGCTGGATAGTAAAGTAAATATCCACCGCTCAGGGGACAAAAACAGGTGTCTAGGTGATAAAAACGTTCGTCTACTAAACGCAGCGATAAAACTTCTATGTTGAGCCATTTTGCGAGTAACGGGTGAGAATCGAGTTCGGAACGGAAACCGTATCCTGCCCATAACCAGCGTCCTTCGCGATCGAGCAAAGCATCACCCGCACCCTCAAACGGTAAGTCTTTCGGTAGTTCGTGAACGGTGAAACCTTTGTCCTCAAACCATTCTTTGAAATAGGGTTCTTCGCCTTGACGTTCTTTGTGATAGAAACGGCTGAGGACAAAAGTATTGCCTAAAAGTAGACCCGCGTTGGCGGTGAAAACCATATCAGGCCAGCCTTTTTGGGGTGTTACGAGGTCTACAATGGCATTTTCTTTGAGCACGTGGTAGAGTTTTTCCCACTGTTCCACGGCGCGATCGCGCGATGATTTGTGGACATTGCCCTCCATCCACGGATTAATCACGTAGTCCACATCATAGTGGTCGGGAGCGCACATCAGGAAGCGAATTGAGTCAGTCATAATTTAGTTAAAATGTGGTAGATGCTACAGACTTAAGTTGACAGAGTTTGCTGGAGACAAACTGCAATATTGGCTCGTCACAGACAGAGTGCAACATCAGGTCGCGAAAAAAGTAACTTTTAATTATATCACATCAAGGCGTATGTGGAGTCAAAAGAGCCTGTTAGGGAAGCAATCAAATCTTGACGTATGCGATCGGACCAATACCTAAAACAATCAGCTATATCTAAGATGTTGCACCATTATCAGCAACAGGCTTTCCGGCCTGTTCCACCAGAAAATAAAGTCTTTGTGGAACAGGCCGGAAAGCCTGTTCATAAAAGGCTAAATCCGTTGCCGAACCTTCTGCGAAATTGGCACTTCGATCGCAAATTCCGTCCCCTTACCAAGTTCTGAATAACATCTCAATTCACCACCATGTCTATCTTTGACAATTTGGTAACTAATCGACAATCCCAAACCAGTACCCTTACCCACAGGTTTCGTAGTAAAAAATGGGTCAAAGATTCTTGACTGAACAGTGCGACAAATTCCGACCCCGTTGTCAGCAATACGCACGCATACTTGATTTTCGCTGCGGACTTCCGTAGTAATATGAATCTGAATAGCTTCACCGTTGCAGTTGGCTGGTGAATCTTCCAAAGCATCGATCGCATTTGACAGTACATTCATAAAAACCTGATTGATTTGAGCCGGATAACACTGAATTTGTGGCAGTTTTCCATACTCTTTAATAATTTGAATTTCCCCACGTTTTGGCTGTTCCTTCAATCGGTGCTGCAAAATTACTAAAGTGCTCTCTATCCCTTCATGAATATCTACTGCTTTGCTGTCTTTTTCATCGAGTCGCGAAAAGTTTCGCAAAGACAATACAATTTGCTTAATTCTGTTAGCACCTTCTTGCATAGAAGCCAATATTCTTGGAAAATCTTCACCAATAAAATCAGCATCAATTTCTTCCAATATTTCGGCAATTTCTGGGAATGGCTGAGGATAGTATCGCTGATATAACTTTATGACTTTTACTAAGTCGTCAGCGTATCGTGCGGCTGGATTAATATTGCCATAAATAAAGCTAATCGGGTTATTAATTTCGTGGGCTACTCCCGCTACCATTTGACCGATACTTGACATTTTTTCGGCTTGAATTAGTTGGGTTTGAGTACCTTTTAATTCTTTCAAAGTCTGTTTTAGCTGTTGGGCTTTTTCACGTTCTCGCTGTTCGCTAATTCGCAGAGCTAATTCTGCTTGTTTGCGATCGCTAATATCGATATGCGTCCCAGTCATCCGCAGGGGATTTCCCAAATCATCGCGTTCCATCACCTTAGCCTGAGCCAAAATCCACTTCCATTCACCAGATTTTGTCAGCATCCGAAATTCCACTTCATAAAGTAAAGTTTCCCCTAACAAGTGAGCTTTGAGAGCCGCTTGAGCCAAGGGTAAATCCTCTGGATTCACAAGGTCTTCCCAGGATTGAAAACTATTTTTTATGTCTTCTACTTCATAGCCCAACATCGTCTTCCAGCATGAATTGAAATAGATTTCTCCCGTAGCAATATTCCAATCCCATAATCCCATCGCACTAGCTTCAAATGCCAGATAGAAACGTTCTTCACTGATTAGTAGAGCTAATTCTGCTTGTTTGCGATCGGTGATATCCATGATGGTTCCAAACAGTTTAATTACTTCTCCTGTTTCGTTAAAAACAGCTCCTCCCCTGGCTTCTGTATATCGGACTTGACCGCTAGTATGCAAAATGCGGAACTCTTTTTTGTAATCAATTCCTTCTGAGATAGCCAGCTTTAAAGTTAGATCAAAACAATCTCTGTCTTCGGGATGATACATTTCTAAAAGTTCGAGATATGTCGGTTCAGACTGTGTGGAATCGAGACCAAAAATGCAGTATACTTCTTCTGAACAAGTAATTTTTTTGCTAAATATGTCAAATTCCCAACTTCCAATATGGGCTATTTTCTGAGCTGTGGCCAAACCAGCTTCGCTCTTTTGAATTTGAATACGCTGCTGTTTATCTTGTTGTAGAAGATTGGATTGAGCCATCGCAATTCCCATTTGCGCCGCCACTGATGTAAACAATCTGATTTCATCTTGCGTCCAGTTTCGAGGACTATCATACTGATGTAATGCGATGATTCCGTTGGCTTTTCCTTGATAGGATGTGCGAATTGCAATCATCGATTTTAAATTAATTTTTTCGACCAAATACCTGACAGGTTCTAGCAGTGGTTCGGTTAAAGCATCGTCAGAAACTACAGCTTTGTCTTGAGATAATACGAATTCAGCATGAAGATTGTTATAAATGGGAATTTCTACATTGAGAACCGACACTGAGTCTACTCCTAACTTTTTATATTCAGCAACACAAGGAATACAAGGAATGGGATCTCTTATGTAAGTATGAATTAAGCAGCAATCGGCATTAAAAACTCTACCGATTTGAGCAGCGGCTGTCTGGAAGACTTGATCGGGGTTTAAGTTATAGCGAATTTCTAGGGTAATTGTTTCTAGTAAAAATCTTTGTTTGATTAGTCGTTCTAAAGAAACTAAATCTTTTTTACGTTCCAGTTCTGCTTGTTTGCGGTTGCTAATTTCAATCGCAGTTCCCAATATTTTCCAAGGTTTACCATCCTCTGTTCTAGCAAACACAGTATCTCGGCTGAAAAACCAGCTATATTCACCATTTTTGTGTCGTAGTCGATACTCTAATTCTAAATTTTCTCCATCTTTTGCTTGCTCAATTTCTTTCATATGTGCTGAGAATATGAAAAAATCATCAGGGTGAATTAATTTAGGAATTAATGCTCCTGGCATTTGCCGTATTTCTTCTAGCGTGTAACCGAGGTCGCTATAAATTTCGCGGTTGAGATAATTATTTCGGTGTTCGATCAAGTCATAAACGTACAGTACATTAGGATTATTTTTAATTATTGCTGACAGCCACCGTTTGCTTTCTCGCAGTTCTGCTTCTATCCGCTTACGTTCTTCGATTTCTGCTTGAAGTTGCAAATTTTGTGCTAAAACTTGCTTAGAAAGCCGACTCAGAAGCAGTTGGTTTTCGATGCGAGCGATAACTTCTTCTAGCTGAAACGGTTTGGTAATGTAGTCTACTGCTCCCAGGGAAAAGGCTTTCACTTTATCGAAAACTTCATTTAATGCACTGATAAAAATAACAGGTATGTCTTTTGTTTCCTCGCAAGCTTTTAGCTTTTCACAGACGTGATAACCATCTATTCCAGGCATCATAATATCGAGCAATATCAAATCTGGGGGATTCTTTTTAGCAAATTTTACAGCCAATTTGCCGTCTCGTGTGGGCCGCACTTTATACCCAAGTTTAGACAAAAGAATTGAAAAAAGATGTAATATTTCTGGGCTATCATCAACCAGTAAAATATTGGGCTGTAAAACACTGTTTTCTTCGGCTTTATTTTGAAGTTTTGTCTTTTTCCTGTCAACTGTATTCATGATATACCTTTTAAGTATTACCTTTAATTAATTGTAAACTCCATGAGTTTCACAACTATTTGTGGATGATTTTATTTGTATCGAGATTTTGAGTCACTGCAATTATTGGGCAGAGCGCAAATAGGGAACAGTCATATACACTTAGTAAGTGTATCAAAAATATTAGCATTTTCAATCAATTCACCAGGGTCGATCGCGAAAATCTGCGATCGATCGCTCTTCCCCAAAACTCATCCAGAGAAACCAGTCTGGAACAGGCAAGAGGCCTGTTCCAGTATAATTACTGGAAAAGTCTATTTTATGTTGGTATTCGCCTCTAGCTCACTGTAAGCCGCATACACGGCTTTCACATTATACCAATTTAGAAAAATCCGAGCTATTTCTAAGGCTAACTGCGAGTTACCGCGATCGATCAACCACTGCAAAAAAGGAGTCATGGTTCGCTCATTCAGCAGCCCGCCTACAGATAAAACTCCCCACAGTATCTGGTGCAGCCAAGTCATTTGAATCATCAGGCGCACTTCCCAACTAGGGTGTTTTTGATAAAACAAGACTCCCATTCTGCCACGCTGAATTTCTCGGTCAATCATGCCAGGAATCTGGTCTAAATTAAAAGGTGGGTGCCAGTGATAACCGACAGCAGCAGGACATTTAATAAGTTTTAAACCTAACTTCTTTAACCTGACTCCCAACTCTAAATCTTCCCATCCATAAAGTTGAAAACGATTGTCAAACAGTCCAGCTTCAATCAACCAATGGCGGGCGATCCCCACGTTTCCTGTCGCAAAATAAGCTGCCGAAAAGTCGGTGATTTTGTAGGGTTCGGAAGTGGGATTCTCAAAATTGCAAGTATTAATGACACTCCCGTAAGTGAAAACCGCATCAGTATCTTTGTAACCTTGTATCAAAGCATCTGCGTGTGATTGCAGAAAATTTTCTGTTACCACCAAGTCGCTGTCAATGAAAATAATCGTATCGCCCTTAGCATCTTGAATGCCCAAATTTCTGGCTGCGGCTGGGCCTTGGTGAGATTGTGCGATCGATCGCACATGAGGCAACTCATCAGCATTGGCCGCCAACCATTCCAGAGTCCCATCTGTCGAGCCGTCATCAACTACAATCACCTCATAGTCTCTGACACTGTTACCAAAATGCTGATTTTCCAGGGCAAGTAGACATTTTGCCAAAATAGGTATACGATTGTACGTCGGAATCACAATACTAAAAAACACGGCTTTTCCCCATCGCCACAGTTACCGTATCCCACGGTAGCAGATTTTTAGTAGCGATTATATCGAACAACAGCAAACTTTAAACAAAAAAGGATATATAAATTTGTACGATTTCTGACAAGAATAGATCTCAATTGGGTGCATAATACAAAGTTGGTTAAATATCACATCTTGCACCATTCTCCAGAACAGGCAAGCGGTGCCCTGAGCGTAGTCGAAGGGATGCCTGTTCCACAAAAATTAAATTTTGTTGTGGGGTGGGCATCTTGCCCGCCTTAAAAAGCTTAGTGATAATGGTGCAAGATGTCCATTAAATTCAGGATGTAAATAAAGATGAGTCGCGCTAAAAAAGTTGTCCTAGCATATTCCGGCGGAGTCGATACCTCCGTCTGCATTCCTTACCTCAAAAACGAGTGGGGTGTTGAAGAAGTAATTACTCTGGCCGCGGATTTGGGACAGGGAGACGAATTAGAACCGATCCGCAAAAAAGCTTTAGCATCCGGCGCTTCGGAATCTTTAGTAATCGATGCTACGGAAGAATTCATCAAAGACTATGCGTTTCCGGCAATTCAAGCCAATGCGCTTTACGAAAACCGTTATCCGCTTTCGACTGCGCTCGCCCGTCCGTTGATTGCTAAACTGTTAGTAGAAGCTGCGGAAAAATATGGTGCAGATGCGATCGCCCACGGTTGTACAGGTAAAGGAAACGATCAAGTACGGTTCGATGTGTCGATCGGCGCGCTAAATCCCAAGATTAAGATCTTAGCACCTGCGCGGGAATGGAAAATGAGCCGCGAAGAAACGATCGCATATGGCGAAAGATGTGGCATTCCATCGCCGGTGAAAAAGTCTTCGCCTTACAGTATCGATCGCAACTTACTCGGCATGGCAATTGAAGCCGGAATCCTCGAAGATCCGTGGGTAGAACCGCCGGAAGAGGTGTTTTTGATGACAAAGGCGATCGAGCAAACTCCGAACACTCCTGAATACCTAGAAATCGGTTTTGATTGTGGAAATCCTGTCAGTTTGAACGGCAAAGATTTAGCACCAGTCGCCTTAATTTCCCAACTCAATGAAATAGTAGGAAATCATGGAGTCGGGCGAATTGACATGATTGAAAATCGCTTAGTCGGGATTAAATCGCGAGAAATTTATGAAACTCCAGCGATTTTAGTTTTGATGCACGCACACCGAGATTTGGAAAGTTTGACTCTGACAGCAGATGTCACTCGATACAAGCGCGGCATTGAAGAAACATACAGCCAAATGATTTATAATGGTCTTTGGTACAATCCTTTGAAAACAGCTTTAGACGCATTCATTCAGGACACGCAAAAGCGAGTTACTGGAACTGTGCGCCTCAAATTGTTCAAAGGAAATGCCACAATTGTCGGCCGCAAATCCGAGAATTCGCTGTACAGTTTTGACTTGGCAACTTACGGCGCTGAGGATGAATTTGACCACAAGGCGGCGGAAGGATTTGTCTACGTTTGGGGATTGCCAACTCGCATTTGGTCGGAAAAGAATCGAGGTTAAAAATTAGTAGGGTGCATAAGTCCGCCAGGGGTTTAAACCCCTGGCTAATAGCTAAAGTCCTCTTAAAGAGGACTGAATAATTCATGAGTTCTCTAATTAACCCGATCCAATCTAAGTTTTTCAGTCGTCTTTAGACGACTTTAGCTATGAGCCGGGGGTTTAAACCCCCGGCGGACTGTGCAGCTAATTAACAATCACTAAAGTCGGGTGTGCAGTGCGAACCTCATTTGCTCTTGGCACTACCCTTATCTATCGGGGCAATGGTTCGACCCTTCGACTACGCGGTTCCTGAGCCCAACGACTGCGTTTATGCTGAGCGTAGCCGAAGTGCTCAGGATAAACGCAGTCGTTGGGCACCAACCGCCACGGGGGGATTGCCCCTACAATTAATATGCAAATGATTTAGGATTGCTATATGATGGTTTTTGCTCAGTCATATGTGCGATCGGTTCTGGCGGGGAACAGCCGCTAGAGGAAACGGGGAAAGTTCGGTGTAAGTCCGGCACTGTCCCGCAACTGTAATAAAACCCTGGTTGTTTTAAGTCAGAATGCCCGCCGATACATAACTCACTTTTAAACGAATCTGCGAGGTACGGATGATGAATGGAACTAATACGACTGTACGCACAAAGCACAGTCTACTTGTTTGTACTGCTTGTGCGAGTGTTTGGAAAAACGGCAAGCGAGAAGGTAAAAGCGGTGGTCAACAATTCTTGGAAGATTTGTCACAACTGGCTAAAGATTGGAAATTGTCTGACGAATTTGATATTCAAGAAGTTGAATGTATGAGTGCTTGTAGCCACTCTTGTGCTGTATCTTTTGCTGCTGCTGGAAAGTATACTTATCTGTTTGGTGATTTGCCTCCTAATGAATCTGAAAGTGTCGAGGCTGTGCTTGAATGTGCGAGTCAATACTATGCTAAATCAGATGGTTTGTTGCCCTGGTCAGAACGTCCTCAAGCGTTGAAGAAGGGCGTTTTGGCTAAAATTCCACCGCTGGTAAATTAGAGCATTTCTCGTTACCATGCTCTGCCCATTGGTGACAACTTAACGTCAAACCGACCGTCTTTCTTGTTTTTATCGAAATCTAGATCCCCCCTAACCCCCCTTAATAAGGGGGGGACAAGAAATATTCTCAAAGTCCCCCTTCTTAAGGGGGATTTAGGGGGATCTAGACTTCGCATAAAAGCGACATTTATTGTGGGTTTCAGTCTTGAATTTTCACCTATGGGCAGAGCCTAGGAACGAGATGTCCTATCACTAACAACAACAAAATTACCAATGCACAAAATTCCTGTTACAGTCATTACTGGCTTCTTGGGTAGTGGCAAAACCACTGCAATTCGCCACTTATTGCAAAATAATCAAGGTCGCCGCATCGCAGTTATTGTGAATGAATTCGGCGAGGTCGGTATCGATGGCGAACTTTTGCGTGATTGCCAAGTTTGCGATGATGAAGGAGATGCGATTACTAACATTGTAGAACTCACAAATGGTTGTCTTTGCTGCACGGTTCAAGAGGAGTTTTTGCCGACAATGCAAGAATTGTTGAAGCGCCGGGAACAAATTGATTGTATCTTGATTGAGACTTCTGGACTCGCACTTCCTAAGCCTTTGATTCAAGCTTTTCGCTGGCCGGAAATTCGCACTGGTGCGACGGTAGACGGTGTTGTGGCGGTGGTGGATTGTGAAGCTATTGCTAGTGGTAATTTTGTCGGCGATATTGATGCTTTGATGGCGCAGCGACAGGCTGATGATAGTTTAGATCATGAAACGCCGATCGAGGAATTGTTTGAAGACCAGTTGGCTTGTGCTGATATGGTACTTTTGACTAAGGTCGATCGCGTGGATGCAGAAACTCAGAAAAAAGTTCAAACTTGGTTACAGCAAGAATTACGCCCTAGTGTGAAGATTGTTCCTTGTAAGGGTGGCGAAATTAACCCTGATGTGTTATTGGGATTTAATGCGGCGGTTGAGGATAATTTGGAGTCTCGGCCAAGTCACCACGATACTGAGGAGGAACATGACCATGATGATGATATTACCTCAACTTACTTTATTGCCGATCGCGAATTTGAACCTGACGAGTTAGTCAAAAAACTGCAATCGTTGATGCAGCAGCAAGAAATCTACCGGATTAAAGGGTTTGTGGCGGTTCCCAAGAAGCCGATGAGGATGGTGTTGCAGGGTGTAGGCGATCGGATAGAATATTTTTACGATCGACCTTGGCAAGCTTCGGAACTTCGGCAAACCAAATTGGTGTTTATCGGTCGAGAACTAGAACGCGATCGAATAGCAGCTATAATTGGCAATTAATTGTCATGAGTCATTAGTCACGCACGCTGACCTCAGAAACCGGGTTTCTTCCTATATTTCTCCTTCCTGTTGGTAAAACTCGTAGAAACCCGGTTTCTAGCCTCATGCGTAAGCCCTGAACCAAAGACTGCGTATTCCTCTAGTTAAAAAACTCTTAACATTATTTAATATTCTTGCTACTACCAACAACCCTGGTGTACAATAGCGATAATGGTTATCATTGTACAATAATCGAGGTCAAGTATGGTGAGTGCTAGTGCGATCGAATCAGTTCCCGTGACAGTTCTCACAGGCTATCTGGGTGCAGGCAAAACTACGCTACTGAACCACATCTTAACACAGGAACACGGCAAAAAAGTTGCAGTGATCGTCAACGAATTCGGCGAAGTAGGCATCGACAACCAACTAATAATTGATGCTGACGAAGAAATTTTTGAGATGAACAACGGCTGCATTTGCTGTACAGTCAGAGGCGATTTAATTCGGATTATCGGCAACTTAATGAAGCGGCGCGATAAATTCGATCACATAGTCATCGAAACCACAGGTTTAGCCGACCCCGCGCCCGTAATTCAGACATTCTTTGTAGACGAAGATATGCGGGACAAATTGCTGCTGGATGCAGTTGTTACCGTGGTCGATGCCAAGCACATCTGGCAACACTGGGACGCAGACGAAGCTCAAGAACAAATAGCGTTTGCTGATGTGGTTTTACTCAACAAAACTGATTTAGTGACTGCTGAAGAATTGGCCGAATTAGAAAAGCGGATTCGCGCCATGAATGCAATGGCAAAAATCCACCGCACCCACAATGCTGAATTAGAAATATCAGCCCTATTGGGAGTCAAAGCATTTGATTTAAATCGAGCTTTAGAAATTGAACCAGACTTTTTGGGCGAACACGAACACGAACATGACGCAACAGTTACTTCCGTAGCAATAGTAGAATCTGGTGCTATTGACGGCAACAAATTTAGCGATTGGATCGGCGAATTGTTGCGAACTCAAGGCACGAATATTTTTCGGACAAAAGGGATTTTGAATATGGCCGGAGAAGACAAGCGACTTGTTTTTCAAGGAGTGCATATGCTGTTCGATGGTAGACCAGATAGAGCCTGGAAAGCTACGGAAACTCCGAAAAACGAACTCGTATTTATCGGGCGCAACTTAAATGCCGCTCAATTAACAGAAGATTTCCGTAAGTGTCTGGTTTAACTCATTCGTTGCATAATTTTTAAGAACAGGCAAGATGCCTGTTCCACACAGGGACTCAGAAACCGGGTTTTTTACAACCATACTTTGTTACAGCCCTAGATTCGGTAAAAACCCGGTTTCTTTGGTCGGAGTCAGACAGAAGGAGTGAATTTGATTGTGGGCTGGATCTCCAGCCCTAACAGCCTCCCATAATATTTCAGATTCAATAAATATGGGCAACAAAAAGATAAATAAAAGTGAATTAATGCTGCAACTTCACACCGAGAAAACTCTATCTGATTATATAACTGCTGTTATTTGGTCTCCAAACGGCAAAAACTTTGCAGTCTGTTCCGCCGCCGGAGAAGTGATGCTAGGAACTGTAGGGTCAATGAATGAATTGTCCTTGCATCCACTGCAAATAGCAACAGGTAATTCAACAGATTGTTTAGCTTTTTCCTCGGATAGTCAAATGCTAGCTGCTGGCGGACAAGACGGAAAAGTGCGAATCTGGCACGTCAATTCTGGGGAATTAATTACTGATTTGGACAACAAGCGCGTGTGGGTTGACAAATTAGCTTGGAACTCTAATTGCCATCAATTAGCATTCAGTATGGGCCGCTGTGTTCAAGTTTGGAATGCTGACGATAATACAGTTGAAGTAACTCTTAATTTTGAATCGTCTTCAGTGCTAGACTTAGCATGGCATCCTGTTGTTAAATATTTGGCAATTAGCGGCTATCAAGGTGTAAAAGTTTGGAACGGTGAAGACTGGGACGAAGACCCGCATATCTTGTCAGTACCATCAGCAACTGGTATAATTTCTTGGTCGCCGTCAGGGCAATATTTAGCTTGCGGCAATATGGATAATACTCTAATTGTTAATGAATGGGGTAGTTCTGAACCTTGGGTAATGCAGGGTTTTCCCGGTAAAGTTCGACAGCTAGCTTGGTCCGATCGCACTAATTCTTTAGGTGCACCTTTGTTAGCTGCTTCTAGTTCTCAAGGGATTTCTGTCTGGGAAAGAGATGCTGATGAAAGAGTCGGTTGGGAAGGTTGGGCGTTAGAGGTGCATGAAAATGTGGTAAGTGCGATCGCATTTCAACCCAACACATTTCTATTAGCTTCGGCATCGGAAGATGGTCAACTTTGTTTGTGGAAGGAGGCAAAAGAATTGCTGCAAATTCTTGAGGGTGCAGACGGCGGTTTTTCTTGTCTCGCTTGGCATCCTCAAGGTCAATTTCTCGCAGCAGGCGGATGTGGTGGTGAATTGTTAATTTGGTCGAAATCAATGCGGGGAAAAGGCTTTAGTACGGTGCGTTGATATCAATTAATTCCGATGCAACCGGAAACGATATGACTCGGCGGTTGAAACCGCATCTACACAACCAAAGTCCGAGCAGAGGGGGACTAAGAAAGATGGTATTATCCTGCTTTTTTTCTTGTCAAGATTCCTTGACTGGGACTGAATAGCAAGGCTAGCAAAAATAATGCAAAAACAACTAACACGATCGCAGCACCAGACGGCATATTCAAATAATAGCTCAGATACATACCTGTTATGCTAGCCGTAATCCCGATCGCAGATCCTAGTCCCATGATTAAGTGTAACTCTTTCACCAACAAGTACGCAGTAATCCCCGGCCCGATTAATAGGGAAATGATTAACAGCGCCCCGACTGTTTGTAAACTCGCCACAATCGTCAGGGTAATCGCCGAAATCATGCCCAGATAAATCCAGTTTACAGGCAAACCGCTAGCCTGAGCTCCTAGGGGGTCAAAAGTATAAAACAGCAATTCTTTGTAAAAGACTTTGACTGCTACTAAAATTATTACAGTTGTGAAAAATGTTTGCTGCACGTCGGCTGGTGCAACTGATAAGATATTGCCAAACAAAAAGCCGTCTAGGTCTAGTTTTGTTGTTCGCAATAGGCTAATCAGCGTGATGCTAATTGCTAGAAATGTGGACAAGAGTAGGGCCATGATTGCATCAATCTTAATGCGCGATTGTGACTGAATCCATGCCATGATTCCAGCGCTGATCATTCCCGATATAAATGCACCGATCGCAATATTGAAACCTAAAGCAAAAGCTACAGGCAATCCTGCTAACACAGAATGGGCAATCATGTCAACCATCATGCCCATTTGTTGTACAATTAGATAGGAGCCGACAACGGCGCAGAGTATTCCTAGCAATATGCCGATCGCGATCGCATTTCGCATAAACTCGAATTTGAGTGGCTCAATTAGTAAGTTTAACATTTATAGGATTTTCTAGTAGGGAAACGGCAATGCCGTGTCCTAGGTACAACACGGGTAGGGAAACGGCATTGCCGTGTCCTGGGTACAACTGTTTTGCACAGGCAAGATGCCCGTGCCACAATTCCTATTTCTATCACCCAGAAACTAAACTTAAATCATAACCGTAAGCTTTTTGAATATTAGCAGCCGTCAGCACTTCGCGGCGGGAACCGATCGCAATTAATTGCTTGTTGATTAATAATAAGTTATCATACTGTTTTAAAGTTTCTCCTAAATCGTGACTGATTACTAGCAAAATTTTGTTTTCCGATTTGAGTTCGGTGAAAATATCAAAAATAATCTCTTCTGTAGCTTTGTCAATAGCATTAAACGGCTCATCAAAGAAGAATAAATCGGCTTGTTGCGCGATCGCCCTTGCTAAGAAAATCCGCTGCTGCTGGCCTCCTGAAAGTTCACCAATTTGCCGATCGCGCAAATCCCACATTCCCACCCGCAACAAAGCCTCTTTCACCAATTCCTGCGACTGACGAGAGGGACTGCGAAACCAACCAGTCTGGACTGTGCGGGCCATCATCACCGCATTCCACACCGTAATCGGGTAGTCCCAGTCAATTTGCGATCGCTGCGGCACATAAGCCACGCGCCCCAACTGTTCCTTCAACAACCGCCCATCATATTTTACCCGGCCGCGACAGGCTGGAATCAATCCCAGCATGGCTTTCACCATCGTACTTTTTCCCGCGCCATTGGGGCCGAACACTCCGGTTAATTGTCCCGATTCTAAATGGAAATTGATGTTGTTGAGGGCCGAAATTCCTCGATAATTGACGGCCAAATCTTGAACTTCTAGCATGATTTGAGATTTTGAGAACGATTCTTGTTTACACCTACTACAATAGAATAACTCAAAAACCAATAACGATTATCGTTTCCAAAATTAAATGTTCAAGAACTTGACAGGAAAAACCCGCAGATTGGGTAGTATGGCTATTTTGGCGATCGGGCTGGGATTGGTTGGGTGCAGTGGAGGACAGAAAGTCAGCAATCCCGTGTCTGAGAGTCCCGCCACGACTCAAACTCCAGCCAGTCCGGCCACCAATTTGCCAAAAGTAGTGGCCACGACTGGTGTGATTTGCGACATCACTAAAAAAATTGCCCAAAGTTCGATCGACACTACCTGTTTAATTAAGCCTGGAGAAGACCCCCACGCCTATCAAACCAAGCCGGAAGACCGCAAGGCGATTGAAACGGCAAATTTGATTTTGTACGCTGGTTACGACCACGAACCCAGCATCATTAAATTAATTAAATCTACTACAAATTCCGCGCCAAAAATTGCCGTCCACGAACTCGCAGTTCCCCAACCGCTGATGGGTGAACATGAACACGAAGGTGAAGCCAAACCCCAGGAAAAACACGAAAAAGTTCCCGATCCTCATGTTTGGCATAATCCTCAAAACGGCATCCGAATGGTGGAAACTATTCGCGATCAATTGAAAAAAACTGATCCCAATAATGCTGAACTTTATACTAAGAATGCAGCCAAATTAACAGCAGATTTAGAAAAATTAGATACTTGGATTAAAGTTCAAATTGCGACGATTCCACAGGACAAACGTAAGTTAGTCACTACTCACGATGCTCTGAGTTACTATGCGAATGCTTACGGTTTAGAGGTCGCGGGCGCTTTGCAGGGTGTGACTACTGAGGAACAGCCCACAGCAGCAAGAATTGCCCAATTGTCATCTGAAATTAAGACATCTGGAGTGCCGACAATTTTTGTGGAAACTACGACTAATCCGAAGTTGATGGAGACTGTGGCGAGGGAGGCAAATGTCAAAATTTCGGGTCAGGAACTCTACAGCGATGAGTTGGGTGGGCCTGGTACTGGCGCTGATACTTATGTGGGGATGCTGACTACTAATACTTGTGCGATTACTACTGGATTGGGTGGTAATTGTACTCCTTTTAGATGATTTTTAGTAACGGGCAAGATGCCCGTTTGGGGTGGGCATCTTGCCTGCCCGCACTATTTTTAGCAACGGGCAAGATGCCCGTTCCACAATGTATTAAATCTTTTGTGGGGTGGGCATCTTGCCTGCTTCTACAAGATTTTTAGCAACGGGCAAGATGCCCGTTTCACAATACATTAAATCTTTTGTGGGGTGGGCATCTTGCCTGCCTCTACAAGATTTTTGGTTAAGGCGAATTTTCCTCATCGTTAGTGGCAGGTTTTTGCCCAATTCCTAATTGTTTCTTGGAGGATTTTAAGTCTTTCCAAAGTGCTTTAATATCTTTATAAGCTTTTTCAGCGCTAATTTTGCCGCCAGTTTCCAGGGAGCAAATGTAGGTTATTTTTTGAGCAAACTCCTGTAAATTGGCATTAAACGCTAAGTTTTCTGGTGTGAAATCGCCGTAGTAGCGATGGCGAGGATGTAAAAAATCTTCCCGCTGAGTCATTGCGCCCCTCCTAATTCGAGTTTTAGTTGCGTTTCTACTGTTGATAGCACTTTTTTTGACTATTGTATGACGCTAGTTGCAATTGCGCTGTCTTTCTTTATACTTAGTTTGTTAATCTGATTTTAACCTAAGATGCTTGTAATTTAACTGTTTCTTAATCTAAATTGACAAAAATTGGGAAATGTGGTGTCCACATCTCCCTTGAAATATACTTTACAGCTTTTTCTTAACTTTTGCTGAAGCTCAACATTTACTTGTTGCAGCCGCAGCCGCTGTTGCCGCAGGCTGTGCCGTTGGGGTGTCCGTCGGCGCAAGCGGTGGAACAGTATTGTTTGCCACCTTTTTCGATGGCCTCTGTCAGGCTGACGGGGCACAAGCAAGAAGGACAGGCACATTTTGTTTGGGTTGCAGTGGTCATTTGGTTTTTCCTGGTAGGTTGGTTTAGGTATATTTATATATGAACACATATTCAGAGATATGTCAAGGGGATATAAAATATTTGTTACGGAAGTTTTGCCGATCGCACTAAAATGAAAATGAGAACCAAAATAAATCTGGAAAAAATGTCACCGAAGTCTGCTGTTAATGTAGTTGCAAATAGCCCGATCGCACAGAATGATACACCAATGTGCGATCGACCGCACCTAGTTGACTGTTCGCGGGCCCAGGATATCCAAACACAGGTTCTCAACACCGCAAAAGCTCAGCGGATGGCGGAATTTTTCAGTCTTTTGGGGGATGCGAATCGTTTGCGGCTGCTGTCGGTTTTGGCAAAACAAGAACTGTGCGTGTGTGATTTGGCTGCTACTTTGAGCATGAGTGAGTCGGCTGTATCGCACCAGTTGCGGGCGTTGCGGGCGATGCGATTGGTAAGTTATCGCAAGGTTGGGAGACAGGTTTTTTATAGTTTACTCGATCGCCACGTTCTGGAACTTTATAATGCAGTGGCCGAACACTTGGATGAATCTGATTGATTTTGTGGGTAATGGGTAATTGGGAATTGGGAATTGGGAATTGGTAATGGGTAATGGGTAATGGGTAATTGGTAATTGGTAATTGGTAATAAATTAAAAATGCCGTAGGGGCGGGTTCACGAAGATTTTTGTCACCCACAAACAATATTAATAAACCCGCCCCAACCCAACCAATAATC
>REAP01000003.1 GCA_004294385.1 Oscillatoriales cyanobacterium | reverse complement strand
ATTCAAAAACCGGAAAAGCCAAGAATAGCCAAGTCAGGATTGAGGTTGTTGTCTGTCTGTCAACTCATTAATCAGGGAAATCAAAGGCATCGTTATGAAATACCGCGAAAAACATTACTGTGATAGATTTGACTGTCTTCACCCGCCCAAGCTAGCTTGTAATCAGTTTTGCAACAGTTGTAGTAAAACAATTGGGCCTCATCGCAGCAGGGAACTGAAGTCAGAGTTTGTGCAGGTAACAAAAAAGGAACTTGCTCTTCAAGAACGCTTACCACCTCGTTCAAAGCTAAATTTAACCTACGGTTATCTGCCCAGCAGAGGGCAGAGTATGCCAGACGATTATTGGTCAAAACCTTCTCATACTTGGCCGACTCCTGCACCGAAGAAGAATGATTGTCAGCCTGTGTTGGGATATTACAAGTATACTTTGGTTGAATATCCCGGAGAGTCGAGTGGGAATTGGAGGAAGTTATTTTGGCTGATGATAATTGGGGAGGAAAAGCATCATGACCATAGGAGAATCAAGTGACAACAATGCCGTTGAACTAGATGGCATCCGGTTTGAAACTTTAGTCCCAGAGCGAGAGCTAAAAATCCCAAATATCAAGGGTGTTAAAAACTCCGTACAGTTTGGGATTCGCATTACTAACAATTCCTCAATATCCTATCGGTTTATTTGTTTCCATTTGTTTCCACAACTTAAACGAGCAGATGGGGAATTAATAAAACTAAGTTACGCTATAAATGCAACCAAAACACCGACAGAATCAGACTTTTTATTACTTCTCCCACAAGAAAGTTTGACCTTTTTTATAAATGCCAAGTTTTGTTGGCATGGCTTCCAGCTTGGACTTACAGGCTATGACGGTAGTGGTGGAGTTTGGACTTTGTGCAATTTAAAACCAGGTATATATAGTGTTCGGTTTACTTATGAAAACCACTCTCAAACAGGAAAAATTGATGGAGGTATGACACCCTGGAGATTCTTAGAACCTCTGTGGACAGGCATGGTTTCTACGCCTTATGAGGAATTTCGTATAACACATTTAACGGTTGTAAATGGAGCAAAAATATCATCTAA
>REAP01000066.1 GCA_004294385.1 Oscillatoriales cyanobacterium | reverse complement strand
CGCTATTAGACAGGGAATTCATTCCCTGTCGGACTCGTAGGATGATTCAACGACTTGGAATGCTTTCAGGCTTAAGTTGACACCTATGGGCACTGCCGTATCCTGATTATGGGTAATATTTTGAGAATTAGGAACAAAAAAAATGCGGGTACTCAACTTCTTTTTCATCTTTCTGATTTGTTTGGCTCTAGTCTTGTTCAGTATTGAGAATACAGAGCCGACGACTATTCAAATTATCAAAGGCTTTCAAGTTAAAGCTCCGTTGTCAGTAGAACTAATTATGGCAACTGGATTGGGGGCAATTTTAGCGTGGATTTTTAGTTTGTGGTCGAGGATGCAGCGAATGCTCGCCTCTCGTGCTGAGACTCGTCTAGTTCGCGAAAAAGAACAGCAAATTCAAGCTTTAGAACAAGATATCGAACGCTATAAAGCTGAAGTGGAAGCCAAACAACCTTTGTTAGAAAGTGCAGAATCTTCAACTGTGGAAGATTTATCGAAGAAGAAAGAAGGCTCTGTGATTCCTGAACCCTTCGACTTCGCTCAGGGTACAAAGTAAAATAGACCCTTCGACTACGCTCAGGGTACGAATGGTTTTAGCAATTACAAACGTCCGAATTACTTTGGCAGTTGCTATAAAATCTAAAATCTAAAATCTAAAACCGAATGACTGTTCCCAAACGCCAAGATGGTTTAGAAACTATTTCCGAGGGGATCGCACTTTTAATTGACTTAGCAGAAAAGGGAGAAATCAATCCCTGGGACGTTAAGGTGGTTGAAGTGTTCGATCGCTGTTTGAGCAAATTAAACGAGGTGCGCGATCGTGAACAGAGTGGTGACTTCTCGGATTTGTCCCACTCCGGCCAGGCTTTTTTGTACGCCTCAATGCTGGTTTTGCTCAAAGCAGAAAGTATTGTCCTCTCAGAACCCCCCGCGAATGACTCAGCAGATGAGGAGGGACTCGAAGACGTAGAAAACTCAGGAGGGCGGCAGTTACCGCAGCATTTGGAGCGACAACTGCGTCGCCGTGGTGTCGCTCAACTACCCCAAAAACGCGCGGTGACGCTTCCAGAACTGATTGAGCAGTTGCAGCTCATGAAAGTGGCAATGGAGCAGACAGTGGCTCCTAGGCGCCGCCAAACCTCAAAAATGCGATCCCAAGCGGCGCAGGCTATATTTGAGCTAGCTCACCAAGAAAATTTGGTGGAAACTGCTAGTGAACTGGAACGGTTTCTGGGAGAACGCAATTCTGACATTGACGAGGGTTGGCTGGACTTGGAACAATTGCTGGAACTATGGTCTAATCAGGCTTTTCACTCATCTGTTGATGCGGAACTTCCGGTGTTGAGTTCGGAAGTACACTCGCCCAATTACGATCGCGTGGGTGTTTTTTGGGCGTTGTTGCTGTTGTCGGCTCAGTCTAAAGTTGAGTTGGTTCAAGAAGAGTTTTACCAAGACCTCAAAATCCGGGCTCTGTGAAATTAGACGGAAATTAGGTCGATCGCGCCGAAACTAATAACTATGGCACTTCGTCGGTTAAGATTCCAGGCAGAACCTCCCTAGCCGGAATTTTCTGGCTCAGTCTGGGAGCAAGGCTGTCATTCCAGCGCCAACTGATTCCTGATTGCAGGAATCCAGCGAAATCGGGAATAACTGATTGATAGCCTGGTACGATGTCGCCTATAAACAGGTCAGGATTTTAGTGCGATCGACAAGTATAGATCGTAACCGCTAGCATCTAGGTGTTGAGTTGATATCAATTAACAAAGGGTTGAGGAAGTTACATGAAAGCGATGATTCTAGCGGCAGGTAAAGGCACTCGTGTCCGTCCTATTACTCAGACAATACCCAAACCGATGATTCCCATCCTGCAAAAGCCAGTGATGGAGTTTTTGGTTGAATTGCTCCGTCAGCATGGATTTGACGAGATTATGGTGAATGTTTCCCACCTAGCTGACGTGATTGAAAATTACTTCCGTGATGGTCAAAAGTTTGGGGTACAAATTGGCTATTCTTTTGAAGGGCGGATTGAAGACGGACAACTGATCGGAGATGCTGTCGGTTCGGCTGGCGGCATGAAGCGGATTCAGGACTTTTCGCCATTTTTTGATGATACTTTTGTGGTGCTGTGCGGAGATGCTTTGATTGACCTGGATTTGACTGCTGCTGTGAAGTGGCACCGGGAAAAAGGCGCGATCGCAACTATTGTGATGAAATCGGTTCCCCGTGAAGCAGTTTCGAGCTACGGAGTTGTGGTAACAGATGATTCTGGCAAAATTAAAGCATTCCAAGAAAAGCCCTCTGTAGAGGAAGCTTTGAGTACCGATATCAACACTGGTATTTACATTTTTGAACCAGAAATATTCAATTATATTCCCTCTGATACAGAGTACGATATCGGTTCAGACTTATTTCCCAAGCTAGTAGAAGCAGGTGCGGCTTTTTACGGAATTAGCATGGACTTTGAGTGGGTGGATATCGGCAAAGTTCCTGACTATTGGCGCGCAATTCAAAGCGTACTGTTGGGAGAAGTTAAAAATGTTTCGATTCCGGGAATTGAAGTCCGTCCCGGTATTCATGCTGGTTTGAATGTAGCTGTGAACTGGGATAAGGTGGACATTACTGGCCCTGTTTATATTGGCGGGATGACCATCATTGAAGATGGAGCAAAAATTGTCGGCCCGACGATGATTGGCCCAAATTGTTGGGTGTGTAGTGGCGCGACAGTGGAAAATAGTGTGATTTTTGAGTATTCCCGTTTGGGGCCGGAAGTGCGCTTGGTTGATAAACTGGTGTTCGGGCGCTACTGCGTGGATAAAACCGGGGCGACGATCGATTTGCAAGCGGCGGCTCTCGATTGGCTGATTACTGACGCTCGTCAAGTTTTGCCGACTCAACAAGTAGAAGAGCGACGGGCGATCGCAGATCTTCTCAACACTGCTCAATAATTGGTAATTGGTAATTGGTAATTGGTAATTGGTAATGGGTAATTGGTAATTAGTAATTGGCATCTATTCCCAATGCCCTGTTTGGCCAATGACCCATTATCAGAAAATTGGGTTTAAAACCCCGTCCTTTTAGGACGGCTTTGTGTTAAAATATTAATAGGTCGCTGACCTTGGTGACGCAGGAAACAAGTGACACTCCGTAACGCCTAAATATCTATCCATCACTGGTAGCAACTAATTCCATTTGGAAAGAGCAAACCAAAAATTAAATACCGTAGGGCATACGGAAATTTAAGCTTGGGGAGTAGTCTATGAGAGTGCTTACTGTAAAAGGTGTAGTCAGACTAGACATGAAACTGTAAGACCAAAATCGGCATTGTCGGTAGAGGCAAGATTCAGCCCAAGAATCCTCGACGTTAAGGTCGAGGAATGTCAAGACTGAAGATAAGTATATTGGGTGAGACTCCGTTCGTAATTTTGCAGCAAAAGTTGTGACTCAGAAAGAGTAATTTTATTTTGCTGCAAAGCTTCCTCTGTCTGACGGCGGATGCTTTCAACCAAACTTTCTGCATCATACTGTACATAGCTGAGGACTTCTTTCATCGTGTCCCCTTTCACAACGTGTTCGATATGATAGCCAGAAGGCGTTAGCTGAATGTGCACTGCATTTACATTGCCGAATAAGTTGTGCAGATTGCCCATAATTTCTTGATAAGCACCTCCCAAAAATAGCGCCAAATAGTAAGGTTCTCCGGGTTTAAGAGTGTGCAGTTCCAAAACTGATTTGACATCTCGCAAATCGATAAATTGGTCGATTTTGCCATCGCTATCGCAGGTAAGATCTGCCAAAGTTCCTCGCTGAGTCGGTTCTTCATCGAGTCGATTAATTGGCATAATTGGGAACAATTGATTGATTGCCCAACTGTCTGGGACTGACTGGAAAACAGATAAGTTGATGTAATAAATGGAGGCCATCACCTTTTCTAGGTCTTCTAAATCATCCGATACATATTCTTTTTCCCGTGCGATCGCCTGAATTTTTTCGCAGCAGGCCCAGTACAACTGTTCTGTTTTAGCGCGTTCGGCAATTCCCAGATAGCCTAAGTTAAATAAACTGATTGCTTCTTCCTTAAATTGGATAGCATCGTGATAGACTTCTTGGTAATTTTCTGGAGTGATAGATTGGTAGATTTCGTAGAGATTGCGAGGGATTTGGTGGGCGTTTTCGTCTACTGGTTCTGGTACTTCTCGGAGAACTTCGCTTGTACCGAGTACATCAAAAATTAGCACTGATTGGTGAGATGCGATCGCCCGTCCGCTTTCGCTAATGATAATTGGTACTGCTACTTTGCGCTCATCGCAGGCATCTTTAACTCCCGCTACTACGTCGTTCGCGTAGTTTTGCATATTGTAATTTTTGGAAGCGTGAAAGTTGGTTTTAGAACCATCGTAGTCAACGCCCAGTCCGCCGCCGACATCCAAGTAGTTCATATTAGCTCCCAACTTGGCTAGTTCTACATAAATGTGGCTGGCTTCTCGGATGGCATCTTTGATGACGCTAATTGAGGAAATTTGAGAGCCGATGTGGAAGTGCAATAACTGCAAACAGTCCAGCATTCCGGCTTTTTTCAGCTCCTCGACAGCGCGGACAATTTCAGGGATTGTCAAGCCAAATTTTGCCCGATCGCCTGTAGAACCTCCCCAGCGGCCAACACCAGTGGTACTGAGTTTGGCTCGCACTCCCAAAATCGGTTTAATTCCTAATGCGATGCTGGCTGCGATCGCGAGTTCCACTTCCTCAATTTGCTCTAGCACAATTACTGAAGTTTGCCCCAGTCGCTGTGCTAAAATAGCCGTTTCTATATATTGGCGGTCTTTGTAACCGTTGCAAATCAACAAAGCGCCTGGGGTTTTTAATGTTGCTAAAGCGATCATTAATTCCGGTTTCGAGCCAGCTTCCAAGCCGAAGTGGTGCGGTTTACCGAAACGCACCAAATCTTGAACTAATTGTCGGTGCTGGTTGCATTTGACTGGAAAGACACCGCGATAGACATTTTTGTAATTGTAGCGGGCGATCGCTCTGGCGAAACAGGAATTTAGGCGATCGATCCTATCCTCCAAAATATCAGAAAATCGAATCAGCAACGGCAATGCTAAGTTTCGCTGTTTGAGGGATTCTACCAGTTCGCACAAGTCCAGGGAACCGCCGCGATCGCCTTTGGGAGATACTGTAACGTGACCGGCTGCGTTGATCGAGAAATAAGGTTCCCCCCAACCTTGGATTCGGTATAGTTTTTCGCTATCTTCGATTGTCCAAGATTTCTTTGGAAGTTGAGCTGTGGTTGACAAGCTAGCGTCTTGTGTCGCCAAATTTTTGACAGTTGACGGCTGAGTCGATAGCGGCTCGATGGGGGAGGAAGCAGTGGTAGCAGGGGAACTCATCTTCTCGAAAACCTTAAAATGACTGGTCGAATAGTTAGTTTATCGCACATATTGAGTTTCCTGATGTACTGGAAAATTCACTTTTTCTGCTGTCGAGCCATCGAGCATTGAGTTCGATCGATCAAAAGTGCGATCGCATTTAAAACTCTGAGTCCAATTACACCGATTTTCAATTTGCTCAAATACAAACTTTAACCAAAAATCATCTCAGGCGGCGACATATCAGCCCCCAAAATCATACCTCCGTGAGTGGTAGACTTTTTGACACCAGGTCGAGGTGCTGGGGTTTCGCCCTTCTGAGCAGGCGCAACTGAGGCTGGCGGTGTCACCACGGATTCGGGTGCTGACCGTGGTACGACTGGTTGTTGCGACAGCCAAGCCACACCCCCGACAGCCCCAGCCATTAAAGCTGTATAGCCGATGTACAAATGAGCCGAATTCATTTGAAAGCCATCGGCTGAATCCGAATCGGAAGCAGATGAATAGGAGTTGAGAGTTTCAGTGGAATCTAGTTTGGGCAAAGCATCTGCCATAGCATTCCCATTGAGTCCCACAGCATCGCCGATCCGACGGATGAAACCTCTAACATAAATATCTTGGGGTAGTTTCTCGATTTCCCCATTTTCGATCGATTCTATGTGATGTAGGGGTACCAAAGTTAGACTGTGGACGTGCTGGATGGATAAAGAGCGAAGTTCCCGCCCTTGGCGCAATTCTCTCCCCAACTCGCACAAGCAATCTTTCCGTTGTTGAATGGCTAAAACTGCTGTCTCTTCCTTGGTGAGCTTCTTCTGTTTCTGAAGAAAAGAAAATCCTGGGAACGAGGTTCCTTGAACTACGACAGCATTGGGTGTAGATGACTCAATTTGACCTTCGTATTTCGGAGGTTCTTTGTTTGCTTCGGGAGTTTCAGTATAGCAACCGCCATTTTCAGTGTCCGACTCTGTTTTAGGGGGCAATTCTACAGTAGTGCTGCGTCGATAAAAAACCGGAACAGATACTTGTGATGTCTCCAATTCTCCAACAACCGTAAATTCTGTAGCCGTCGTCAGAGCAGCACTTCCAAAAATAGGACTTGTGATGGCGGTACTTGTAATAGTAGGACTTGCCAGAGCGGGACTTTCTTGGAGCGCTTGCAGTTCAGTTTTTTGTGTTTTTGGGAACCGTTGAAATGCTAGCTTGACGGCTTCTCTGCTAACAGCTCTAATTAAGATTTCGGCAGCCGAAGCTGCTTCGCCCAACATGGTTTGCAAGCTAGCTAGAGCATGGCTGTAGGTGTCGCTACAAAGTAGTTCAGCTTCAATTTGACTAAGAACAGAGCGAAAATTTTCTGGAGAAACTTCAACAGTTGTGTGATCTGTCACCCCAAAATAAGCATCGGGTATCAGTGCCATGATATTTATGTTCTCTTACTAAAAGGTATCTAAGTAGGTTCTTCGACAAGTTGACGCTGATTCCGGATGCCGAGAGTGTATGACTAAAATGCCTTGGCGACTACAAATATATCGAGTGGCTGAATGAATCCACTGAAATCGACTGCTGCGCCGAACAAAACTTGTGGCTGAGATATAGATTTCACGAATAGCGTACCGCCGATCGCTTCTGATCCCAGCAGTGTCAGCAGCATTCCCGACAAATTACTCATGAGTGTCAACCGCACTTGTTGAATCGTGTCTGTCCTTTTGTTGCGATTTCTTTTGTTGCGAATCCTCTTCCTCGATCGCCTTGTATATGCGATCGAGCAACCAAAGAGATCCGACAATCCCGATAAAATGAGCAAAAGTAGCGTGAATATTTGCCAGCACTACAAATATATCGAGTGGCTGAATGAATCGACTGAAATCGACTGCTGCGCCGAACAAAACTTGTGGCTGAGATATGGACTTTACGAATAGCGTACCGCCGATCGCCTCTGCTCCCAATAATGTCAGCAGCATTCCCGATAAATTACTCATCAGTGTCAACCGCACTTTTTGAATCGTGTCTGTCCTTTTGGGGCGGACACCGGTAGCGGGCGATCGGAGTTTTCTAGACAAGCGAGTAAAGCTAAAAGCCCGATAGGCGCTGTAGCCCAGGACTAAAAGCCCGCACACAGCCAAAATTACACCTCCCCCCGTTCCAGCACTGGTTTGGCTCGTACCAGAGGCACCACTGGAAAGAGCAGACGGGATTGCCAGCAGCAAAATTAGCCCCGCCACCACAGCCAGCACTGCTTGTGCCCAGAAACAAACCCAGCCTGCTGTACGGAGGGCAAAGGTAACTTTCTTTACGAGGACTGGAAGCCGATCGTTATCTAACTGATTTGTCATATTTTGAGCGGGTGTAATTGGTTGGGTGGAGTTAGGGGCAGTTTTTTTGGGTGACAGGGCGGTTGACGGCGGGTTAACCCCATTTACAATAAAAGAACAAATGTTTAAGAATTGTAACTAACATTGAATTTCACATTTGAATAGCACTAATCGCAAGGTACCAAAGCAATGGCACAAATACAACCCACCACCACTCCCAAGCTGGAACAGCCAAAGTTTGGCTTCAACAGCTACGCCGAACGCCTGAATGGTCGAGCCGCGATGATCGGTTTTAGTCTAACTTTGATTATCGAGTATGCCACAGGCCAGGGGCTACTGTCCTGGTTAGGTCTCAACTAATTTTAGCTTCTGAAGCGGTCAGCTTCACACTCTTTTGTCAGGCTCCCGTCAGCAACGGGCTTTCCGGCCCGTTCCACAATAGATGAATTTTCTTGATGAACAGGCCCGAAAGCCTGTTCATCAAGGCTTATTGAGAATGGTGCAAGATCTCAGCTTTGATGAACTTGGCAATTTGGCCGAGCTCCCGTACAATTCCCCACAGGCGAGAAGATTAATCTAGGTTAAGCTAGTGTGAGAGCTAGAATTTCCGAATGTTCCGCTAACTCTAGACTTTAGAGATAATCGTAACTTACCGTATTTTTTTATGAATGCTTCCTGGACGCGACTTTTAAGGTCTGCTTACCGTAGAGAACCTATTACCAGCTTTGTTGTGACAGTGGGCGTTGTGGATGCTGCGATCGGCAGTATCGGTGCAAGTGGCTCTTTATTGGCTTTTGGGCTGGGTACTGCTGGGGTGGCGATCGCCCTCCGATGGTGGCAGATTTACCGCTCAGAAATCGAACAGCCGGCACCTGCTCCAGAATACTATCTCCCTCCTCAGTCTTCTCGACCTCAGTTGCCGGTACTCAACAACGTGTCTAAGAAAAATCCTCCCTATTAAGGAAGGAAAGATAGAAAAAAGAGAAGGAAATGTAAGTTTCCTTCTCTTTTTTGTTTTGTCGATCGCCTGACTGAGGATTTTGAGCTTTTAGCAGTTTTCGCAGAGTTTGCTGTCGCTTTTTGAGCTGTCGAGCTCTGGCTGAGCCGCCTTTACCTTTGGAGTTTCGACCCTCGCTGCGGGGGGACTCCCAACTTTTTAGTCTCATAATTCTATTAGATTGTAATACTTCCATATTACACCGTGGTAATTTGAGTGTCAAGTAGTTTTGATATATTTAACCATCCAAATATCCCCCTGGCATTTCAGCATCCATAAAAATTGGCAATGATGCCGAAGTGTTCGCACTATCTGGCAATTGGGAAACAAATTTTAGCTGAAGCGACCTTTCGATTAAAGAAAATCCTAAATTGTAGAAATCCTGAATTATTTCAGCTTTCAATAAAATTTCATTTTGTTCTAAATATAGACCATTTGTAGCAATGACAAGGCTGTTCCCAGTTTCCAAATTAGATATATAAACTTGTGCAAACACACTTTGAATGGTTTTCACCACCGCTGCATTAAACTCTGGCTTGTGAAAAAGATGAATAACCGCAACACCTCCACTTGACAATCGAGCTTTGCACAGTTTGTAAAATTCTTGAGTCACCAAGGTGTATGGCATATAACCGCTACCAAAACCAGCATCTGTAATAATTAAATCGTATTTTACGGCTTGACTTTGTGCCTCCAAATATTCGCGTCCATCTTGAATTGTGACTTTCAGTCTGTCATCTAATTGAATGCCAAAAAACTTTTGAGCGACTTCCACAACTGTTGAGTCAATATCCGTACATTCGATGATTGTATTAGGAAAGTAGTGGTGAAAAAATCTGGGAATAGTACCGCCACCAAAGCCGACAATATAGATATTTTTGGGTTGACTTTTCCAGGCTAATGCTAGCAGCACTACTTGGGCATAGGGAAAGATTAATTTTAAGGGATTGCTCAGGTATAAGATAGATTGAGCTACATTTGTGATCAAGGTTTCTTGGTCTGCCAAAAGCATTAGTATTAGAGAATTAATTTTCTTGATAGCAATAGAATTGTTTCGGGATATTTGCTGTTGAAATATGATGCCGTCTGGCTGTTGCTGAAGCCAATGGATTTGTTTTTGAATAAATTCTAAATTTCTGGCTTGCCAATCATTGCGATAATTAGTCATTGGTCAAATATCAAATAAAATTACTTTAAACCCAATAATAGGGCGATTCCGGCGATCGCGCAAACTACACCCACAACAGCCCTAACACTTACTTTTTCGCCCATCAGCATAGCCAAAGGCAGTATAAACAGGGGACTGGTGGAAGTGAGAGCTTGAGCGATTGCGGCGGGCGCATATTTCAGTGCAGTCTGTTGCAGAAAAATACCGAGATAAGTTCCCAAAAAAGCTGCCAATACAATTGCACCTAAGAATTTTGGCACTTTTAATTGTTTCAAACTATCAGCATTTGTACGATTAAAAAATAACAACATGACTGCCATTCCGCCACTCAAACGCAGTGCCGCCGTCCACAAGGGATCGATATCAATTTGAGTGAAAGCGGCGCGGGATAAAACAGCACCGGCGGCGTGACTTGTTTGTCCCAATAAACTAATGCCTAATCCTTGCCAGATATGTTTTGATGGTAAGTTTGTTTCGGCGGTTCTTTCGGCAATTACCCAACCTACGCCGCAGATAGTTAAAAGAATGCCTGTACAAGCGCTGATGGATAAATTTTCTTGCAAAAACATCCAACCAAATAAAGCAGTCAAAGGGGGAGATAGGGTTTCTAGAAGTAGGGCACGTCTAGCGCCCAAATATTTTAATACGACAAACCAGGCGGTGTCTCCGATGCCAATGCCTAAAGCGCCACTGATCAGTAGCATGGCTAAAATTTGGGGATTGATTGGTGGTAAGGATTTGCCTAAAATTAGTATAGTGGCAAGGAGCATAAAAAGGGCGATCGCGCCTTTGAGCAAATTGAGCACGACTGCGGGAATCTCCTGTCCTACTCGCTGCCAAATTGTCGAAGATAGTGCCCAGACAAAAGCAGCACCTAAAGCGGCTATTTCACCCATAAGTTAGTTGTTATTGGTTATTTGTTAGTTGTTAGTTGTTATATCAATTCCGGTTGCACCGGAATTAATATAATATCGTTTCCGTTAGCATCGTCCTGTATTAATCTCTCTCTTCTCTTCCTTCGCGTCCTTTGCGCCTTCGCGGTTAAATCATTCCGATGCAGCCGTCTCCTAATTTCTTAAGCATCATGCCCAATGCCCCATGCCCCATGCCCCATGCCCCATGCCCCATGCCCCATGCCCCATGCCCGATGCCCGATGCCCCATTCCCAATTCCCAATTCCCAATTCCCAATTCCCAATTCCCAATTCCCAATTCCCAACATAAACTAGGGTTCCAGATCAATCTGGAACCCTAAATTTATTAACTTCTTGTAGTAGTGGGCGAAGAGAGAATCGAACTCTCATACCTTTCGGTGTCAGATTTTGAGTCTGATGCGTCTACCAATTCCGCCACCCGCCCTTGGTTTTAGTTTCACCATCATAACACACCGATCGCGATTGTGCAAGTAAAGATTCATAATTTTTTGAACTTGCCCATCGATCGATCTCTCTAGCCCGCAATACTGGTACTGGATGGGACAACTGAGCGGTTTGAGCCTGTTTGAGCATTTCTCCCAGTTCAGTGCTGCTGATGTCATCATAGGCCCGCGCTTGAGCCAAAAACGCATCGACATTCAGCTTGGGAGCCAAAGCCGGGGAACCTCCAGCCAGTTTCATCAGCACCGATGCTACCACTCTTGGGTCTTGGGTGGCCAACAAAGCGGCGCGATCGCACGTAAATTCTGCACACCTCAGCCATTCCAACATTTGTGTCTGCAAACCCTGTACTAGCACAGTTCCCACCGGCGAAATTTGACCGGCAGCTAACACAATTAAATTTGCCAGAGTTAGGTAAACTCCATGTTCGCACTTCAAATGGCCCAACTCGTGAGCAATTACCGCCTTCACTTCCTCATCTGTCAGCAAATCAATCAGAGAAGTGTGCATCACCACAAACGGCTGTTTTCCGCGCATCGCAAAGGTGTAGGCATTCGGCATCGGATGCTGGCGCACATAAAGCTGTGGCACTTCTAAATCCAAAGTTTTGCAGGCATCTAACAGCAATTGATGCAGGTGGGGCAATTGATTTTCACCGACTTGGACACTGGAAGCCAGATTTTCGAGCCTGAAAAACTGTTCGCCAAGTTGTCCCAGCAACTGCCGCACCATCAAATCCAGGCCGGGCAGTTGTTTGAGAGCATTGGTGGCTTCCAAGTCTAGCGGGTGACGAAACTGGTCTGCTTTCAAACCGATTAGCGGTATGTTCGACATTTTAGTCAGTTGGGAATTGGGCATGGGGCATGGGGAATTGGTCATTGGTCATTGGTCATTGGTCATTGGTCATTGGTTATTAAAGTTTGTAGTAAGGACTTTCTACTCACTAATGACCCTTCGACTACGCTCAGGGCACCGCTACTAACTAATGACTACTGACTAATGACTAATGACTAATGACTAATGACTACTTTAAACCCGATCGCACTGGTTCGACAGGAGCCTCAGCATTAGCCTCAGCATTAGCTGCTTCTCCTCCCTCTGTGACGCGCTGCAATTTCGCTCCCAATTTTTGCAACTTCACCTCTAACTGCTCGTAGCCGCGGTCTAAATGCTGCAAAGTGCTGATTGTGGTGACACCATCAGCAGCCAGTCCCGCCAGCACCAAAGCAGCCGAGGCCCGCAAATCTGTAGCCACCACGGGTGCTCCCGATAGTTGCGCCACCCCGCGCACCACAGCCACATTGCCTTTAACACGAATGTCCGCGCCCATGCGATTGAGTTCGGCTACGTGCCGCAAGCGGTTCTCAAAAACTGTTTCATTAATTATGCTGTCGCCCTCGCTCAAGGTGAGCAAAGCCATAAACGGAGCCTGCATATCTGTGGGGAAACCGGGGTAAGGCAGAGTTTCGATGTCCGTAGCTGTATGAATTTTGCCGGGAATTATCCGCAAAATGTCTGGGGATTCTGTAATAATTTTTGCCCCCATTGTTTGTAACTTGGCAATTACGGCGGTCAGGTGCTCAGGAATGACTGGTGATAAACTGATTTCGGAGTGAGTAATCGCTCCTGCTAGTAAAAATGTTCCTGCTTCGATGCGATCGGGAATGATTGAATAGTCTACGGAGTGAAGTTTGGGAACTCCCGAAATGACGATGGTATTAGTACCAGCGCCCTGAATTTTCGCTCCCATGGCGCGACAGAAATTCGCCAAATCTTCGACTTCCGGTTCTTGAGCCGCATTTTCAATGATGGTTTCCCCCTCGGCTAAGGTAGCAGCCATCATCAAAGTTTCAGTAGCTCCGACGCTGGGGTAATCTAAATAAATTTTAGCTCCCTGTAAACGGCGGTTGGGCCCTTTGACGTAGGCGTGAACAGTGCCGTGTTCGATGTGAACTTCAGCGCCCAGGGCTTGCAAACCGCGAACATGGAGTTCGACGGGCCGGGCACCGATGGCGCACCCACCGGGTAACGGAACTTTGGCAAATCCCAAACGTGCTAGCAGCGGCCCGATGATGAAAAAGCTCGCCCGCAGTTGGCTGACTAATTCGTAGGGGGCTTGAGCGTCTATGAGTTGGCTGGCATTGATATCTAAAACGTCGCCATTTGCCTCTATTTTGACTCCTACAGCCGAGAGAATCTGCCCCATACGGCGGACATCGACTAGGGAGGGAACATTACGGAGGCGACAATCTTCTGGGCATAGGATGGCACCGGCCATGACTACTAAGGCGGAGTTTTTGGCACCGCTGATTTTGACGTGTCCTTTGAGGGGTTCGCGGCCCCAAATTTTCAATACTGGTTGGTCGCTTTCGGATGAAGCTGAAAGATTGGACGAGTTTAGAGTGGGTGTAATGGTTTTGCCCTCCATATGCGTTTTGTTACTTTATACATTAGTGAACGAACCTAACAGTCAACTGAGTACAGTTAGACCGCAGGCTTCTTTTTCCTTTTTTGCAAAGGCTTTTTTGAGTGACGGAGTTCCCCCGCCACTTTTTTAATTTTGATTTCGATTTTACCGGAAAGATGGGATATGTCTAGGGGTAGATGGTGACAATTATAAATTTCATAGTTATCAAACGCAGTCTAGCACGGTCTTTCAGGATGAATTGCATAGATAATCGCGATCGCATCTAATTTCAGTTAAAAGCATCAAAAGTTACAATTTATGGCTGCTCTGGATTCGATTGGAGATGTCAAAGGATTCTCAACCAGCTTTTTCGGGATAGGTATCCTGTGTTGTTGACAAAGATGTAAGATATCTATTCGATCGCAACTACAAAAGTTGAAACATTGTTCAATATTGGGTTTGCTTGTGCTACCTTTGAAAAACCACTCGGAGCCCAAAGCTACTCCTAGTATATGGTTCACATTAAACGGATCGAACTAACTAACTTTAAATCTTTTGGTGGCACGACGTCCATTCCCGTGCTACCTGGTTTTACTGTGGTTTCGGGGCCTAACGGTTCTGGTAAGTCGAATATCCTCGATGGTTTGCTGTTTTGTCTGGGACTTTCGACTTCTAAGGGGATGCGGGCTGAACGTTTGCCGGATTTGGTGAACAATGCTCAAAATAAACGCGGTACGATCGAATCTAGTGTAACTGCAACATTTGCTCTCGAAGGTGTTGGAGATGAATGGTTTGCTGATGATGAATATGAAGATGGATATGAAGACGCAGCAGATGACTTGTCTGAAGTAGAAGCAATAGCAGTAGAAATCGCAGAAATTGAAATTCCAGAAATTGAACAGAATAACGGAAAATCACCTGCTAATCGAAAATCCAAAATCCAAAATCCAAAATCGTCCGAGTGGAGTGTGACGCGCAAACTACGAGTGACTCGCCAAGGAACTTACACATCGACTTATTACATTAATGGCGAACCTTGCACCCTAACTCAACTGCACGAACAACTGAACCGTTTGCGAATTTATCCCGAAGGTTATAATGTCGTATTGCAAGGCGATGTTACTAGCATTATTTCGATGAATTCCAAGGAACGCCGAGAAATCATTGACGAATTGGCCGGAGTGGCTCAATTCGATCGCAAAATCTCCTTAGCTAGACATAAATTGGATGAAGTCAAGGATGTAGAAGAACGCAGCCGAATTGTGGAAAAAGAGCTGATTTCTCAGCGCGATAGACTGGCAAACGATCGCACAAAAGCCGAAAAATATCAAAAGTTGCGGGCAGAATTCCAAGAAAAGTCGCAGTGGGAGATTGTCCTAAAATTCCGACAGTTGCAAAAGCAAGAATGGAAACTACGGGAACAAATCGAAGCAGGCGATCGCAATTCTACCGATCTCACTGAACAATTGCAAACAGCTAACACTCAAATTGAAACAGCCACCGCAGAACTTGACGCACTGAATGCCCGCGTCAAAGCTTTGGGAGAATCGGAATTGTTGGCGCTACAATCGACTATGGCGACGCAAGAAGCGGAACGGCGGCAATTGCAAAACCGCAAGCAGGAGTTGGAAACAACTGCTGGACAACTTGCTGCTAATATAGCACAAACTGAGCAAGAAGTTCGACAATTCCGGCAAAGTTTGGAGCAAATTGAGATTGAAATATCTTATGTTAAATCTCAGCAGGGCAGTTTTCAGGAACAGCGGGATGTTTCCCAGCAAAGCTTAAATGAAAGTCGGGAAGTTGCAAATGCGATCGCCTCAACAGCAGAAGTTTGGGTACAACAGCAAACGGAATTGCACCGCCAAATTGAAACTGTACAGCAAAGTTTGGAACCTGAACGCGCCGAACAAGCTGCGATTGGCGAAAGAGTCGATCGCCTACAAAGTCAAATTCAAGAACAAAACCAATCCCTGCAAGTATTGGAACAGGAAATTGCAGCCAAAAAAGTTCAGCAATCCGAGCTTTTTACAACCAAAGGAATTGCATCTTTGCAAGTAGAGTCCCTGAATCAAATTGTATTAGAATCGGAACAAGAACTCAAGCTTCAGCAAGAAACTCAAACTCGTTTGTTGGAAGAACAACGGGAAAGACAGCGGACATTAGACAAGCTGGAAATGCAGTTTCAAGCAGCTCAAGAAGCGACAGGCACGTTTACCGCAAAAATTATTGTGCAAAGCGGAATTCCCGGAATTTGTGGGCTGGTGGCTCAACTGGGAAGGGTGGAACCGCGCTATCAGTTAGCCTTGGAAATTGCGGCGGGTGGCCGGATGGGAAATATGGTGGTGGAAGATGACCGCATAGCCGCCCAGGCGATTGAACTATTGAAACAAAAACGGGCGGGTAGAATGACGTTTTTGCCTTTAACTAAAATTAGAGGTGGCAGATTTTCGGTGAATGAAAATTTGCGTAGGGCGGCCGGTTTTATGGATGCTGCGGTAAATTTGATTGACTGCGATTCCCGGTACAATGAGATTTTTGCTTACGTTTTTGGTAGCACAGTTGTGTTTGGCAATCTCACGGATGCTCGTCGCTATTTGGGACAGTATCGGATTGTCACTTTGGATGGGGAAATTTTGGAAACAAGCGGCGCGATGACTGGCGGTAGTTCGAGTAGCAGATCGACTTTGCATTTTGGTACGGTTGATGCTAACGAGGCGCAAGTTGAAGCGAGAACGATCGCATCTTTGCAAGAAAGGCTTGAGGAAATTGAGCGGATTTTGGCACGTTGCAAAATTGCGATCGAGCGCGCATCTATTGCACTCAAAACCAGTAGTCAAGAATTGATGGAAGCCAAACAAAATTTGCGCGAAAATCAGTTGAGGCTGGAACAGTTGGCGGCAGAAACTCAGAAGTTGGTGGCGCAACAGGAACAAGTGCGATCGCAAATTACTAAAAACACTCAGGAATTAACTAATTCCCAATCCAGATTGCAATTGCTAGAACGGGAATTGCCCGTGAAAGAAACTCAATTACAGCAATACCGCCAAACTTTAGCGCAGTTGGAAGAGTCCAACAGCCACAGCGAATGGCAGCAAATGCAATCAGGTCTTCGCGCACAAGAAGCGCAACTGCAAGAGCGAGAATTAGCTCTCAGAAACGTCCAGCAGCGCCTTGTAGACTTGGAAAATCAATTCGGGCGTTGGTCGGAGAAAATTCAAGCAGGCAGCCAGAAGTTGCAGGAATGGCAAATGCAGCAAAACACTAGCGCGGATGCCATTAACCACATTGTTTCCCAGCAGTCGGCCATTGAGCAGCAAATTTCGGAAGCTAGGGCTGCTGTGGCACAAATTGAGGAAAAATTGGGGGTGCAGAAGGGAGAACGCGATCGGGCAGAATCACAATTGAGAGAAAAACATTTAGCCAAACAGCAGTTACAATGGCAGTTACAAAAACTCCACGAAAGCCAGCAAGAACGGCGAGAACAATTGACCGCAGTCCGCGATTTGTTGGCAACTCAGCGGGCAGAAATGCCAGATCCAGTGCCGTCAATTCCCGAAAATGTCGAGAAAGGCAATTTGACGGAATTGCAGCAGGAAGTAAAGGCGATCGCGAAACGCATTCAAGCTCTAGAACCAGTCAATATGCTAGCCTTAGAAGAGTACAATCGCACCCAAGAACGCCTCCAAGAATTGAGTCAAAAATTGACAACTTTGGAAGGAGAACGGACGGAACTGCTGTTGAGAATCGAAAACTTTACTACTCTGCGGCGACGAGCTTTTAAAGAAGCTTTCGATGCTGTTAACGAGAACTTCCAAACTATCTTTGCGGAACTTTCTGAAGGTGACGGCTATCTTCAGCTAGATGACCAGGAAGACCCTTTCAGCAGCGGCTTGAATCTAGTCGCTCACCCCAAAGGTAAGCCGGTACAGCGGCTGGCTTCCATGTCTGGAGGCGAAAAGTCCTTGACGGCGCTGAGTTTTATTTTTGCGCTGCAACGCTACCGCCCGTCTACGTTCTACGCTTTTGATGAAGTGGCGGCGACCTATGATTCAATCGGCTGAGCGTACAATTGGTGTTACTCAAGCACGGGGAGCTTATACTCAAGTCATAGGACTGAAGTTGTAGTCCCGGAGTATCTGTCGATGACCGTGTTGAGTGATATATGTACTTAATAAATCAGGATTAGAGTTAGATGACATCCGAACAAATCTGCCAACGCTCCGACATTCTCGGCACTCAAGTCATCACCCGCGACAGAGGTAAACGCCTGGGTGTGGTTAGTCAATTGTGGGTAGACATTGACCGACGGGAAGTTGTGGCGATCGGTCTACGAGATAATATATTTGCAGTGGCTGGAATGCCGAGGTTTATGTTCCTCAGCAATGTCAGCGAAATCGGCGATGTGCTGTTGGTGGAAGACGAAAGTGCGATCGAAGATGATGTTGATGTCGAAGTCTACAGCATTTTGATTAACAGCGAAGTGATCACCGAAACCGGCGAACTTTTAGGAAGAGTCCGGGGCTTTCGGTTCGACCCAGAAGACGGTAAGTTAGTTTCTATCATCATCGCTTCCCTGGGAATCCCCCAAATCCCCGAACAAGTTCTCAGCACCTACGACTTGGGAATCGAGGAAATTGTCAGTAGTGGCCCCAATCGCTTGATTGTGTTTGAAGGTTCCGAGGAAAGGCTCAGACAGCTTAGTGTGGGGCTGCTGGAGCGCGTCGGGTTGGGACAAGCACCTTGGGAACGTGACGAGGAAGAACAAGGTTATTATCCCAAGCCTGTGGCTACGCCAAATCAATTGGGGCCAGGCGTGCGAATACCTGCACCGGAAATGCGTAGCAAAGTAGCACAGCCTGCGCTTGAGGAAGTTCCTTGGGACGAGGATTCCCAGTGGAAACGACCTGCGGTGCGACAACCGATGCGTCAGGCCCAGCCTGCTCCGGTGAATGATTACGATGAGTATGAAGAGGATAATTGGGGCGGCGAGGAGGACGATTACGAGGAGGAGTACGAGGAGAAAGAGTACGCTCGTCCTGAGAGTTATCGCAAGGAGCCGGTGGTCCAGTATGAATACGAGGATGATGTGGAAGCGGATGCTTGGGCTGATGACGAAGCGCCGAAGCCTTATAAAGCTCCTCGCGTGAATATCCCTGAGAAGACTAAGACTCCCGAATACGAAGAGGAAGCGGAATATTAGAAGTTCTCGTATTATGTCAAATCTGAGACCTCTCTTCATCGTCCTGTATTAATCTCTCTCTTCTCTTCCTTCGTGTCCTTTGCGCCTTCGCGGTTAAATCATTCCGATGCAACCGGAAACGATATCACAGAGGGTTTCACCCTCACCTCTGAAATCAGCACTCGCGGTGTTTCTCACATAGATAGCGTAGGTTGGGTAGAGCATAAGCGAAACCCAACACCTTATAGAATAGTTGGGTTTCGCTGGCGCTCTACCCAACCTACATTATTTACATTTTACCTGCGAGGTGTATTACCCTTTCTTGATTCGCCAACAGTCTCTTAGAAATCGCGTGCCGATTCCCTACAAACCAGAACAAAAAACCTATGCGTTTTATCAGTCCCAAAACAGATTTTGCATTCAAAAGGATATTTGGCTCTTCCGAACATCCAGAAATTTTGATTAGCTTCCTGAATGCAATGCTGTATGGCGGAGAACGCATAATTCAAGACATAGAAATCATCGATCCTTATTCAGCAGCCAGTGTCACAGGATTGAAAGACAGTTATCTGGATGTGAAAGCTAAAATTACTGGCAACAAAACAGTGATTATAGAAATCCAGGTACTCAATGTAGCCGCCTTTGAAAAACGAGTAGTTTACAACGCAGGCAACACCTATTGTAATCAACTGAAAGCTGGAGACGGTTATTTAAGACTAAATCCAGTCATTGCCTTAACCATCACCGATTTTATTTTATTTGAAAATAGCGAAAAACTAATTTCTAACTTTGTTTTCACAGAAACAGAAGAAAACTTCCCCTATCCCAACTGTGAATTAAAGTTAGTGTTTGTGGAGTTGCCGAAATTCAAAAAAGAATTGAATCAACTCGAAACTCTAGCCGAAAAGTGGATTTACTTTATGAAAAATTCTCCCAGTTTAGATGAAGTGCCAGCTACACTGGGTTCAGTAACAGAGATTAATAGCGCAATGACAATTGCCAATCGAGCAAATTTGACAGTCAAAGAAGCGGAAGACTTGGACAAGCGAGAAATGTTTATCCAAGATCAACTCGGATCTGTTATGAAAGGGATTGAAATAGGGATTGAACAGGGGATTGAAATAGGGATTGAACAGGGGATTGAACAGGGGATTGAACAGGGGATTGAAAGGGGTATTGAACAGGGGATTGAAAGGGGGATTGAACAGGGGATTGAAAGGGGTATTGAACAGGGGATTGAAAGGGGTATTGAACAGGGGATTGAAAGGGGGAAACTTGCAGGGCAAACAGCATTAATTATGCGTCAGATTGTACGCAGAGTGGGCGAGGTTGCACCGGAGGTTCAAGCTAACATCCAGCGGTTATCTGCTGAACAGTTGGATGATTTAGGAGAAGCTTTGTTAGATTTTACTACTCAAGAGGATTTGATAGTTTGGTTGGATTCTGCACTTGGATAAATCGGAATGATCTAAACGGAGTCCAAGGCAGGCCAAGCCCATTGGTGTCAACTTAAGGTTCATTCCACAGTCCGACAGGGGTTTAAACCCCTGTCTCAAAGCGCAAGTCCTCTCAAAGAGGACTGATGATGAGTTCTTGAGTCCTCTTTTAGAGGACTTTAGCTATTAGACAGGGGTTTAAACCCCTGGTGGACTCGATGGATGACTAACGGACACGGGGCGGGCTGACAGCTTAAGTTGACACCTATGGGCACTGCCTTGGACTCTAGATCATTCCGGTGTAACCGGAATTGATATCAAACCCAACAAACAATCGAAATGTACATTAGGATTGTTTGTTGGGTAGGAGCGGGTTGATCGGGGTTCTGGTATTGTAAAACTAAGGTAAATCTGTGCTCCCCATCAGATAAAGGTCGCACTCCCGGGCCACGCCGCGCCCTTCATTAATCGCCCAAACCACCAAACTCTGACCCCGGCGACAGTCACCGGCGGCGAAAACTCCGGGAAGGCTAGTTGTATATTTTTCATGATCCGCTTTCACATTGCTGCGCGCGTCACGTTCCAATCCCATCGCATCCAACAAAGGCTGTTCCGGGCCGAGGAAGCCCATCGCTAGCAAGACAAGCTGGGCGGGTAGGACTTTTTCGGTGCCGGGGATTTGTTTGGGAATAAACTGCCCTTTTTCGTTTTTCGCCCACTCCACCTCAACGGTGTGCACGGCTTTGACATTGCCGTTTTCGTCGCCCTCGAACTTGGTAGAGGTGGTGAGATAGCCGCGAGGATCATCGCCGAATTTGGCTGCGGCTTCTTCTTGGCCGTAGTCGAGACGGTAGACTTTTGGCCATTCGGGCCAGGGATTGTTGGCGGCGCGTTCAGAGGGCGGTTTGGCCATGATTTCAAGCTGTACGAGGCTGTTGCAGCCGTGGCGAATGGAGGTGCCCACGCAGTCGGTGCCGGTGTCGCCACCGCCGATAATTACGATATCTTTGCCGGCGGCGGAGATGAAGTTATCGTTTGTACTCTTGTCGAGAACCGATTTGGTGTTGGCTGTGAGGAAGTCCATTGCGAAGTGGATGCCTTTTAATTCGCGCCCTTCGATGCCTAAGTCGCGGGGTTTGGTGGCACCGGTACAGAGGACAACGGAGTCGAATTCTTTGAGTAGTTGTTCTGCTGGTAAGTCTTTGCCGATTTCGGTGTTGCAAACGAATTTGATGCCTTCGTCTTCGAGGACTTTCAGGCGACGCATGACGACTTGTTCTTTGTCTAGCTTCATGTTGGGGATGCCATACATTAGCAGGCCGCCGGGGCGATCGGCTCTTTCATATACAGTTACCCAATGACCGGCTTTGTTGAGTTGGGCGGCGGCGGATAAACCGGCGGGCCCGGAACCGATGACGGCGATGTTTTTGCCTGTGCGTTTGGCTGGTGGTTCGGCGGTAATCCAGCCTTCATCCCAGCCTTTGTCGATGATTGAGGCTTCGATGTTTTTGATTGTGACTGGCGGGTTGTTGATGCCGAGTACGCAAGCGCCTTCGCAGGGGGCGGGACAAACGCGGCCGGTGAATTCGGGGAAGTTGTTGGTTTTGTGGAGTCTGTCTAGGGCTTCTTTCCAGAGGCCGCGATATACTAAGTCGTTCCATTCGGGAATGAGGTTGTTGATTGGGCAGCCGCTGGCCATGCCGCTAATCAGGTTTCCAGTGTGGCAAAATGGGATGCCGCAGTCCATGCAGCGGGCTCCTTGGGTGCGGAGTTTGTCTTCGTCCATTGGGAGGTGAAATTCGTCCCAGTTGTGGACTCTCTCGACTGGTGAGAGTTCGGAGGGCAATTCGCGGAGGAATTCGATAAAGCCTGTTGGTTTTCCCATAGTGGTGTCTCTGTTAGAACTTATTCTTGGTAGTTTCTCAAAGGTGAAGCTGGCGGGCTTCTGAATTAACTATTATCATCTCAATTGTCGGCGATCGCACCTAACTATTGAGCAATTCGTACCTGAAATCTTTAATATCGCCGATAGTCAGGGAAAACCGCGACACAAGCTGCTGCACATCTCATCCCAATCTGGCTGAAAAACCGCCCTTTATTTCTTAGTCTCTTAGAGAGGGACTTCGTTTGTATAGAACCCATTTGAGATATTTTCAATCGCCAACTCTGGGGAGGATGAAGCATTTGGACATCAAACATCGGGTTTTTATCAGCGATTGTCGCCCAAATGCTTCATCCCTACACTACCAAAGTTAATCTTTTGGAATTGACTCCGGGACATGAAGGGATGTTAAGCGCGATCGCCCGTGCCCAAGAAATTGCAGAAGAAACCCCCGATGCTTTTCTGTTGCAACAGTTTCGCAACCCCGCAAATCCGAAAATTCACCGAGAAACCACGGCGGAGGAAATTTGGGCAGATACTGACGGTAAAATAGATTTTTTAGCGATGAAGATGCGATCGGCTACAGTGCTCGATCGAGGAGGACACGGCGAGTGCCTTAGTCCCTACGGGGATCGATCGCGGGCGTGTACTTCGTAAACGTGGAATCTGCTGTATTTATACTCAATTACCATTAGCTGTTAAGTCTGCTGTGCGCTCAATCGGGTATCACAACAGTTACCGATCCCAGGGCTGCTGCCAAAATCGCATAAATTACTCCAATTCCCAATAAGCCGACAGCGAAACTGAAGAATAATACCATGCCGTCTGGCGGCTCGTAGGTATCGAGATCGATTTGCTGGCGAACGGTGAAGTAGTGCAGGGTTGAGATTAAGACTGTCGCCAAACCTACTAGAGAGAAGATTAAACCCAACTTCCACCCGATCGCGTGACGATGTTGTACGGGGAGTTGCACGACGCGAAGTCGCACGATGACGACGCCAAAACCCATGAGTGCGATCGCCGCCCGCATCCATGCTAAAAAAGTGCGCTCATTCGCCGATCGATCGATCGCCCGCGACAGATTTTGCTGCTTTGATTTCTCGTCATCTACTTGCATCACTGTGAACAATAACTGCACGCGATCGAACTCTTTAACATTAATATTAAACCGGTGCCATTATTCAGGTGCCATCAAATCAAATGAGCTCAAAGGAACGGTCAGCATATAATAAATTACCCCAGCCCCTAAAATGGCGATCGCGAGGCTGAAAAGAATTACCCAGCGATCGGTAGGTTCATAAGTATCATAATCGATATCGTGGCGGACACCGAAGTAGTGCTTTGTTGAGAATAGCACCGTCAGCAAACCCACTGCTGAAAAAAGCAAACCCAACTTCCAGCCATTCCCCGGAGTTGGCAGCAGAGGGGGATGGAAGGCGCGAAGGCGCACGATAACTATGCCAAAACCCATCAGCGATATTGCTGTCCGCATCCATGCTAAATAAGTGCGCTCGTTTGCCAAGTGATCGCGCACCCGCGACGGATTTAGTCGCTTAGTCTTTTCTGTATTTACTTTTGGGGATTTGAACATTGATAGCATAGATAAACCTTTTAATTTTAACTGCAAATATGAAGTAGCAGAGGTAGGGACACGGCACCGTGCCCATTGGTGTCAACTTAAGGTACAACCGATAGTCCAACCGGGACTGAAGTCCCTGTTGCTTTGACATCGCTGGACAGATAAATTCCATATAGCTAAAAATACTATCACTAGAGTTACTTGAACAGCTATGTAAACATCCTTATTTTTTTTTATTGCTTGATTTGAGTGAGTTAACGTTATTGCTGGATTCTAAAACCATATTCCACCCCGATCGCATTTGATTATCGCACAAATATTGACTTCAACGATATTTTATTTCCCTTCTATCAGTAACTTTTCAAAATCTGCTGCTGACAAAGGAGGGCTGAACAAATATCCCTGCATAACATCGCATTCTGAGCGCCAGAGAAAATCTTTTTCTGTTTCCGTTTCTACTCCTTCTGCAATTACTTCAAGATGAAGACTGTGGGCCATTTCAATGATCGCTTTCACAATCGCTGCATTTCGACAGCCATCTGTGATATTGCGAACAAAGGATCGGTCTATTTTTAAAGCATCGAAGGGGTATTGTGTCAGATAGCTTAAAGAAGAGTATCCTGTTCCGAAATCGTCAATCGAAATAGAAATTCCTAGGTTTTTCAATTGGGTCAAAGTTGCGATCGCACTTTTGACATCTTCCACCATCAAACTTTCAGTCAACTCTAATTCTAAACTGCTCGGTTCTAAACCAATTTTCTCTAAAATTTGGGCGACTCTGCTACTGAGATCCGGTTGGTGAAATTGACCAGGTGATAAATTAACCGCCATCCGCAGCCCAGAAAAACCATCATTTTTCCAAGCTTGTAACTGCTGGCAAGCTGTCTGCAATATCCACTCGCCCAAAGGTATAATAAAGCCAGTTTTTTCAGCAACCGGAATAAATTCTGTAGGTGGAATCAAGCCTTTTTCATGGTGTTGCCAGCGCACCAAAGCTTCTGCACCCACAATCTTACCCGTATTCATACTGATCTGTGGCTGATAGTAAACCAGGAATTCTTTTCGTTTTAAAGCATTATATAAACTTGTTTTCAACTGGGCTAATTTTTCATCTGCATTTTGTTGTATAATGAATTCGTTGCTTTGTATTTGTAAAGTATTGTATAGCTCAGCGAAGGCTTCTTGTTTTTTCAAACGAATCGCGATCGCCCCAACCAGTTCAGCTTTAGTAAAAGGTTTCGTCAGATAATCATCGGCTCCCAATTCCATGCCTTGACGCATTTCAGCGCGATCGGTTTTACCAGTCAAAAACACAAAAGGTACTGTGGCAGTAGCAGGATTCGCTCGCAATGCCATCAGCACTCCATAACCATTAAGTTCTGGCATCAGCACGTCGCAAAGAATCACATCGGGAAGATGCGACATCGCCAAAGATAAGCCCTGCATTCCATTTTCTGCCCCCACCACTTCAAAACGTTCAGCCTTGAGGATTTTGAGAATATGATACCGAATTACATGATCATCATCGATTACTAAAATTTTTTTCATACACTATTCCTTGAAAGCGGTGTAATTAATCATGTACCTCAATATCATCTAGTCTGAACAAGTGATAACGCACATCCCCTCTGAGAGAATACCTGAATAGTTACAAAAAAAAATGACCTACACCACAAAAAACGTTAATTTTCAATGATAATTGTATTAAAAATTGTTTAATTTACTAGCCTCTGCCATATTAATATCAGGTTGATCAACAAATCTCTAACTTAATTATAAGTGCAATACTCAACACGTATCTCGATAAATGCTAAAATAGGTATGCCACTTGTTAAGGCTAAACTTACAAACAATGTCAGCTTATTTACCCGGTGGATTTCCTGAACCCGCAGAGATTGGTGCCATAGAAGTGAAGCAATATCCTCGGTACCGCGCTGTCACCTACACCCACGCGGGTGATGTGCGACAAGGGACTGGAGTTGCCTTCAATCCCTTGTTCCAACATATCAGCAATAACCAAATTGCGATGACAACGCCCGTAGAAGCCCGCTACACAGCAATTCCAGGGCAAATCGATGTTGTTCCCCAAGTAGAAGTTTCCTTCCTCTACCCATCACCCAATATTGATCCTGGTAGTGTTAACTCGGCTGTGAGTGTCACAGATACGCCACCAATGACGGTTGTTAGTATTGGGATACGGGGCGCATACACTTGGGAAAGCTTTGAAAAAAATCTTCAGAAGCTGGAAGATTGGCTGAAAGAGCATCCCGAATACGCCATAGTCGGGCCGCCGCGACGCTTTTTTTACAATTCGCCAATGACACCCGAAGCAATTAAAATCAGTGAGGTGCAAATTCCGATCGCCATTTCTGAGTAAATTTATTTAAAAAAACAGAAGAAAATAGATATTTCACACAAATAGCCTATTCATATCAAATCCGGCAGTATCGGAATGGTTAGCCGAGATGAGGAGACGGCAGTACCCCCAGGGTTTGTACCAAAAACAAACGACTTAGTTAGAAATCTAACTAAGTCGTCTTGCTGGAAAGCTTGTATAACTCAATCTTCAACGGAGAGGGAGGGATTCGAACCCTCGTTAAGTTGCCCTAAACAGACTTTCCAGGTCTGCGCCTTCAACCGCTCGGCCACCTCTCCAAAGCAGAACTTTGTTTTTTTAGCCACAGCTTAACTACCTTAGCAGAAGAAATCTGATTTGGGAAGGCCTAATGGCAGAAATTTATTGTTTAATATGGATAGGGCCTAAAACGGGCGGGCAAAATTCTCTTCCCCTGTGTCGCAAACCAATTCATATCAAGGATTTTGCCGTCAACCCTCAGCTAAAATCTAAAATCGAAAATCGAAAATCGAAAATTCCATGACTCGCTCTTACACGATTAAAATTCATAACAGAAAAACTGGATCTCGCCACACGCTGCGAGTCCCGGAAAATCGCTATATCCTCCAAAATGTGGAAAACCAAGGGGTGGATTTGCCTTTTTCTTGTCGCAATGGTGCTTGTACAGCCTGTGCGGTGCGTGTGGTATCTGGGGAACTGCATCAGCCGGAAGCAATGGGACTGTCTCCGGAACTGCAAAAAGAGGGTTATGCTTTGCTGTGTGTCAGTTATCCGCGTTCCAATATGGAAGTGGAGACGCAAGATGAAGATGAAGTGTATGAACTTCAATTTGGCCGCTTTTTCGCTAAAGGTAAAGTGCGCTTTGGTTTGCCTTTAGATGAAGAGTGAGCAAAATGCCCAATTCCGAGTTCTCAATTCCAAATCCCGAATGTTGGTTTGTAGATTATTGTCGATCGCATTTTGTTTATTATTAGTTAGTTGCCAAAAACCTGAGATTCCCACAGGGACTTTTGTTCAAGTACAACGGACTGTGACTGGACAAACTATTGAAATTGTCAGTACAGCGGACAAAATTGCTTTGTTAGAACAAATCAGGCTGATTGGGATTGAAGTGCCGGATTTGAAACAACAGCCTTGGGGAGAAGTGGCGAAAAGTAAACTGGAACAGCTAATTGGGGGGAAACAGGTATTGTTGGAATCCGATGTGGAGGGGAAGGATCGGTTCGATCGCAAATTAGCCTATTTGTGGCAAAATGGAGTGTTGGTCAATGAACGGCTAGTTAAAGAAGGTTATGCTTTGGCAACGGTGCGATCGGCTAACAAGAAGTATCAGCAGCGGATTGTCAATGCTCAAGAATGGGCGAGACTCATGGGTAAAGGTATTTGGAATCCTAAACAGCCTCTGCGCCAAACTCCGGCAGAATTTCGACAGCAAAATCAAAAATAATTATGGGAATTGGGAATTGGGAATGGGGAATTGGGAATTGGGAATGGGGTATTATCACAAACAAATAACAAATAACCCTTCGACTACGCTCAGGGTACGGCAAATAACTAATAACTAATAACCAATAACCAATAACCAATAACTAATAACCAATAACCAATAACTAATAACTAATAACTAATAAGTAATGACTAATAACGAACTCCAAAACTTTCTAGAAATAGCCACCGAAGCTGCCCTCGCGGCTGGTGCTGTTTTGCAATCTTTCTGTGGAAAATTATCAGATATTCAAGAAAAAGGTCGATCGGGCGATTTAGTCACAGAAGCTGATAAGGCATCAGAAGCGGTGATTTTAGAAATTCTCAGCCGTCATGTACCCGACCATGCCATCCTTGCGGAAGAATCGGGTAAATTAGGTAATGCTAGTAGTAAGTATTTGTGGGCGATCGACCCTTTGGACGGTACAACTAATTATGCTCACCAATATCCATTTGCTTGTGTGTCGATCGGGCTTTTAATCGAAGGCATACCACAAATTGGGGTGATTTTCGATCCTTTTCATGACGAATTGTTTCGGGCTGCTAAAGGATTGGGGGCTACTCGCAACCGACGGGCGATCGAAGTTTCGCAAATCTCAGAATTGACCAAAAGTTTGTTAGTTACTGGCTTTGCTTACGATCGGCGCGAAACAGCGGACAATAACTATGCGGAATTCTGTCACCTCACTCACCTCACCCAAGGTGTACGACGCAGTGGTTCCGCCGCCCTAGACCTCGCTCACGTCGCCTGCGGGCGCTTAGATGGATACTGGGAAAGGGGATTGTCCCCTTGGGATGTCGCAGCCGGTGTAGTTATTCTCTCCGAAGCTGGAGGCCAAGTTACAGCTTATGATGGTAGTCCTTTTGAGATTAACTCCGGTCGAGTTTTGGCGACAAACGGCAAGATTCACGCCGAACTCAGCGACGCATTGCTGAACACTCCGCCTTTGTCTTCCTGGGTGTAGCGAGTTGGAAACAGGAATCAGCAGTAGTACGGGGGGCATAACCCCTCAAGTGAAGTTACATTAATGATTAAAGGATAGTAACAAGCCAGGGAACGGAGGGTAGATTTATGTCTTTTGAAATGACTAAAGGGCTGTTTAAGTTTGATTTTACAGATCAGCACGCAATTTTGGGGGTGCCGTTGGATGCGGAGTTTAACGACATCCGCAAGCAGTACATGAAGATAGTCCGCCGCTTGCACTCGGATACTTGCCCTTTTGAAGAGCAAGCAGATAAAGATTGGGCTAACCAGTTTTTGTCAAAGGTGGTGAACCCGGCTTACAATAAGTTTTCCAAAGAAGGCGATCGCAAAGAATATAATTTGCTAGTGACCGCGATCGGCAAACGTGCAGCCAAAGAACCACAAAAACCTCAAGTCGAAAGTGCCATAGCTAAGCAATTAGCGACGGCTGCGAATTGGGAAGAACTTTATAAAACAGAAGTTACCAAACTTTCTGTAAAGCAATACGAATCCGTTGAGAAAGCTCTAGAGGTGATCGATCAAATTAGCGAACTCAATATGGTCTACCTGCTGCGAAAAGAAAATGTGATGATCTCGACTGGGGGAGACTCTTCCAAACCCCCAACATCAGCGAAACCAGAGTCGAAAACAGTAAAACCTCCCACTTCTGTTTCTGCTCCACCGCCACCCAAAAAAGATTCTGAGATGGACAAATATTGTCGGCGCGCTCAGGGATTTATGGATAGCAAAAATTTCGCTAAAGCAATTTTGGAGTTGAGGGAAGCCAAAAAGTGCGAGCCGAAAAATAGCAGGTGTCAGGCTATGTTGGCAATGTGCTATTTTCAACAAGGTCAAGCAACAATGGCAAAAATTGAAATGAAAAATGCTTTGGCATCAAATCCTGAAGAACCGATGGCTTTGGAGGTGAAGAAAAAGCTCGAACAGCCAGTTTCCGCCAAAAAGGGTGATGATAAACCGGCTGGATTGTTTGCAAGTTTTACCAATTTGTTTGGTGGTAAGAAGAAATAGGGAATTGGGAATTGGGAATTGGGAATTGGGAATTGGGCATTGGGAATTGGGAATTGGGAATTGGGGATTGGGGATTGGGAATTGGGGATTGGGAATTGGGAATAGGGAATAGGGGATTGGGAATTGGGAATTGGGAATAGGGAATAACCAATAACCAATAACCAATAACCAATAACCAATAACCAATAACCAATAACCAATAACCAGTAACCAATAACCAATAACCAATAACCAATAACCAATAACCAATAACCAGTAACCAGTAACCAATAACCAATAACAACAGTTAACAGTCAACAGTCAACAGTCAACAATCAACAGTCAACAGTCAACAGTCAACAATCAACAATTAACTAACTTATGGTTCATCAACCCCCATCGGGTGCAAGAGATTTATTACCCCTTGATGTCGCTCAAAAAAATTCGATCGAAGGCCGTTTACAGCAAGTATTTCACCGCTGGGGCTATCATCGAATTATTACTTCTACTTTAGAAAGACTGGAGACGTTGATGGCTGGAGGTGCGATCGACCGATCGACCTTAATTCAACTTCAAGACGCCGAAGATGGAGAACTCGGCTTGCGTCCAGAATTGACAGCTTCCATCGCCCGCGCCGCTGTGATGCGGATGGGTGGGACTCCCTGGCAACCTCAGCGTCTCTACTACAATGCCAATGTGTTCCGCAAAGGTGCAGATACGGGATCTGGTGGGCAACAGGAGTTCTATCAAGCTGGGGTAGAGTTGCTAGGCTCCGGGGGGACGGTGGCGGATGCGGAAGTGCTGCTACTGCTGTCTGAGTGCTTGCAGGGTTTAGAAATTGATGACTGGCACTTGGTCATCGGAGAAGCGGGTTTGACTGCTACTTTGTTGGAACCGTTTCCGCTGAATGTGCGCCAGAAAGTGCGATCGGCGATCGCGAATCTCGATCGAGTAGGCTTGGAAAACTTACCGCTTTCTGCTGAATTGCGAGAAAGAGCTTTAGTGTTATTTGACTTGCGCGGCCGCCCAGAAGATGTGTTCCCAATTGTGGCAAAGCTCGATTTAGATGAGTCGCAGCAAACAGCGTTAAATAATCTTAAATCGGCGATCGAATTGTTGTATCAATGTCAATCAAAAATTCCCAATCTGAAATCCCACATCCACCTCGATTTGAGTCTGATTCAAACCTTTGACTACTACACTGGCATTGTGTTTGAAGTTGTCAGTAGTCCTAAAACGGGACAGCGAGTTTTGGGACAAGGCGGACGGTACGATCGACTACTGGGATTGTTCGATCCCCAAGGGCAAAATCATCCTGGCATCGGGTTTTGTCTGAATATTGAAGATTTGCACCAAGTTTTGCTAACTGAGGGTCAATTGCCCAAGGAGACCCCAGCCAGCGACTTTTTGGTTGTGCCTGAAACTCCTGAATCTGCTGCGGCCGCCTTTGTTTACGCTCGAAAACTCCGAGAGTCTAGTGATCCGGTTCGGGTGGAAATGGATTTGGAGAGTCGAGAGAGTTTGGAGGGAGTGCGGGAATATGCGCGCGATCGGCGTATTGCTCAAATTGCCTGGGTAAATGCCCAAGGATTACCGACAATTGAAACTATCAATTAGGGGAATTGGGAATTGGGCATTGGGAATTGGGCATTGGGCATAGGGCATTGGGCATTGGGAATTGGTAATTGGTAATTTATGTTATTATGTATCCTGCTGATTTAGGGCAGGTGTTGCCAATTACTAACTGCTAATATCGCTTCCGGTTGCATCGGCATTGTTCCAACAGTCAACAGTTAACGTCACCTGACGGTACAACCGGAATTGATATAATTCCCCATCTAAAATCTTTTGAGAGAACACTGTGTCACATACTATCGTTACGAATATTTGCGAAGGGATTGCTGATTGCGTCGGTGCTTGTCCGGTGGCTTGCATCCAACCAGGCGATGGCAAAAATATCAAAGGTACGGATTGGTTTTGGATTGATTTTGATACCTGCATTGACTGTGGGATTTGTTTGCAGGTATGTCCTGTCGAAGGTGCGATCGTCGCGGATGAACGGCCTGAGTTGCAACAAACTCCTGCTTGATTGAATTGTACACTCTGCATTAACTCTTTTTTCCCCTTCTCTTCTCTTCCTTTGTGTCCTTTGCGTCTTCGCGGTTCGTAAAATTCAGGAACTTTTTTTGTGAACCGCAGAGGGCGCAGAGAACACAGAGAAGAAAGTGAGAAATATCAAAACAATGTAACATTTAGATATCTTAAGTGGAGGTAATTAATTATGCTACTTTTAGATCCAAAAACTCTCGCGCCAGCAACTGAACAGCGCGTCATCCTATATGATGTGACTTGGGAACAATACGAGCAACTTTCAGAGATGTTTGTCGATGATTTTCCCAGAATGACCTACTTGGAAGGAACATTAGAAATTATCATGACTACTTCGCCAGAACATGAAAGGCTAAAAACAATTATTGCCCGGTTGATAGAAACCTTTGCGGTTGAAAAGCTAATTAATCTGAATGGTTACGGAAGTGCTACATTTCGCCGGGAAGCTGTGAGACGCGGTGCGGAACCCGATGAGTGTTACTGTTTGGGTACACTGGCGGAAATCCCGGATATTGCGATCGAAATTGCTCTGACTAGCGGTGGTATTGATAAGCTGGAAGTGTATCGCGGTTTGCAAGTTCCTGAAGTCTGGTTTTGGGTGAACAATCAGTTTTCTGTTTACCACTTGCGTGAAGCAGGTTATGAGTTAATTTCCAGGAGTGAATTTTTGCCAGAGTTGGATTTATCTGTATTCAATCAATATGTCGGATATGTCAATCAGACTGAAGCTATCATTGCCTATAGAACTATTTTGCAACTAGCTAAGTAGGTAAAATTAATTACCAATTACCAATTACCAATTACCAATTACCAATTACTAATTACCAATTACCCTTCGACTACGCTCAGGGTACCGCTAATAACTAATAACTAATAACTAATAACTAATGCAGTCGATCGCACTTAATGACACTCACCTCTCATCCATCCGCACCCACGGCGAAAACACCTACCCGGAAGAATGCTGCGGTTTGCTGTTAGGCACGATCGCAAACAATATTAAAACCTTAGTAGAAGTTTGCCCAACCAAAAATGATTGGAGTGCTCAAACTGAAGATAATAGACCAGAAAAAACAGGATTGACAAAAAGACGTAGATATGCTATGTCAGCAACAGATATGCTGAAGGGAATGAAAGATGCACGCGATCGCAATTTAGAAATTATCGGCATCTACCATTCTCACCCAGATTGTCCCGCAGTGCCCTCAGAGTGCGATCGAACCCTCGCCTGGCCACAATACTCCTACATCATCGTCTCCGTTCAAAAAGGCCGTTCAGAAGACCTCCGCAGTTGGAGTCTTGACACAGAAGGCAACTTCCAAGCCGAGGAAATTCTCAGAGTAGATTAAGAAATCATTAGTAAAAACAACAAACACGCAAAACTGCCAAAGATTCAGATAAGATGTAATTCAAAATTGGCACTATACAGAATATCATGCTAAATCCTAATCTGGACGAGATCCAGCTCAACAAAGCAGAATACGAACGCTACTCTCGCCACCTCATCCTCCCAGAAGTAGGATTGGATGGGCAGAAGCGTCTCAAAGCAGCCAGCGTACTCTGCATCGGTACAGGAGGACTCGGTTCGCCGCTGCTGCTATATTTAGCAGCCGCCGGTGTTGGCCGCATTGGGATTGTAGATGACGATGTTGTAGACCATTCAAATTTGCAGCGACAGGTAATTCATGGCACTTCTTGGGTTGGAAAACCGAAGATTGAATCTGCTAAAAATCGGATTTTAGAAATTAATCCTTTTTGCCAAGTTGACCTGTATGAAACTCGTATTAGTTCCCAAAATGCGATCGCAATTGCCACACCCTACGATATCATCATCGATGGCACTGACAACTTCCCGACTCGCTATTTGATGAACGATGTTTCCGTGCTTTTAAATAAGCCCAACGTCTACGGTTCCATCTTCCGATTTGAAGGACAAGCCACAGTTTTCAACTACGAAGGCGGCCCGAATTACCGAGATTTGTACCCAGAACCACCACCTCCAGGAATGGTACCTTCCTGTGCAGAAGGCGGCGTTTTAGGCGTTTTGTGCGGAATTATCGGCACTATTCAAGCCACAGAAGCGATCAAAATCATCTTAGGTCAAGGCACTACTTTGAGCGGCAGATTGTTGCTTTACAATGCCTTAGATATGACATTCCGACAATTGAAATTGCGGCCAAATCCAGTACGTCCAGTAATTGAAAAGCTGGTCGATTATGAACAATTCTGCGGAATTCCTCAAGCCAAAGCAGAGGAAGCAAAAATACAAGTTGCTGAAATGACTGTCACGGAACTTAAGGAATTAATCGATAGTGGTGCGAAAGATTTTCTACTGCTAGATGTTCGGAATCCTAACGAATATCAAATTGCTCAAATTCCTGGGTCAGTATTAGTACCATTACCGGATATTGAAAACGGCAATGGTATTGAGAAAGTCAAAGAATTGTTGAATGGCCACCGATTGATTGCACATTGCAAAATGGGCGGACGTTCTGCGAAAGCCTTGGGCATTTTGAAGGAAGCTGGAATTGAGGGGATTAATCTTAAAGGCGGAATTACGGCTTGGAGTCAAGAAGTAGACCCGTCAGTACCTCAATATTAACTCGAAATTAGGAGACGGCAGTGCCCATTAGTATCAACTTAAGGTACAACCGATAGTCCGCCGGGGGTTGAAACCCCCGTCTCAAAGCGAAAGTCCTCTCAAAGAGGACTGAAGAGAAGAATTTTCAACTCATTAGTCCTCGACCGAGGACTTTTGCTATTAGACAGGGGTTTCAACCCCTGTCGGACTCGTGAACCCACTAACGGACTTGGCGGGCTGACAGCTTAAGTTGACACTAATGAGCACTGCTGTGTCCTTGCTTTTTCCTCGATTAAACACTCAAAGCGAGTTCAGGTAATTTGGGTTCCGATGAATCACCGGGTAATACCTTCACCACACCGTTTTCATCCACATCCACGATCGCACTTTGGCCTTCTTTCAGCTTACCAGACAACATTTCCTCAGCCAGTACATCTTCCAGCAATCGCATAATTGCGCGTCGCAAAGGTCGGGCACCATAACTGGGATTGTAGCCTTCTTTAACTAACAGTTCCTTGAATGCTTCTGTCACAGACAAGGTAATATCCTGTTCCGTTAAGCGGGTGAACAACTGCTGCAACATGATGTCAGCAATCTGCTTAACTTCTCCCTTATTCAACTGGCGGAAGACGATAATTTCATCCAAGCGGTTGAGGAATTCGGGACGGAAAAACTGTTTCAGTTCTTCGTTTACCAAGTTCCGAACGCGGTTGTATTGACCATCGGCGGCATCTTCAGTAAACTCAAAACCGAGACCACCGCCGCCTTTTTCAATCACTCGCGAACCGAGGTTGGAAGTCATAATCAGCAGCGTATTCTTAAAGTCAACTGTCCGACCTTTGGCATCAGTCAATCGGCCGTCTTCTAAGATTTGCAGCATCATGTTGAAGACATCCGGGTGAGCTTTTTCGATTTCGTCGAACAAGACTACTGTGTAAGGACGACGACGAACTGCTTCTGTTAGTTGGCCGCCTTCGTCATAGCCCACGTAACCCGGAGGCGAACCGATAAGTTTGGAAACCGTGTGGCGTTCCATATACTCGGACATATCTAACCGAATCATCGCTTCTTCGGAACCGAAGAAATAGGCTGCTAAAGCTTTTGTTAGTTCCGTTTTACCGACGCCTGTGGGGCCGGAAAAGATGAAACTGGCGATCGGGCGATTCGGATTTTTCAACCCTACCCGCGCGCGACGGATGGCCTTAGAAACTGCGGTGACAGCTTCTTCTTGACCGATTAAACGCTGGTGCAAAGTGTCTTCCATGTGCAGCAGCAATTCCGATTCCGATTCTGTCAGTTTGCTGACTGGTACTCCCGTCCAATTAGCCACGATGTGGGCAATATCTTCTTCGGTGACGATGGGAGAGATTCTGATTTGGCTTTTGTTGATTGTGGCTTCGGCGATTTCGGCTTCAATTGCTAATTCGCGATCGCGCAATTTGCTAGCTTTCTCGAAATCTTGTTCCCGAACAGCGATATCCTTTTCTTTGCTAACAGCCGGCAGTTGCTTTTTGAGTTCTTTAACTTCTGGCGGGGTTTGCGAATTCAGCACATGAACGCGGGAACCTGCTTCGTCAATTAAGTCGATCGCCTTGTCGGGCAAAAATCGATCGTTAATGTATCTGTCTGACAGTGTAGCCGCTGCTTCTAAGGCTGCATCGGAAATCGTCAATTTGTGATGTTGTTCGTAAGCCGATCGCAAACCATACAATATTTCGATCGTTTCAGCCACACTCGGTTCGCCAACTTTTATCGGTTGGAAACGCCGTTCTAGGGCTGCATCGCGTTCGATATACTTCCGATATTCATCAAGTGTAGTTGCTCCGACACACTGCAATTCGCCTCTGGCAAGTGCTGGTTTAAGCATATTGGAGGCATCCATGCTGCCTTGAATAGCTCCTGCACCAACTAAGGTATGAATTTCATCAATTACCAGAATGATGTTGCCTGCGGCGCGAATTTCCGCCATGATTTTCGTCAGGCGTTCTTCAAATTCGCCACGGAATTTTGTCCCTGCAATCAGCGAACCCATATCGAGGCTGATTACTTGTTTGTCTTCCAAAATATCCGGGACATTTCTGTTGACAATCCGTTGGGCTAGTCCTTCGGCGAGGGCAGTTTTGCCTACTCCCGGTTCGCCGACTAGCACGGGGTTATTCTTGGTGCGACGTCCGAGCACTTGGATCACGCGTTCGATTTCGTTTTCGCGGCCCACGACTGGATCGAGTTTACCTTCGGCGGCTAACTTCGTGAGGTTTGTGCCGAATTCTTCTAAAGTCGGGATTTTGCGATCGGTACTTTGACGGCCTCCAGAAACCGCAGCCACTTCTCCCACTGCACGAATTACCTGGGTGCGGACTCTGGATCGATCGATCCCCAAGTTTTGGAGCACCTTCGCGGCGACACCTTCATCATCCTGAATCAGTCCCAACAAGATATGTTCAGTGCCGATGTAATTGTGGCCCAACTGCCGCGCTTCATTCAGCGCCGTCTCAAAAATCCGCTTAACGCGAGGCGTAAACGGAATTTCAGGCGGTAGAAAACCCGATCCCCTACCGATGATATTTTCGATTTCATTGCGCGCCTCTTTCAAGTTGAGGCCCATTTCCAGTAAGACTTTTGCAGCGATGCCAGTGCCTTCGCCCACAAGTCCCAAGAGGATTTGCTCAGTGCCCACAAAATTGTGGCCGAGGCGACGCGCTTCCTCTTGGGCTAGCATTATTGCTTTAATGGCTTGTTCTGTAAAGCGTTCAAACATATTTTTAACCATCCTACTGAGTTGGCGAGGGCTGTATCGCTGCTGGTGAGGAGCGATTTTGGAACATTACACAAATTATATATGTAAATTTTTGTGTATTTCCTACAATCTAATTTATCGCTGCTGATGATATGCCGACAATGAGGATAGCCGAATAGTCGAGGTGTGGTTGCCGTCCGACACAAATATACACTGATTGAGGTTAAGTTGTCACCCGCGATCGGTAACAAACGCCCTTTTCAAATTGTACCGGCTCAAGGCGCTGTCAAGATTAACGGTTGTTTCCCCTCCGCCCAAAAATAAGTAGCCGTTGGGACGCAACACTTGTCGCACTCTTGCTAAGATAGATTTCTTAGTCTGAATATCAAAATATATGAAGACATTTCGCAAGTTATTTGTTATTTGTTAGTTATTGTTGTTTGTCAAGGGCCACCAATTCCCGACGCCCAATTCCCAATTCCCAATTCCCAATTCCCAATTCCCAATTCCCAATTCCCAATTCCCAATTCCCAATTCCCAATTCCCAATAACAATGTCTCGACCAACATTATATATTGCCATCACCAATCATGGATTCGGCCACGCCGTCCGAGTTTCATCAGTAGCAGCAAAAATTCAAGAATTAAACCCAGAAATCTTATTAATAATAGCGACAACAGCACCCCGTTGGTTGCTAGAATCTTATATCACAGGTGATTTCATTCTCCGTCCCCGCGCTTTTGATGTTGGTGTTGTCCAGTCTGACAGTTTAACTATGGATTTAGACGCGACACTGGAAAAATTGCAGGAAATTCGACAAAAGCAAAATTCCCTAATTGCTAGCGAAGTTAATTTTATCAAACAAAATCGGGTGGATTTGGTACTGGCAGATATTCCTCCTCTGATGACAAAAATTGCTAAGGCTGCTGGTGTTCCTTGCTGGATGATGAGCAATTTTGGTTGGGATTTTATCTATCGTGATTGGGGCGGCGAGTTTGACGAAATAGTGGATTGGATTGGTGAATGTTTCGGAATGTGCGATCGGCTTTTTCGTCTGCCTTTACACGAATCGATGTCATTTTTTCCAAATATAGAAGATGTTGGTTTGACTGGCGGTAATCCTCGGTATAGTGAGGAGCAAATTAGGGAAGTGTTCAGAATCGAAACGCCGCCAGAAAAAACTGTGTTGCTGACTTTTGGTGGACTGGGTTTGGAGGATATCCCTTATCACAATTTGCACAAATTTAGCGATCGCCAGTTTATCACTTTTGATGCAGCAGCTCCTGATTTGCCAAATTTGATTAGAGTCAAGAGTCAGGAGTTTGCCAAATCTTTCCCCATTTTACCGCGTCCCGTTGATGTGATGCCTGTCTGCGGACGATTGATTTCCAAACCGGGGTATAGCACTTTTTCGGAAGCTTTGCGTTTGGAAATACCTGTTGTTTCGATCATGAGAGAAGGTTTCGCAGAAGCTCAGATTTTACTGGAAGGGATTCAAAATTATGGATCTCATCAAATTGTGACGGCTGGAGAGTTTTTTGAGGGTGATTGGGAATTTTTGCTAAAACCAATGAATCCGCCACGTTTGTCGGATAAATTGGCGATAAATGGTACGGAGGCGATCGCTCAAGCTGTTGTAGATTATTTTAATATGATATAGAGTCCAAGGCAATGCCGTGTCCCTACCCAAAATAATATCGTAGGGACACGGCACTGCCCATTGGTGTCAACTTAAGCCTGAAAGCCCTGTCTCAAAGCTAAAGTCCTCTCTCTCTTGACTGAAGAGAAGAATGTTCAACTCCTGCCGTCCTCTTTTAGAGGACTTTAGCTATTAGACAGGGGTTGAAACCCCTGTCGGACTATTGGTTGTACCTTAAGTTGACACCTATGGGCACTGCCGTCTCCTAATTTCTTTGAAAATCTAAAATCCAAAATCTAAAATCTAAAATCTCATGACTCATTACCAACAGATATTAAAAATTAAAACTACTGGAAAATCTTTGTGTAAGATTACCGATCAGGTAGAAAATGTGGTAACAAATTCTGGCATTAACACAGGACTTTGTACCTTATTTTTGCGTCACACTTCTGCCAGTTTGCTGATTCAAGAAAATGCTGATCCCGATGTACTGAAGGACTTAGCTAACTTTTTAGCTAAACTCGTACCGGAGAGTGCAACGTATATTCATGATGCAGAAGGCCCAGATGATATGCCCGCTCACATTCGGACTGCGTTGACTCATACTTCCGAACAAATCCCGATCGCACATAATAGGCTGCTATTAGGAACTTGGCAGGGAATTTACCTGTGGGAACATCGTCAGCGAGGCCAAACACGGGAACTCGTGGTTCATATCAGCGGTGATTGATCTCAATTCTAGTTGCACCGGAATGATATTGACGGTTGACAGTTAACAGTTAACAGTTAACAGCTATACAGTCGCCAAGTTTATATGGACACTTCGACTACGCTCAGTGACCAAAACTTTCCTAACCATCTTGGCGGTTACTATAACAGTGAACAGTTGAATCAAATTTACCATTCCGATGCTAATAGATTTGATATCAAGTAGCTTTCTTTTGAGGAGTTACCATCCGTTCCACACTCATAGCAGCCACACTCAATGTCACCACAGCCATGCCGAGAATTGCTACAGGCTGTAACTTCTCATTAATAATCACAAACCCAAAAAGTGCCGTCATTGCCGGCCCCAAAGTGCCAATTACTGATGCTAAGGCTGCCCCTGCATACCGGATGGCAAAATTATTCAAGAGATAGCTAAACAGCGTCAGTACCCCTAAAACTATACCTGCAACAATCAAACCAGGCCAAACATTTTGATCGATCTGAGGAGCCAAATTTTGTGACAACGGCACCCACAAACTTAGGGCAGAAAACACAAAAATCGCGGCGAAATTAACTAAACTAAAAGGAATTGGGTGTAGCTTACCAGCAGCCATTTGCGTCAGCAATACATAACCGGCAAAAGTAATCCCAGAAGCAAGTGCGGCTGTCACTCCCACTCCCACATTCCCACCGTCGGGAGCCGGAGCCGCAAAACTAGGCCACCCAGCCAAAATCAAACCTGCGGTAATCCCGCAAATCGCCAACAGTCCGACTTGGCTGGGGCGAGCACCAAACAATACCCAAGAACCAAGTACGGTGATGATCGGATAAATAAAGAAAATTGTAATCGCAATGCCAGCCGGAATATTGCCGATCGCCAAATAGATCAAAACCTGAGACAAAAACAGAAAAAATGCACTTCCTAAAACCTTGCTCCACAAAACGCGATCGCCCGACTGGAACAACCGCCTAATATCTTTCCATACAGAAGGATAAAGAAATGTCGCCAAGAAAGGCATCAAAGCCATCACCACGAGCAACCGCATCAACAAAATCAACAAAGAATTTCCAAAGCCCGGAGTCACCACCCCCGGCACTTCAAACAAGCCTAAAATAACGCGAGGATTGCTGCTCTTAATCAGAATTCTCAAACAAACATTAAATATCGACAACACCACCGCTGAAGACAAAGCTAGCACCAAACCTGCCTGCATTTGAGAAGGTGCTTTAGTCGCTGTGGCAGGAGGCTGTATCGGACGGGTTTGCGGAACTGCTTCCGGGCGTTCCACAGCCGTAGCAGGCATAATTTGTGGACGGACAGAATTAGTTAATTCCTCTGGATAGGAATCTTCTGCATCAAAAGGATTGTCAAGATAAGCTTCTTCCTCTTCCAATTCTTCCCTGATGCGGTTGACCAGATTTTGTAACAATTCTTCCCCTTGTCGTTCCAAGGTTTGCATATTGTTTAGGCGCAGGGACAATTCACTTTCATAGCTGCTCAAATCTTGTTGTAGCATCTGGAAACTGCGATCGATCCTGTCATCCAGCGCAGCCAGCAACTCAGAAGCCCGTTCATCATAATTGCTTGGCGGCATCGGTATCGGAAACTCACCACTAGGAATTGGACTACTGAGAGAATGTCCAGAATTAGCACTAAGTTCATTAAACCGCTGCACCAACAAATCTTGCAGATTATGAGCCAAAACCTGAGCCAACTGTTTCAGCCACAACTGCTGCTGCTGAATGTATCGCCCAGAAAGAGACTCCATTTGCTGAGACTGCAATTTGCGATATTGCTCTCGGAGGCCTTCAATATCCTCAATCAGGTGACTTTTTTCAGTGTTTAGTCGTGTAATATCCTGATTTAGCTGGCCTTTGACATTTTCATGCAAAGCATCCAGTTCCTGAATCACTGAGCTAAGAACTTGTTCTGCGGATTTCGGATCCTCTGGATCGCCTTTTGGGGAGTATTTGTTGTCTTGTACCATTAACCTATAACCTCTAATTTTAAACTGTACGTTTCGTATTCTGAACTATCTTTGCAAATTAGCTGACAATTTTCAGTCACTTTATTTAAAAGATGGCTGACCAAAAATTTGGGATACAAGCCCCGTCCTTTTAGGACGGCTTTAATTCTTGCTGATTTTATTGGCAAAACCTAGTATAATACAACGAGACTCAAAAGATTTCTAGGCCCAAGACGCGTTGAAACAGCTACGATGCGGGCAAACTTAGAGACGGCTATAAGGGCAATGGTTAGCTCCAACCTGGAAGCAGAGTAAAAAGTCGCCCTAGGGCATTGGGAGACTCTAAACGGACGCAGAGACAGAGTAAGACTATGACCGTAGCATCAGTCGATGAAGCGTCAAGAATCACCGCACTTTTAGGGCGGTGAGTATGTCAATGGAAACGTTACTACAACTGGCGTTTCGCTAAAATCTTCGCATCTGTGAAGATTTTTCGCAACTGGGGTGCCGATGCTGCGGCTTGGAAACTTTTGCCACTGCGACAGTATCCTAACCGAGGTAATCAGCAGGATTAGTCAGTTGACGGTTGACTGTTGACGGTTGACGGTTGACTGTTGACGGTTGACTGTTGACGGTTTGATATGTGGCATCAATTCTTCAATCTAAAATCCAAAATCTAAAATCCAAAATTGATCGATCGCGCGATACTGAAAATGACCGCAGCCAAACCTGCGGCGATCGGGATTGTCACCAACCAAGCCGAACCGATTGACACCAAAGTATTCCAGCGTACAGATTGCCAACCCTTGACAAGTCCGACTCCGACAACCGCACCGACTAAAGCGTGGGATGTCGAAACTGGCAAACCCAAGTGGGATGCTAACAAGACAGTAGCAGCAGTGGCTAATTCAGCACAAAATCCGCCACTGGGTTGCAGTTGAATGATGCCTTCGCCGACTGTCGCAATCACATTTTTGCCCCAGATAGCCAAACCGATGACTATTCCGACACCTCCGAGGACTAAAATCCACAAAGGAACGCTGAAATCATTCAGGGGAAAGGAACCTGTGCGACGGATATAGACGATCGCAGCTAAAGGCGCAACAGCATTACCAACATCATTGGAACCGTGAGCAAATGCCACAAAACAAGCACTTATCACTTGAAATCGCGCCATTTGTTCCTCAATGAGAGAGGGGGGGACAGGGGGACTGGGAGAGTTTGTACCCTGAGCGAAGTCGAAGGGCTTTCTTGCTTCTTGATTCCCCCCTTGGGGTGGGTAGGATGGGGTTATTCCCCCTTGGAGAGTTCCTGCTGATGCTAATTTTCGCCAGCTAGTGTGGGTAAGGACGATCGCCCCAATACCCCCAATCCCGATCGCAATATCATGCACCGGAATATTCCAGCCAAATCGATCGTAGATTTGAGCCAAAACCCCAGTCTGCACCAAGGCAACATCAACCACAGAGGGGAGTACAAGAATCCCAAATATGCTCAACATAGCTGCACTCAGCCAAGGTATCCACTCGCGCATCTGATCTAAAGGATCTGGTCGATCGAGAATCGAATACTTCACTAAACTATAAAATAGGGCGGCCAAAGCACCACTCGCTACCGGTGTCGCCAGCCAAGTCAGGGAAATAGTGCCGATGGTTTGCCAGTCAACAGCACCAATGCCCGCTGCGATCGAGCTAAAACCTGCGATCGCGCCTACAACCGCATGAGACGAAGAAACCGGCAAACCCCGACTCGTAGCGATTTGCAGCCACACACCACAAGCAGCCAACACTGACACCATCCCGATTAAAAATACTTGCGGCTGGGCTGCGAAGGCTTCTGCATTCACAACTCCCGTTGCTAGAGTTTGGGAAACCCCTTGTCCGAACAGCACCGCGCCCGCAAACTCCAGTATCCCTGCAACAATTATTGCCTGTCGCAGAGTTAGCGCTTTCGAGCCTACCGATGTTCCCATCGAGTTGGCAACATCATTAGCCCCTAGATTCGCTGCGACGTACAGGGCTAGTGTTGCGATCGCCAATAGTTGCAAAAATTCGCCCCCAGAGGTATTTAACATATTTTTGTTTTAGAAATATATAGCAGCCGCCAAGACGGTTATAACATTTTGAATCACTGAAACTATTGGTATGACTTGATTTACCTTCTTCCTTCTTCCTTCTTCCTTCTTCCTTCTGCTATAAAACGGGCAGTTCGATATATGATAAGGGATTGTGAGTTTTGGTAAATCCCATGAAAGGCGCAGAAATAATCCGCTCCCTGGAGACGGAAGAAATAAATAGAGTCAAAGTAGAACTCAGCAAAGTGCTCCCCGATATTTATGTCGGCGACACAGTGCGAGTCGGCGTGAGAATTAAGGAAGGCGCAAAAGAACGGGTTCAGCCCTACGAAGGCACCGTCATTGCCATGCGTAACGGCGGCATCAATGAAACCATCACAGTTCGCCGCGTATTTCAAGGCATCGGTGTGGAACGAGTGTTTTTGATTCACTCGCCCCGCATTGCCACTGTCCAAGTGATGCGACGCGGTAAAGTCCGTAGAGCAAAACTGTACTACCTGCGCGATCGGGTTGGTAAAGCTACCCGCGTCAAACAACGGTTCGATCGCTCTCTGTAGAAATGCACCCAGGGCATTTCTCATCGGGCAGAAAATTGGAAATTGAGAAATTTGAAAAAAAGTTTCCAATTTTCGAGCGCACTGTGTTAGAATAAAATTCTAGAGGTTAAGCAAATATTCGCAACCTCACCTGTGCGCTCTTAGTTCAGTTGGTAGAACGCAGGTCTCCAAAACCTGATGTCGGGGGTTCAAGTCCTCCAGGGCGCGCTTTTTATACAAAGTAAATGATTTTCTAGAAACTTCTTGAATAATCAGGTAAAAGCTGGTACTATAGACTGGGAACAAAAAACGCTCTAGCGATTAAAACAGCTAGCTAAGGTGATGGTCACTTTGAGTCATTATCGTTTCCAGCAAATGTTGAAGCATTTCCGCTGTTAAATATGGCAGTTTTGTAGTAGACATAACCGAAGAATACACATCAAAAACCTGTTCAAAGTGTGAACAGAGATTTAAATGGCGCTTTCAATATCTTGTTGAAAGCTTTGAGAGATACCTCCTTGAGGGGAGAGCTTGCAGCTTTCACCCGTCTTGCCATACACGGCTAATTCTGGCTTAGTCCTTGATTTGCCTGGTTAAATGTATCTGAATCACCAAAACTTAAATTCTGCCCGAAAGCGCTCGGACTCTTAGCTGGAAACAGCGGAAACCACAAACTTTCAGGTAGAATTAATTATTGTGGGCGGTTCGCAAAAATATAGCATCAACAAATGCTCAGTGTAAGATCTTGATGATCAACGCTGACGATCAGTCAGTTAGACCTAAACAGGTTTGGCTTGTCAAGTGGTTGATTTAGATATTAGATTGGAAATTGTGCTAAGTGGTTAGTGTCAAAAAATCTGAGACCCGATCGCCACTCACACAATCTCAAATCTCAAATCTCAAATCTCAAATCGCAAAGAGGATTCAATCGTGGCGAAAAAAGACGAAGCTCAAGGAACTCAAGAAATAACCGCGCCTAAGTTTGACCCGGCGGGTTTTTTCAAGGAAACGAGAGAAGAACTCGATAAGGTAGTTTGGCCGAATCGGCAGGAGCTGATCAGTGAGTCTTTGGCCGTACTTTTGATGGTAATCCTCTCAGCAAGCCTCATCTACTTAGTGGATAAGTTCTTCGACTGGGGCGCGGCACAGGTGTTTGGGTCATGACTTTTGCATCAGAAGAATCCGAATATTCCGCAGAACCTACCCCAGGGAAAAGCACCCCCGAAGTACCTGAAATCAACGCTCGGTGGTTCGCTGTTCAGGTAGCTTCCGGCTGCGAAAAGCGGGTGAAGGCAAACTTAGAGCAGCGGATTCAAACTTTGGACGTTGCCGATCGCATCGTTCAAGTCGAAATTCCCCAAACCCCGGCGATCAGAGTTGGTAAAGACGGTTCTAGACGGCAGTCCGACGAAAAAATATTTCCCGGCTACGTCCTCATCCGTATGTTTATGGACGAGGATACCTGGCAGGTCATCAAAAACACCCCCAACGTCATTAACTTCGTCGGGGCAGAGCAAAAACGCCGCTACGGGCGCGGTAGGGGTCACGTCAAACCGCTACCCCTGAGTCACTCAGAAGTAGAACGGATATTCAGAAACGCTCAGGAATCAGAACCAGTCGTCAAAGTATCGATGGCGACAGGAGACCACGTTGTGGTACTTTCCGGGCCATTCAAAGATTTTGAAGGTGATGTGATCGAAGTTAGCCCGGAACGGAACAAACTCAAAGTTTTACTCTCGATTTTTGGGCGCGATACGCCTGTAGAATTAGAGTTCAATCAAGTTCAGAAACAGAGCTAACTAATGGCAAAGAAAGTTGTTGCAGTAATTAAGTTGGCGATTACAGCGGGAAAAGCCAACCCAGCTCCTCCGATCGGCCCAGCATTGGGTCAGCACGGCGTCAATATCATGATGTTTTGCAAGGAGTACAATGCTAGAACCGCAGACCAAGCCGGTCTCGTGGTTCCAGTAGAAATCTCGGTTTTTGAAGACCGTAGTTTCACCTTTATCCTCAAAACCCCACCCGCTTCGGTTTTGATTCAAAAAGCCGCTGGCATTGCCAAAGGTTCAGGAGAACCCAATCGCAAGCAAGTAGGCCAGATTACCCAAGCTCAACTGCGAGAAATTGCAGAAGCGAAAATGCCCGACCTTAACGCTAATGATGTTGAGGCTGCCATGAGAATTGTCGCAGGAACGGCTAAAAATATGGGTGTCGCGATCGCGGATGAGCGTAGTCGAAGGGTCAGTTGACAGTTGCAGTACCCTGAGCGTAGTCGAAGGGTCAGTTGACAGTTGCAGTACCCTGAGCGTAGTCGAAGGGTCAGTAATTCCTGATTGTGAAGGTAAATTCTTCAATCCAAAATCCAAAATCCAAAATCGATCGATTCAGGGGGAGAAGCAAAGCTTCGCTAGGAATCGAACAAATTTTAGACATCAGATTGGCTGACAAGTTCAATCTAAAATCTAAAATCTAAAATCTAAAATCGACAGACCCCAAAAAAACAAAATGGCAAAGAAAATATCACGAAGACTGCAAGAACTTCTCAAGAAAGTTGAAGAGAGACCTTACCTACCTTTGGAAGCTCTCCAACTTTTGAAAGAAACAGCTACAGCCAAGTTTGCAGAGTCGGCTGAAGCTCACATCCGTTTAGGAATTGACCCAAAATATACTGACCAGCAGTTGCGGACAACTGTGTCGTTGCCCAAGGGAACTGGTCAAGTAGTCAGAATTGCGGTGATTGCTAAGGGCGAAAAAGTTAAAGAAGCCCTAAATGCCGGTGCGGATATTGCTGGTTCTGAAGAACTGATCGAGCAAATTCAAAAAGGCATGATGGACTTTGATTGCCTGATTGCTACCCCAGACGTGATGCCATTGGTGGCAAAATTGGGCCGATTGCTTGGTCCTCGCGGTTTGATGCCTTCTCCAAAAGGCGGCACGGTGACGGCTGATGTTACTCAGGCGATCAACGAGTTCAAAGGTGGTAAAATGGAATTCCGTGCCGACAAAACTGGCATCGTTCATGTTATGTTTGGCAAGGCCGCTTTTTCCGCCGAAGATTTGCTAATCAACCTTCATGCTTTGCAAGAAACAGTTGACCGCAACCGTCCTTCTGGTGCGAAAGGTCGCTACTGGCGCAGTTTGTATGTATCCGCAACAATGGGCCCATCGATCGAAGTCGATATCAGCGTCCTGCGTGATACTAAGCTTGATGCTGGCTAGAAAGAATACTAATTTCTTTCTGCTCGTCAAAGCCTAATCCAAAATCAATAAGCTGAAGACCGCAGGTGCTAATCGCGCTTAATTTCCTGCCGAGGCCCAAGAACTAAAAACTCAAGACTAAAGATTAAAAATTATCTATTTTTAACTCTCAATTCTTAACTTTTAATTCTCTGCCCCGGCTCCAAGGTCGGGGTTTTTGATGGTCAGTTTTCGATCCTTAAAGGAGGTGAAATAAGTATGGGCAAGAGTTTAGCAGTAAAAAATGAGATTATTGCAGACCTCAAGAAAACCTTGAGCGAATCTCAATTGGCGATCGTGATTGACTACAAGAGTTTAACTGTTGCAGAAATCACAGATTTGCGCCGGCGTTTGCGTCCGAAAGGTAGCAGTTGCCAAGTAGCAAAAAACACGCTAATGCGAATTGCGGTTGAAGGTAACGAAACCTGGCAACCGATCCAGGAATTGCTGACTGGTACGTCGGCATTTCTATTCGTGCAAGAAGACATCGGTGGCGCGATTAAAGCTTACCAAGAATTCCAAAAAGCTTCCAAGAAGACAGAACTTCGTGGCGGCGTGATGGAAGGACGGGTGCTCAGAGAAGCTGATGTTAAGGCATTAGCCGATCTGCCATCGAAAGAACAACTCATGGCTCAAATTGCTGGTGCTATCAACGGTGTGGCTACCAAGCTGGCTGTGGGTATCAATCAAGTTCCTACTTCGATCGCTCGTGGTCTCAAAGCTTATGCTGAAAAAGACGGCGATTCAGTAGAAGTAGAAGCAGAAAAACAAGTAGAACCTGAAGCAGAAGCACAAGCAGAAGCAGAAAGCGTATCTGTTTAGTCATTAGTCATCGAGTCATCAGTCATTAGTCATTAGTGTTGAGCGACAGACTAAAGACTGGAGACGAGAAACTAATGATGGATGAGCAATCCAAAATCCAAAATCCAAAATCTAGAATCGAATTAGGAGTTCAACAAATGTCTACAGCAACCGATCAAATCTTGGAACAGCTTAAGTCTTTGACTTTGCTCGAAGCATCTGAATTGGTCAAGCAAATCGAAGAAGCTTTCGGTGTGAGCGCTGCTGCTCCTGTCGGTGGCATGATGATGATGCCTGGTATGGGTGGTGGAGCTGCTGCTGAACCCGAAGAAGAGCAAACCGAGTTTACCGTCATGCTCGAAGAGTTTCCTTCTGACAAGAAAATCGCGGTTCTGAAGGAAGTCCGGGCGATTACTGGTTTGGGCTTGAAGGAAGCGAAAGACTTGGTAGAAGCCGCACCGAAAGCAGTTAAGGAAGCTATTGCTAAGGGTGCTGCTGAAGAAATCAAGAAACAGCTTGAAGCTGTGGGCGCAAAGATCTCTATCAAGTAGTGACAGAGTATAGTTGATATCAATTTCGGTAACACCGTAATGATTGTTGACTGCTAACCGTTGACTGTTGACTATTCCCTAAAATTAATCGCGTGATAGTTATATCTATCACGCGATTAATTTTTTTTGGGGTAGGGAAACTTATTTCAATTCATAAAAATAGTACGGGATGCGCGAAACTCAGTGGCTTTAACCCTTCCTAGGGAAGCGGGCGAGGACTTTAGTCCGCGTGTTCAAGAACATAAGCACCTGCGCTATGAGTCTGCTGACCATCTGTACCATGGGTTTTCCTTGCTCCCCATGCGTTCAACGGCAATAGTTAAATGGGTATGAGCTTATCTGCACTTAACCAAAAGTTTTGTTACAATAAGTGAGCTGTTACAAAACGTAACTCATGCTGGTTTCTATTTTAATAATTGACGTTGCCCTGGTTGCGTGGTCTTTGCACTTAATGCAGGAGGCGATCGCACAACGGGAATTTTCACTAATGCTAGCCGGTACTCTAGTCGCCGTCTCAGCCGCCGCCCTGGTAGTCGTCTACTTCCTCATGGGGTCTTGTCTGAGTCATTTAAGCGAAATTTCGCAACATACTTACTAACCATAGTGGAGATGGAAAATTGCCGTTAAGCGAGGAACACTTTTTGGATACAAAGCCAAAAGCCTTGCCAGTCAACGATTATAAATTAATTTTGCAAAAAAGCTTGACAAATATCGGTAAGTTAAGGCATGATGAAAGGCGCGAAACGAAAGGGGAATTAGCTCAGTTGGTAGAGCACTACGATGGCATTGTAGGGGTCAGCGGTTCGAGCCCGCTATTCTCCATAAAACGACGATAAAGACTAGGCAAAGGTTTGAGTCAGCAAACCTTGAGTGGGAACGAAGTTGTGTCTTCAACTATCATACCCGAAACGTACCCAAACGGCTGGGTGAATTGCCTGAATTTCATCTCCAAGATTGCTGAGAACGCTAGGTCGGGGGTTTCCCAAGTTGCAGCGTGCGATCGGGCTGCTCGGCCCCAAGCGATCGTCCAATTCAGATTAATCGACTTCTGATTTTACATCGATTTATTAAGCTTTTTATGGACGGGCAGGATGCCCATCCCACAATAAATTCACTCTTTGTGGAACAGGCATCTTGCCTGTTGCTGACAGTGGTGCAAGTTAAAAAACATTAGAAAGTAACTTATAAATAAGGCGAAATATGGCTGTTGCCGCGATCGCCCCCAAAGCCGCCAACCATCCCACAAACAACACACCAGTAATCGGAGAACCTGGATAAATCCCCAGTGCAGCCATCCGCAAAGCCGGGAAAAATATCAGCAAAGCCAGAGTACCAGCACCAATAGTCAACATCTCAGTTTGTTCGATCGCTCGGCGATACTGAGCATAAATCAAACCACCAACAATCATCCCCAACAATCCCATACTCAAACCTGGAGACGGCAACAAACTCGTCAGGGCGATCGCCAACAAACCCCCTTCAAAACCCGTAAACGCCGCCCCACCCAAAACCTCCCAAATCGAAAAAGCCCCTCTCAGCGGAGCTTGCAACCCTCCCGAAGGAGTCCCAGGAATGATCGTAGGAGGCTGCGAAGTTTGTGGTGTAGGGGGGTACGAAGTATGTGTCAGAGGTGGCTGAGTCGTTATTTGAGGCGGGGCTACGACGACTGTAGGTTGTTGAGAAGGTGGTTGAGACCCAGGCTTTAGAGCCGCTTCCACCTCAGCCGTCGATTGAAAACGCTGGCTGGGAGCTGATAATAACATTCGATCGAGAACTTCTCTCAAACGCGAGCTAATCTGCACCCGCGAATGCCAATTCCACTCATTTCTGTAACCATCAAACAACTCAGTCGGCTGCAAACCACTCAACAAAGTAATACAAGTCACAGCCAAAGCATACAAATCCGTTGCCGGATAAACTTCTTGCCCGCTCATTTGTTCCGGCGGAGCATAACCCAAAGAATAAATACCAGTTGAAGCTTTGCCACTACCAGCAGCTTGTGTCACCTGTTTGACAGCCCCAAAATCTAATAGATAAAGCCGACCATTTTTACCCCGCATAATATTAGCAGGTTTAATATCTCGGTGAATCGAACCGCGAGAATGAACAAAATCGAGAACCTTCAAAATTTCCCGCAACACCACCATGATTTCAGATTCCGAGAACTTGCTTTTTACCGCCAGTTCCTGTTCCAAATTTTCACCATCAATAAATTCTTGAACTAAATAGAAAAACTGATCATTTTTCCCTGCATTCAAACTCGGAACAGTCAACTCAAAAAAAGCCAGCAGACTCGGAATTTGTGGGTGTTCATTTCCCAGTTCTTCCAGAACCGCCGCTTCTCGTTCAAACAAATTTTGAGCAATTATGAGCTGTGCCGGAGTCAGACTAACAGATGGCTGTAACAGTTTAGCAACGCACTGCCGCATTGCCGGAGTATAGCGATCGCGCGCCAGAAAAGCAGCCCCAAAACCGCCTTGACCCAAAAGCCTCACTGGTAAATAGCGGCCACTCAAAATCAGGGGCATTCCACAAGTCTTGCAATACCTTTGCTGCACAGTTTTCAGCATCGAACTGTCATCAAGGTCGGGAAAATAGTTTTGAGGGCGCGGACATCCTGGGCGCGTGCAGTAAACTTCCATGATCGATTTTAGGTTTGAGATTTTAAATTGAAGAATCGACCGTTAGTCATTTAAACTTCTTTATCCTTATTGACACTCCCCGGCGTGAACGCACGGGGATTCTTTGATCTACGACACGACTTGCTTAGACAGGATTTCTCCAGCCTAAGTAGAGGACTCATCTCCCAAAGCGTTGCTTGCACTTGCACTGAGCGTAGTCGAAGTGTTTAATGCAAAGGTTCCGGTATGCCCTACCGTACCCAATCCTCGACTGAGAATATTTCTAGCTGCGTTTTTATCTCTATCCATTACACAACCACACTGACAAACCTGTGTTCGAGTGGATAGCGTTTTCTTCACAATTACACCGCAGCTAGAGCATTCTTGGCTAGTATATGCTGAGTTGACAGCAACCGTGACTCTTTGAAATACTTTGCCAAAATATTCAAGCCAGACACGGAACTGATACCAAGAAGCGTCGTTAATAGACTTAGCCAGACAGTGATTTTTCACCATGTTTTTAATCCTCAAATCTTCGTAAGCTATCAAGTCGTTAGACTGAACTACGCACCTTGCAAGTTTGATTGCATGGTCACCACGTTGCCTACTTATTTTGAGATGGCGTTTGCCTAAAATCTGTCTAGCTTTGCCTCGATTTTTTGAACCTTTCACTTTTTTGGAAACACGACGGTGACAACGTTTGAGGACTTTTTCACCATGAAGGAGGAATCTCGGATTTTCCACCGTGATGCCGTTAGAATCGGTGTAATATTCCTTCAAACCCACATCTAAACCAATGGTATTCCCAGAAGGTTCTATATTTTCCGAACGGTTGACGTCAATACAAAACTGAACATATACACCCGAAGCACGTTTCACCAATCTGACTCGTTTGATTTGAGCAATTTGGTAAAAATGTAAGTCTCGTGTTCCCTTTAGTTTGAGTTTGCCAATTCCTTTTTTGTCGGTGAATTTGATGGATTTACGATCATCAGCCAGTTTCCATCCAGTTGATTTATACTCAACTGAGCGACAATCTTTCTGAAATTGCGGATACCCTTTTTTACCAGGAATCCCTTTCTTGCAGTTTTCGTGGAATCGGGAGATAGCAGACCAGGCTCGTTCAGCGCTGGCTTGTCTAGCTTGAGAATTCAGTTCGTCAGCAAACGGGAAATCACCGGCCAATACAGCACAGTATTTGTTCAAATCATACTTATCTATTTTTTTGTTGTCCATCCAATAGCGTAAACAACTATTGCGGACAAATTGTGCGGTACGAATCGCTTCATCTACTGCTGTGAACTGACTTGATTTTCCGTAGGCTTTGAACTCAAAAACTAGCATTGCTTTACCTCCTAACTTATGCTAGGCTGTTTGGCACAAGATATGCGTCAATGTCACAAAGGTTTACAATTAAAGCCGTCCTATCAGGACGGGGTTTTCAACCCAGTTTCCTGATAAGTAGCAAACTGGGGTAAAATTTCATTACTGAAAGCCTCTGCCGCTTTAGAACGATAACGATTGGGGTTACAAATCAGCGACAAAACCCTAGTCACCACAACTTCCTCCATTTGAGACTTGTGCAAAACACCCATCTGCAACTCTTTTTCGATCGCCGAAACCGACACAAATGCAGCACCCAATCCAGATTGAACCGCATTTTTAATGGCTTCGATCGAATTTAGTTCCATCTCAATTTTCAGGCGGCGCGTGTCAATCCCACACCGAGTCAGAACCTGATCGATGACCTTACGGATTGTAGACTGGGAATCCAGGGAAATAAACTGTAATTTATAAAGGTCTTCTTTTTGGATTGTCTCTTGTTTTACCATCGGGTGAGACGGAGGCAGAATCAGTGCCAATTCATCAGTAGCATAAGGCACAACGTCTAAAGCTTCTAAAAGTTCCGTCGGAATTTCTCCGCCCACAATCGCCAAATCGATTTGTCCGTTAGCCACACTCCAAGCAGTCCGACGGGTAGAATGAACGTGAAGCTGTACCGCCACATCCGGGTACTTTTGCCGAAACATCCCAATCATCCTCGGTAGCAAATAAGTCCCCGTGGTTTGAGAAGCCCCGACAATCAAAGTACCGCCTTGAAGATTTTGCAAGTCTTCCAGAGCCCGACAAGTTTCTTGACAAAGCGATAAAATTTTCTCGCCGTAACTCAGCAGCAGGTGTCCAGCTTCGGTCAGTTGAGCCCTGCGCCCCCCTCGATCGAATAGTGGCACATCCAACTGTCTCTCTAAATTTTGCACCTGCAAGCTAACGGCTGGCTGGGACACGTAGAGGCTGTCGGCGGCGCGTTTGAAGCTACCTTCAGAAGCGATCGCCTTGAGAATGCGTAACTGGTCTAAAGTGAAAGGAAGGTCAGACATATATCTAATTGTCAGTGGTCATTTGGTAGTTGTCCGTTGTCCGTTGGCAGTGGGTAGCGGGCAATTGTCAAGAAAGCATTGGGCAGTGGGCAGTTGTCAGGAAAGCAGTTTTTCATTTGTCTGTAGCTGCAATTTGGCCGAGCGCTAATGACTAATGACTAATGACTAATGACTAATGACTAATGACTGATAACCGCTGAATGCTCCCATAGATACTTTGTGACACAATTTGGCCTCGAATCAATAACTTTTCTTAATATTTCCAATGACGATCGATTTGGCGCTCGACTCCCACTTAATTATTCTCGGACTTTTACTCGGTTTTGCGATCGCCCATAGCGGTTTAGCAGCCCTCCGTCCCAAAGCTGAAAAGCTAATCGGAGCAAGACTTTACCGCGTCTTATTTGCCCTTGTCAGTTTGCCTCTAGCAGTCATTCTGGTAATCTACTTTTTCAATCACCGCTACGACGGCGTACAGCTTTGGCAAGTACAAGGCGTGGCCGCAGTCAAACCCGTGGTTTGGATACTCTCGGCAATTTCCTTCCTATTTTTGTACCCAGCAACTTTCAACCTCCTAGAAATTGCCGCAGTCCAAAAGCCCCAAGTTCACCTCTACGAAACCGGCATCATCCGCATCACCCGTCACCCGCAAATGGTGGGACAGGTGATTTGGTGCGTAGCCCACACTCTGTGGATTGGCACTAGCTTTACCCTCGTCACCTCTATTGGTTTGGTACTTCACCACCTGTTCGGAGTGTGGCACGGCGACAAGCGACTTCAGGCACGTTTTGGCGAATCCTTTGAAACCATCAAATCTCGGACATCAATTTTTCCATTTTTGGCAGTCTGGCAAAAACGTCAAACTCTTGATTTGCTTGAGTTTTTGAAGCCTTCTTACCTAGGAATCGCCATTTTTATCGGAGTGCTGTGGAAAATTCATCCACTTTTGATGCGTGTCACTGGGAACATAGACTGGTAGCATGATCCCAGGATAGAAAAAATTTATAAATTTTTGAGGGATCATGGTGTTGTCCGTTAGCGAACGCACTTTTGCACAAGAGGTTTTTGAAGCGCCTACCCCCGTTTTAGTTCATTTTTGGGCGCCTTGGTGCGGTTTGTGCCGCGCGATCGAACCGACAATAACAACATTTGAATCAAATTGGGCTGGTAAAGTCAAGCTTCTAGGGGTTAATGCCGATCGAAGTTTCAAATTAGCCAATACTTATCGCCTGACAAGTCTGCCAACGCTGATCTTGTTTGAGGGCGACAAAGTTCGATTTAGATTGGAACAATATCAAGGACGGGAGGAACTGCGGCGGACTCTAGACTCCTGGATGCTTGCCGCCTCTGGGCTGTCTGCCCAAACTCAACGGCTGCAACCACAGAAAGTTGTCAACAGGTAACATTTTCAATGCTATAGCAATTAGATACCCGGCTTCTTTAAGAAGTCGGGTATCTACATATTTTGTTGTTTTATAGACAAATAAGCTGTTGTCCATTTAAATTGTATATTTGGATCCCAGATTGAAAATCATCAAATCCTCTCCCCCTCAAGAGAATCAAGCATTTATACCAGTTCATGCAAGCCTGTGTCACAATTATTTACAGTTTTGTCAATCTAGTAGAAACTTTAAACTTCATTAAGTCATGGAACTGCTTTATCAATATGCTTGGCTGATTCCAGTCCTGCCACTGGCGGGCGCAATGCTAGTAGGTCTAGGCTTAATTACATTTAACCAAGCCACCAACAAGATCCGGCAAGGATGTTCGATTATCATCGTCTCCATGCTGGGAGGGTCAATGGTGCTCTCCTTCGCATTGCTCTGGAGTCAAATTCAAGGTCACGCACGCTACACCAAAATTATTGAGTGGGCTTCTGCTGGTGACTTCTCCCTGAGTATGGGCTACATCATCGACCCCTTGACATCGGTCATGTTGGCGATCGTCACAACGGTCGCCTTTTTGGTGATGATTTATACCGATGGCTACATGGCACACGATGACGGGTACGTGCGTTTTTACGCCTACCTGAGCATCTTCAGCGCGTCAATGCTAGGTCTAGTCCTCAGCCCGAACATCGTTCAGATTTACATCTTTTGGGAACTTGTAGGTATGTGTTCATACCTGCTAGTTGGCTTCTGGTACGATCGCAAACCCGCTGCTGACGCCTGCCAAAAAGCCTTCGTCACCAACCGCGTCGGCGACTTCGGCTTGTTGCTAGGCATCCTCGGCATTTACTGGGCCACCGGCAGCTTTGAATTTGACGTAATGGGCGATCGCCTGCACTCCCTAGTCGAATCAGGAACCCTCAGCGCAACCTTAGCGACAATCTTCGGAGTCCTGATATTTTTAGGCCCAGCCGCCAAATCCGCTCAATTCCCCCTCCACGTCTGGCTACCAGACGCCATGGAAGGCCCCACCCCGATTTCCGCACTGATCCACGCCGCGACAATGGTAGCCGCCGGCGTCTTCCTGATTGCTCGGATGTACCCAGTGTTTGAAGGGTTGCCAGCAGTCATGAATTTGATCGCCTGTACGGGCTGTTTCACAGCATTTATGGGTGCTTCGATCGCAATTACCCAAAATGACATCAAAAAAGGCCTAGCCTACTCCACCATCTCCCAATTGGGCTACATGGTAATGGCAATGGGCGTCGGTGCTTATAGCGCCGGACTGTTCCACTTGATGACCCACGCTTACTTCAAAGCGATGCTGTTCCTGTGTTCCGGTTCAGTCATTCACAGCATGGAAGATGTCGTTGGCCACAACCCCGCACTCGCTCAAGATATGCGAGTCATGGGCGGTTTACGCAAATATATGCCGATTACCGCAACTTGCTTTTTGATCGGAAATCTAGCAATCTGCGGCATTCCGCCCTTTGCGGGTTTCTGGTCAAAAGACGAAATCCTCGCCCAAGCTTTTGAAGCAAATCCCGCTCTCTGGGCTGTGAGTTGGGTGACAGCCGGGATGACCGCGTTTTATATGTTTCGGATGTATTTCAGCACCTTTGAGGGCGAATTCCGGGGCAATGACAACGCCATCAAACAGCAACTTCTGCAACCAGGTTTGGTTTTCGGCCCTGGGGCGATGAACGTCAAGGAATTAGCCACGACTGGTGAAGGCCACGATGAACACGACCATTTCCCTCACGAATCTCCGCTGACAATGGCTTTGCCGTTAGTGGTTTTGGCAATACCTTCGGTGTTAATTGGTTTTGTCGGTACGCCATTTGCTAATTATTTTGAGCAGTTTATCCATGCTCCTGGTGAGTCTCTCGAAGAAGTATTGGAACACGCCGCCGAGTTCGATTTGACGGAATTTATAATCATGGGCGGGAGCTCTGTAGGTATTGCTTTGTTAGGCATTACTTTGGCTTCTCTGATGTATTTGAGCCGGAAAATTGATGCAAATGCGATCGCCCAAAAGATCAAACCGCTTTACGAGTTCTCCCTCAACAAGTGGTATCTCGACGACATCAACGAATTTCTCTTCGTCAAAGGCAGCCGCCGTTTAGCGCGACAAGTCATGGAAGTCGATTTGCGAGTCGTCGATGGTGTGGTTAATCTGACAGGTTTTCTCGCCCTGGTTAGTGGCGAAGCATTGAAATACATTGAGAATGGCCGCGCTCAATTTTACGCCCTGATTGTGTTTGTCGCAGTGTTGGGTTTTGCGATCGTTTCTGGAGTCAGTTAGAAACATTTCTTTCTGCTCTTCAACCCCCATAATTATTGTGGAACAGGCATCTTGCCTGTTCAAGACTGTCTTTTTGGGAGATGTCTATTCATCTGCGTGAATCCGCGTTCATCCACTGTCATCTGCGGTTGCAAAATCCTCTTTTTTCAACCGCAGATACAGGCAGATAAACACAGATTAACGCAGATGAGTTATATCAATTACCAATTACCAATTACCCATTACCCATTCCCAATTGCCAAAGAGTATAAAGAAAGTATAAAATTTAGCCCAAAATTGCCAAAATGTGTTTAAACCTAATAACTGACGGCTTATTTTAAAACGCAATGGATACAGCTAACTTTCCCTGGTTAACTACAACAATCCTGTTTCCCGTTGCTGCGGCTTTGCTAATTCCTTTGATTCCCGATAAGGATGGCAAGACGGTGCGGTGGTATGCATTGATTGTCGGTTTGATTGATTTCGCTCTACTTGTTTACGCTTTTTACACTCAGTACGACTTCAGCAATCCGGGACTGCAACTGGTAGAAAGTTATACTTGGGTGGAACAACTCGATTTAAATTGGTCGGTGGGTGCTGATGGTTTGTCGATGCCACTGATTTTGCTGACGGGTTTTATTACTACTTTAGCTATTTTAGCGGCTTGGCCAGTTACTCTTAAACCAAAGCTATTTTACTTTTTGATGCTGACAATGTACGGCGGGCAAATAGCAGTTTTTGCCGTGCAGGATATGTTGCTATTTTTCCTGGTTTGGGAATTGGAATTAGTGCCGATTTACCTGATTTTGTCCATCTGGGGCGGCAAGAAACGGCTCTACGCAGCAACTAAGTTTATCCTTTACACGGCGGGCGGTTCGCTGTTTATTTTGGTTGGTGCGCTGACGATGGCGTTTTATGGTGATACGGTGACTTTTGATATGCGGGCGATCGCAGCCAAAGATTACAGCACCAATATAGAATTGCTACTGTACACAGGTTTCTTAATCGCTTACGGCGTCAAACTGCCGATTTTCCCCCTACACACTTGGCTCCCTGACGCTCACGGAGAAGCCACCGCACCCGCCCATATGTTGCTAGCAGGAATCCTGCTAAAAATGGGTGGTTATGCTTTGCTCAGGATGAATGCGGGAATGCTTCCAGATGCTCACGCTACCTTCGCACCGCTGTTAGTAATTTTAGGTGTGGTAAACATTGTTTACGCGGCCTTAACTTCTTTTGCTCAGCGCAATTTGAAGCGGAAAATTGCCTATTCTTCGATTTCGCACATGGGCTTTGTGCTAATCGGGATAGCTTCGTTTACCGATTTGGGAACCAGTGGTGCAATGCTGCAAATGGTTTCCCACGGTTTAATTGGGGCGAGTTTGTTCTTTATGGTGGGTTGCACTTACGATCGCACTCACACCCTCATGCTCGACGAAATGGGCGGTGTCGGGCAGAAAATGCGTAAGGTTTTCGCCATGTGGACTACTTGTTCTATGGCATCTTTGGCTTTGCCGGGAATGAGCGGTTTTGTAGCAGAATTGATGGTGTTTGTAGGCTTTGCAACTAGCGATGCTTACAATCCCGTGTTTAAGGTTTGTGTGATAATTCTCGCTGCTTTCGGAGTGATTTTGACTCCGATTTATCTACTGTCAATGCTGCGTGAGATTTTCTACGGTTCTGAGAATAAGGAATTGGTCGAACACGAGGAATTGGTGGATGCGGAACCGCGAGAAGTATTTATTATTGCTGCGCTGTTAGTGCCGATTATTGGCATTGGTTTGTATCCGAAGATGCTGACTCAGGTTTATGATGCGACGACTGTACAGTTGACGGCAAGATTGCGGGATTCTGTACCTTCGTTGGTGGCTAAGGCTGCTGCGGATAAAACGGTGTCTTTGCGTGCTCCTGCGATCGAGCCGAGCAAGTTGTAATTTAAACTGGATTTAGGAATAAAACCCCCAAACCATTTTATAAATAGGGTTTGGGGGTTTTCTGTTTTTGTTGATAGACAAATCCGGGAAACTTTGGTTCTCAAGCAATCTGGAGTTGGGTTTGAGAAAAAAAGTGGGTATGCGGTCAAGAAGTGCGATCGGAGTGTTAGACCGCAGTTGCGGTACAATTCATAGTTATGTACTTTGCTATAAGTCAATGATCCTAAATCGAAAATCACTTGAGAAGCTTAGGAACCTAATCAATGAAGAAACTAAGTATCGAAAGGGGCAGGAACTCGTTCAATTTTTCAACGCGTTAGGGTTCAGTGATTCTTACGGTCAAGGTTTTCCGTCTCGCTGGAGATTCACTGATGAGCGTCTCAGCCAGCTTAATGACAAGCCCAAACTTGATGAATGTATAAGAAATGTTCTTTCACCGGCAAATTTTATCGGTCGGATTGTCGAACTAGACAAGCATATTGCAGAATTCAACCAATATATCGCCTTTGACAAATGGAAGGTAGTTCGTGATGGCGCTAAGATAGGTTTTGCTAAGCTTCAGGAAATCGAAATCGATGAAACAGCAACTCCAATTACAGAAGATGAATTCTTGAAGAGAGAGTTCTCTAATATTTCGATTGCGGAAATCGGTCTTGAAAGTGTTTTATCAGATATTCTTCAGCAAAGGATCATGGAAATTGAACAGTGCTTTTCTGCCGGTGCATATTTATCAGTGATCTTATTGGCTGGCAGCACACTTGAAGGAATTCTCTTGGGCTTGGCAAAAAAGCATCCAAAGAAATTTAATACCTCCAAAGCTTCACCAAAGGACACTTCTGGAAAAGTAAAGGAGTTCCATGACTGGTCGCTGAGTTGTTTTATTGATGTTGCAAAAGATATAAATTTAATTCAACATGATACCCAGAAGTTTAGCCATTCTCTGAGGGACTTCAGAAACTATATTCATCCTTTCGAGCAGATGAGATCGGGCTTTAACCCTCGACAGCACACTGCAAAAATCTGTCTCCAAGTGTTGAAGAATGCAATCCATGAAATTAATGAAAGCGTCAGTAAGATCAGTACATAACAACCGTGTTGCAGCGGACAGTTTGGATATCTTTGTTGTGACGCAGTAGTTACTCACCGTCGCTGAACACGAACGTTATGCCACAGCCTAAGCTCTACGAGTAAACCCGCCTCCGCAATGGCTGAGTATCATGTTGAGAAACCAGGTTTTTTACCGAATCTACGAGCCCGAATGCGTCTTTTAGTAAAAAACCCGGTTTCTAGGCGCTGATGCGTCCAGGACTATATAATTGAGTGAGGCGGAGTATTCTCCATTGAGCTTTATACTGAGGCATTTTTATGTTGAACGTGACAGTTGATGAAATTCAACGCGATCCTTCAAAGTATCTGCGTCAAGTGGAAGCAGGTGCAACTTTTGTGATCCTGCAAGCAGATAAGCCGATCGCGGAACTCAGACCTATTTCTAGCAACAAGAAATTACGACCATTTGGTTTATGTGCAGGCGAGTTTACCGTTCCAGATGATTTCGACGCTCCTTTGCCGGAAGATATCCTCAGTGCATTTGAAGGTAAATGAAGATTCTGCTAGATACGCACATCTTTTTATGGTTCATCAGTGGTGACACCCAGTTATCAACAGATGTTCGAGATGCAATTCGCGATCGAGATAATGAGGTCTATTTGAGTGCAGTTTCAGTCTGGGAAGCAATTGTCAAGTACCAGTTGGGTAAGTTAGCTCTGCCGGAGCATCCCGAAACATATTTACCCAAACAGCGCAATCTTCATCAAATAGTCAGTCTTGCTCTTGATGAAAGTAGTGTAGCTCAATTGGCTAAACTGCCACCATTACATCGCGATCCATTTGACAGAATGCTGATCTGTCAAGCTTTACAGAATGGTATGACTATTGCGACAGTAGATAGAGCAATTCGTGCCTACTCAATCAGCGTTATGTAGCAGTGTAAGTGAGCGTGTCAGCAAGTGATTTCTGGTATAATATCCATATCGATCGGATATTATAGCTATGAGAGATTGCTCATGAAGATTAAAGCGATTATCTGGCAAGAAAATGGTGTATGGTGTGGCTCAGTTCCAGCACTTCCAGGTTGTCACACATGGGGGGAGAGTTATGAACAATTGTTAGAGATGCTGGAAGATGCTGTTCAGGGTTGGCTTGAAGTCGCCAGCCAACAAAATGAACTTGCACCCGACAAACAGTTCATTGAGTTATCTCTATGAAATCTGTTTAAAATCGCCCTTTGAGTTTTTAGTCTTAATTGTTCTTTTTTGCAAGACAGATAGGTTATACTTAAAGCTGTTGCGTTTTGCTTAAAAATCAAGCTGTTTGAATTTAACTTTATGAGAACGTTCACTGCGGTTGTTGAGAAAGACTATGAAACTGCTTTGTATGTAGGCTATGTTCCCGGTTTTCCAGGAGCGCATTCTCAAGGAGAAACTTTAGACGAACTACAAACGAACCTACGTGAAGTGATCGAGATGCTGTTAGAAGATGAGAATTTAGCCTTCAATGCAGAGTTTGATCGATCAATTGGAAACAATTGCAGGTATTCAGCAAGGCTTCGAGGAACTCAACGCCGGACTTACTCGCCCTATCGAAAATTTTGTCCAAGAGATGCAGCAGAAATATGACATTTCAGGTTGAAATTACCCCGATCGCCTCAATGATTTTGGAAGAACTTCAAGACGATATGAAATGCGATCGAGCATTTGCGAGTTCTCCCGATGCTCTTGGCGTTACTTGCATCCTCCGCAATAGACATCTCCTAAAAAGCCAATCTTGAACAGGCAGGATGCCTGTTCCACAAGAATTATGGGAGATGTCTAATGGCTGAGTATCACGCAGGTAAAACCCAAAAACTCGATCCAGAAACATTGTTAAGTAGTGAGCTATCATATCCATATTACCATTCGTCTTTGCTACTCAAACCCCATAATCTGAAACCCAGGGATCGAGCTTAAATTCTGACGCTAAAAAATCAATAAAACAAGTTATTTTTGCCGGATAAAAACGACTGCGACGATAGAACGCCTGAATTTGCAAGGGAGTCGGCTGATAATCCTGCAACACAACCTTGATATCGCCCCGGTAAATTTCATCACCAAACATCCAGACCGGCGCTACCGCAATGCCCAAACCCGATAACACTGCTGCTCGAATCGCCACAGAACTATTAGTTTTAAAACAGCCCCCAACCCGCACCTTAATAGTGCCATCTGTTCCTTGAAAATGCCACTCATTGCCCGTTGATAAATGGGTATAAACAATACAATCATGATCCACTAAATCATCCGGGCTTTTGGGTTCTCCTGCTTGCTCAAAATAGCCTGTTGTTGCCACTGTCACGCGCCTGGTAGTGCCGATGCGATCGCCAATCAGGGAACTATCCAGACGATTACCAATGCGGATCAACAGGTCTAAACCATCCTCTACAATGTCCACAAAATGATCCGCCATCATCAGATTGATCTTGACATCGGGATAGCGTGTCATAAAAGATTTTAAACGGGGGACAACCTGCATTTGCCCAAACAGCACAGGACATCCCAATCGTAAAATGCCTGTAGCCCGTTCTTTTCCTGTTAAACTGGCCTCCGCTTCGGCGACGGTTTCCAAAATTTGCTGACAGTATTGATAATATTTTTTGCCCTCCTCGGTCAAACTCAAATGGGTAGTAGAACGAGTGAGTAATTGTACCCCCAGATATTTTTCCAGAGCGGCGATTTGCTTACTAATGGTGGGTTGTGTGGTCTGTTGTTCCCGCGCTACGGCAGAAAAACTGTTCATTTCGATCGCCCGAACAAAACTTTGCATACACGCAATTCGATCCATACAGCACCTATTCCAAAATGGCATATAGTATATTCTACTTTGCCTGCTTCTCAAACAAATTGAAATAGACGAGGATAGTCTCATCAACCGTTCTCACCCCAAAAACGCAGATGTTAAAACTCAAATTCCTCAGTCCTCTGTTCGCTCCCCTAGCCCTCGCTAGCGTTATCAGTGCGGGAGATGTGGCTGTACATAGCTTTGTACCCCAATTCCAAAATACGGCGATCGCAGCCCCGGAAATGACGGTTCAGCAAAAGATCGAGAGCATCACTAAAAGTAAAGGACAAGTTGGTAGTGGCGACCAATTACGACGATTTTTCTATGGCGATTTGTTACCATTAGGAGTACAACCAGGTGGAGCAGGCATGGTGGTCAATCTCTACAACAAAGCCAACGATGTCACCTTTTCCTACTGTGCAACTTTTGATGTCGTTGTAGCAGTTAAAAAAGGTAGAGTGCCGATGTTTGCAGCCAATGAAGTCAAGTAATTTGTCTTTTCCCTTGCTGATGGAGTGTGAGGGTAAATTTCCTATATATTTATAGGAAAATCCTGTGAATTTACAACTTGAACTCTCTAAATTTAAACGGGAATTTTTGACAAAGTTTCCCCCTGAGAAAGCGGCAATCATGCAAGGAGCAACCCAAGCTTTAGTGAAGGAATTTCAAAACCGAAGAGCCTTGAGAATTGACGATGAAGCCCCCGATTTTGTGCTACAAAATACTGACGGTCAGCAGATTAGTCTGTACGATAGATTAAATCAAGGAGCCGTTATTCTCAGCTTCTATTTTGGGGGTTGGTGTCCCTATTGTAATCTAGAATTACGGGCTTATCAGAAGCTATTACCCAAAATTCAGGCCTTAGGAGCTTCGGTTTTAGCTATTTCTCCACAAACGCTTGATGCTTCCCGAAAAACAGCCCTTAAAAATGCGCTTTCCTTTGATGTCCTCAGTGATATTGGTTGTCAGGTTTCCCGCGATTATGGTGTTGTCTTTGAAATTCCCGATCGCCTTAAGTTACTTTATAGCGAACTGGGTCACGCTCTCCCAGATTACAACGGGACAGAAGATTGGCTGTTACCTGTTCCTGCAACTTTCATCATCGATCGCCGTCGTCATATTGCCCTAGCTCATCTCGATGTTGACTATACTAAGCGTTATGAACCCGCCGATGCGATCGCCATTTTACTATCTCTGTTTGTGGCTGCTTAGTACAAATTGATTTTGATTGTCCCTGAATCGTTCATTAATGGATCTTTAACATGGAACTTCAAGATACCTTGGCTTTATTACATCCGGCGATCGCCATTATCGTCGTCTTTCCTTTAATTGGAATGGTGGTGAATCGCGCCCTACTCACCCGTCAGCGTCGTCTGCAAGTCGCCGATGGACAAAAAAGCAAAATTCCGCCAGTAGTAGGTTCTGAGCACGTAGCGATCGGTAATTGGTTGAGTGGCTCGGTGGTAGGGGTTGCCCTACTGGGAATGGCCTATCCCATTTTCTCAAAAATGCTCAGTAACGATACGCTGACCAAAGCACCCTTTCGAGTCTTTTTTGCGATCGCCATTTTCCTGTTAACCATTGCTTCTTTCACACTATTATTTAAGGCAAGAGTTAAACTGTGGCGAGGCATTTTTGCCACTTTTACGGGCATGGGATTGATTGTTTTAGGGTTTCAGCCAGAAATCTTTCGTCGGGATAATGAATGGTTTGTTTCCCATTATTACTACGGTATTACAGCCGCTTTATTGATGATTTTTTCAGTGGCGATTGTTCAAGATATTTATCAGGATAGACAAAATCGCTGGCGCCGGGTTCATATCATTCTCAATTGTTTGGCTCTCCTGTTCTTTATCGGTCAGGGAATGACTGGTGCAAGAGATTTACTAGAAATTCCCCTCCATTGGCAAGAACAGTATATTTATAAATGTGATTTTACCAATAAAACCTGTCCCCAACCAAAATAAAACGGTGATTTTACAATGATGAAATCCAGAATTTTCCCCCTAGAAGCTGATGTGCGTTTCTCCAATGAAGCCGCTACGGTGACTGAAATTATTCAGACTGAAAATGCTAGCATCGCTATTTGGGGAGTCAAGCCAGGCCAAATTGTGCAAGCTCATTGTCACCCCGATGGACAAGATACTTGGGTGATGCTCCGGGGTGCTTTGACGTATTATTTAGGCAATGGTCAAAGCCAAAGCTTGAATGCTGGTGAAGTTGCGATCGCAGAAAAAAATCAGATTCATGGGGCTGTGAATGAAAATAGCGAAGATGCTGTATTTATCTCTATTTATTCTGCCCCCCAGATTGGCTATGAAAAGGCATCACCTTAAGCTAATCTTTGTGTCATAAAATCCCAATCAATAAAGAGCATGAAACTTGCCACTAAAGTACATAAAAGTTTAATTCAAGTTCCTACCCCGATTTATCTTGGCATTGCTGTATTGATTTTTGCTGCTTCTAATTCTGTCACTCGTAAAATCGTTGAAATTGGACAAGATCATGCGATCAATGGCAGAAATCCTATCTCACTCTGCAATGTCTTATTTGTGGGTAATATCTGTGCTTTGGGGTTAATGACTCTAATTTTTCATCAAGAGCGTTAATTTTTCAAGCCCTCGGACAGACAAATATTACTAATATCGTGTTAATTGGGCGTATCGAACCAATTTTAACCCTGGTGTTGGGTGTTTGGCTGTTGGGTTCGCGGGTCAATTTTTGGGCAAGTGCAGGGGCTCTGGTTTCCTTGGCTGGGGTGATAGTGACTGCTTTTTTAGGGAGTTCAGGGCCGATGATGACGATGGCTGGATTTCAAATTGGAATAGGAGAAATTTGTGTGGCGATCGCAGCGATCATTGGTTCCATTGCTACCGTCGTTGGTAAACTGCAATTACAATCGATTCCCTTGGGAATTTTTACGATTTATCGCAATATTCTGGGGACGGTGATTTTTTTCCTATTGGCTAATCTCCTTTACGGGCCAAACCATTTTGCAGAAGTGTTATCTCCTTTTCTTTGGCAATGGATGATAGTCTATGCGGCGGTTATTGTCGTCATGGGTCAATTATGTTGGTTGGCTGGTTTAAAAAATGCGACTTCAACGGAACTCAATTTAGCCAGTTTATTGAATCCAATTGCAGCTATAGTTATGGGATATTTAATTTTAGGGGAAGCTCCTACTTTAGCTCAATATTTAGGGGGAAGTTTGTTGTTTGTGGGGATTGTCTTGGGTTTTATTGGCAACCTATATGAGGCTAAAATAAATCGAGAATTAGTTAACCCCAGTCCTCGCGATGCTATGGAAACTGCGATCGGTTTCCGGGGAGTTTAATGTTTTAAGGAGGAAGCTTTTTATGAAACGCCGCTATTTCAACTTTGCTAGTATTACCTTTGTGTCAACAATTGCGATCGCCTGCACCAAAACCGCTGGCGATCGAACTGCTATTGCGTCATCCGGCACTTCTGAAACAACGCCAACGCCTGTGGCAGCTTCCCCTCCAACTGGGCCAGCGACGACACCCGCAATGGCTCAAGCCGCAAAAGTTCTAAGATCTGGCACTTTTGTCGATGGCGAACACCCCACGAAAGGCACTGCCCGCATTGTCCAGAAAGGGGATGAGCGCATTCTGGAACTCGATCGAGCATTTCAAACCTCAACTGGTCCTGATTTGGTCGTGATTTTGCACAAATCGCCCGATGTCATTGGCTCGACAGTTCCCCCAGCCTATCCCATCAAGAAAGGGGACTATGTGTTCATCGCAACACTCAAGTCATACAGCGGTGCTCAAAGCTATGTGATTCCTGCCAGCATCAACTCAGAAGATTTTGCTTCGGCGGCAATTTGGTGCCGTAAGTTCAATGCCACCTTTGGTGCTGCAACACTTCAGCGATCGAGTTCATAGCCCTGTTTACTAGCTGCATCTCAACTTCATTGTTAGCTTGCGATCGCAATTATGCAATACCCAATACTTCAAAATTACCAGTGGTGCGATCGCTTTTCAATGCGGTATAATTTGCCTAACAAAGCTTTACAATTTAGTTCAAAATAAAGTTATGTATGCTGAATGACCAAAACAAAGAAATCGTTCTCCAGTTATACAAAGCTTTTGACGATCGCAAAATGGAACAAGCCTTAGAACTATTAGCGCCGAATTTTATTGCTCGCATGGCCGGAATGCCAAAGCCATTAAACGGGGAGGAGTTTAAGCAGTTCGGGATGTCGTTTTATCTAGCTTTCAGTCAGGGTAAACACGTTTTTGATGAAGTCCTAGTTGCAGGTGATAAAGTGGTGACGTGCGGAACATTCACAGCAACACACCTCGGAGAATTTCAAGGTTTGCCGCCAACGGGCAAACAAATCAGCTTGGCGGTTATGCACATCGATCGAGTCGAAAACGGCAAAATCGCGGAGCATTGGGGCCAGGGCGATGCACTGGGATTAATGCAACAGTTAGGGATTGTATTCTTGCCGGGACCAAAGCTAATACCGCACATTTTGAGAGGTGCTGCGTCTAAACTGTTTCAGAAATCTGCCTAGATTTGCATACCCACGGAGTTTGCTATGATTCGCCCGATCGCGCCCGATGATACGCCCGCATTAATCGCCTTAGTTGAGGCAATTGGATTCGAGCCGCACGAGACCGAAGAACTCGCCCATGACGACGGGCTGGTGGGGGTCGCCTATGTTGCGCCGGAACGAATGACCGAGGGGACGTGGAATCTATATCTAATTGCCGTCCACCCCGATCGTCAGCGGCAAGGACGCGGTGCAGCACTGCTAGCCCACGTCGAACAGATGTTAGCCCAGCGTGGCGAGCGTGTGCTGCTGGTGGAAACGTCGGGACTGGAGAGCTTCGAGTACGTTCGATCGTTCTACCGCAAGAGTGGTTACGACGAGGAAGCACGAATCCGCGAGTTCTACAAGGCGGGCGAGGACAAGATTGTTTTCCGTAAAGCTCTAACCGCTCTGGGGTAGAGCTCTACTCACTCAAAATGTTCTAATCAGATTAACTACCGCAATACTTAGTGCCGAACAATCCCCGAAAGTTGTTATTGACAAATTCTTGAATCATTAAAGGCGTTCTTAGATTCTCTCAATGTTTTGAGAAATCGTTTCGATCGCATTGCGTAACCAATAATTAGCTGCATCTCGATCGCTCAATGCACTCCATAGCATTGATACCATCCACGGTTTCGTTTTGACTGGAAGCTCAAAAATCGTTAAATTGCAGACCGTTGCAAAACGAAGCGCAATGCGACGGGGCACAGCAGCCACTAAGTCACTGGATGCGATCGCAAATGGCAAAATCATCATATGTGGCGTGGTTAATGCGATACGTCGCTCTAAATTCTGCTCATCCAACGCTTTATCAATTGCACCCGTAGTATCTCGTCGCAGTGTTCCGAGAGCATGGGAGAGATCGGCGAAGGTTTCTAAACTCATAGTTCCATGTTTGACAGCAGGGTGTCCTTGACGAGCA